>JAIMBC010000316.1 GCA_023511675.1 Pirellulales bacterium
CACATGGGCTTCGGCGATGTGAGCATCGCCGAAGCAGACTGATCCTTAGAAAGGAGGTGATCCAGCCGCAGGTTCCCCTACGGCTACCTTGTTACGACTTAGTCCCAATCGCGGAGTTTATCTTCGGCGCTTAGCTCCTTGCGGTTACCACAGCGACTTCGGATACCCCCCACTTTCGTGGCTTGACGGGCGGTGTGTACAAGGCTCAGGAACACATTCACCGCGGTATGCTGACCCGCGATTACTAGCGATTCCGGCTTCATGCAGGCGAGTTGCAGCCTGCAATCCGAACTGGGGCACGTTTTTTGAGATTTGCTCCACCTCACGGCTTTGCTTCCCTTTGTGCGTGCCATTGTAGGACGTGTGCGGCCCTGGCCATAAAGGCCATGAGGACTTGACGTCATCCCCACCTTCCTCCGGCTTAACGCCGGCAGTCTCACTAGAGTCCCCGGCATGACCCGCTGGCAACTAGTGACAAGGGTTTCGCTCGTTAGAGGACTTAACCCGACATCTCACGACACGAGCTGACGACAGCCATGCAGCACCTGTGCACGTTCCACCCGAAGGCGTGGCCCCGCTTTCACGGGGTTAATCCGTGCATGTCAAGGCCAGGATAAGGTTCTTCGCGTAGCCTCGAATTGAGCCACATCCTCCACCGCTTGTGTGAGCCCCCGTCAATTCCTTTGAGTTTCAGCCTTGCGACCATACTCCCCAGGCGGAGCACTTAACACTTTCGCTACGGCTGGAGGGCTATGGAGGACCCTTCAACCCAGTGCTCATCGTTTACGGCTAGGACTACCGGGGTATCTAATCCCGTTCGCTCCCCTAGCTTTCGTGCCTCAGCGTCAGAAAAGACCCAGTGAGCCGCTTTCGCCACAGGTGTTCCTTCGGATATCAAAGCATTTCACCGCTCCACCCGAAGTTCCGCTCACCTCTATCTCCCTCGAGCACGGTAGTTTTGAGCGCCATTCCTCGGTTGAGCCGAGGGATTTCACACCCAACTTTCCGCGCCGCCTACGCACCCTTTAAGCCCAGTGATTCCGAATAACGTTCGTCAGGTTCGTCTTACCGCGGCTGCTGGCACGAACTTAGCCCTGACTTCCTCTGCGGATAGGTCAAGCCGGGCCGATTATGAATTACAGCCCGACATTTCCTCCCCACTGACAGCGGTTTACAACCCGAAGGCCTTCATCCCGCACGCGGCGTCGCTCGGTCAGGCTTGCGCCCATTGCCGAAGATCCTCGACTGCAGCCACCCGAAGGTGTCTGGGCAGTGTCTCAGTCCCAGTGACGCGGGTCGTGCTCTCACACCCACTACCCATCATCGCCTTGGTAGGCCATTACCCTACCAACTAGCTAATAGGACGCGGACCCATCTCCCGGCGGAATCGCACCTTTGGTCCGAAGACTTTATCTCGCATTACCTGCAGTTTCCCGCAGCTATTCGAGACCAGGAGGTAGGTAATCCACGTGTTACTGTCCCTTACGCCGCTTTCCCCCTTGCGGGGTACACGCTCGACTTGCATGCCTAATCCACGCCGCCAACGTTCATTCTGAGCCAGGATCAAACCCTTCAATTAACTATCTGCTTCTCCGTATCGCCCAGCCTCGCGGCTGAACGCACGGTCCGCTAGCATTGAGAGTTTGCCTCGCTTGCCGGCCGCCTCGCGGCAAACCGGCCATCACGGCCTGCTGGCTTAACTCTTTGGGGTACAACCAGATTGTCAAAGATCCTGCGAGCCCCACGCCTCAGCATGGGCCTCCTCGGAGCGTTGTATTCTACAACCTCGACCCATCCTGTCAATAGCCCTAAACAGATTTTGCCAAACTCCCAGCCCCCCAGCCCTGCATTGACATAAATCCTTGTCTTACAATGACTTGCATCTAACTCGATCCCAAAAACCATCCCCCCAGGACCACCCGCCCCCCAATCCCATACGGCACATTCCCTCCCCAAGCCCGCACGCTTTGCTACCATGCCCCCATGCCCGAACTTCCTGAAGTGGAAACCATGCGCCGCGGCCTCGCCCCCCTCGCCGGCCGCACCATCTCCGCCGTACGCCAGCCCCGCTGCCGCTACAGGCCCATCCGCGTGCAGCCCCCCATCGCCAGCCTGCGGCGCCGCCTGGTCGGCCAGACCATCTCTGCCCTCCAACGCTACGGCAAGCGGCTGGTGCTGGCCCTGGAAAGCGGCGACTTCCTGGCCATCGAGCCGCGAATGACGGGGCTGGTGCTGCTGGCCGATCCCCCGGATCCGCACCATGTGCGGTTGCAGCTCGAATTCGGCGGGCAGCCCCCCCTCAAGCTGATCTTCTGGGACCGTCGAGGGCTGGGCACGGTGCGCCTGTATGCGGCCAGGGAGCCCACCCCCTGGGCAGACAACCGCCTCGGCCCCGATGCGCTGGAGATCTCATGGCAGGAGCTTGCGGCACGCCTCGGCCGAAGCCGCCGGGCCATCAAGGTGGCCCTGCTGGACCAAGTAGTGCTGGCGGGCGTGGGCAATCTCTATGCCTCCGAGGCCTTGTACCTAGCCCGGCTCGACCCGCGCGCCCCGTGCAGTAAGATCACAGCCGGGCAGTGGCGGGCACTGGCGGCCGCACTGCACCGGGTGCTGCGGCAGGCCATACGTTACGAAGGCTCCACCCTGGCTGACGGCACCTACAGAAATGCCCTGAACCAAAGCGGCAGCTACCAGAACCACCACAGAGTGTACAATCGTGCCGGCCTACCGTGCCGCCGCTGCCGGACCGCAATTGAGAGGATTGTGCAGGCGCAGCGGTCAACCTTCTTTTGCCCACACTGCCAGCATACCGCGTAAACGAGTTCTGCCGATGCGCTGGATCGACGTGGTCAGCTCCTTTCACCGCACGCCCATCGCCACCAAGACCTGGGGCCTGGTCATTATGGCAGGCCTGTACTTCAGCGCTGTGGTGATCGCCGACATACTGCTGCTAAAGGACCGTGTGAACATCTCGTCCACGGTGATCTCTGTGGTCGGCGTGGTGATGACGCTGCTGCTCACCTTTCGCACCAATACGGCGTACGACCGCTGGTGGGAAGGGCGCAAGCTGTGGGGGCAGCTTGTGAACGACAGCCGCAATTTGGCCATCAAAGTGCGCACGCTAGCGCGGGCAGATGCCGTCAGCATGCGCGCCGTGGGCGTGCTGATCAGCACCTTTGCCTATGCGCTCAAGGAACACCTCCGCGGCGGCAGGAGGGTGAAGACGCGGCGGGGATACGACGATCTCGCTTTGCCGGCTGAGCACGTGCCCAAGTTCATCGCCAACCGGCTGTACGAGGAGCTGGCCGACTGGAAGCATCGCGGCGTGATCGACGGCTACGAGGCCCTCTTGCTCGACACGCATCTGAAGAGCCTGATGGATATTTGCGGTGCCTGCGAACGCATCGTCAAAACGCCGATTTCCAAGAGCTACCTCGGCTACATCCGGCAAGGCGTGTTGGTGTACCTCTTGGCCGTCCCCTGGGGCTATGCCCGCGATCTACAGTTCTGGACGATACCTCTGGGCATGGTGCTGGCCTATCTGCTCATCGGCCTGGAACTGATTGCCGAGGAGATCGAAGAGCCTTTCGGCACGGCCGAAGACGATTTGCGGCTGGACGAGATCTGCCATGGCATCGAGGCCTCTGTGAACGACATTGTGGGGCTGCCGCCGTTGGCGTCGATGGCCACGAGCCAGAGCCTCTCGGGCAGCGTCAGCGGCAAGCGGCCGACAGTCCGGCAGGCGGGCTAGGGCAAGGCCGAGCGCGGGCAAGCAACTTGCCGTTTTGCGGCCCAGCGGTGGTGGCGGGCCGTTCGCCTGCGAGCCAGGTACCGCGGTTGTAGCAAGGGATGAGGGCCCGCCTGTAGATACAGGGCTGCACCCCCGCCGCGTGTCCAGGCAACAGGAAGTGCTACGGCGCCAGAGGGATTATACTGCAACATGATCTTGGGTGGATCGTGGTCCACGGCGGCAACCGTACATGTGCGGCATCTGTGGGGCGGACCGACCAGCCCGCACAAACCGCTTGTTGAGGCGGATGGGAGCGCTTGCTGCACGGTCGTGGAATGGCAGCACGCCCTGGGATGGAGCCAGGAGCCACCGCGCAGGGCGCTTTCAGGCAGCAGCGGGGGAAGAAGGCGTAAACGGCGGGAGGCATGCCCCCCTTCTCTCTCGCGGCAGGGCGCGGTCTAATGAGCCGAGCCGTTCCCTGTGCCTGGAGAGCCGTGTGATGAACGCCCGATCCCGCTGCTGCCCTGTTTGCGAACCTGCTTCCGCCCCCAACCAATGGAACCGCCGCGAGCTGTTGCAAGCGGCCACGGGTACCTTGGCGGCTGCCGCTGCGGCTCCGTTGGCGGGCATGCTCGCGGGGTCGGCTCGCGGGCGTGCGGCAACGTTTGATTACGGCCGCGAGCCCGAGCCGCTGGTCAAGCTGCTCTACGAATCGCTGAGCGAGGCGCAGCGGGCCAAGATCTGTTTTCCGTGGGATTACCAGCATCCCGAGTGGGGCCTGTTGCGAACGCGGATCTCGAACAACTGGAACATCACCGAGCCGGTGATCTACAGCGACTTCTACACCAAGGACCAGCAAGAGCTGATTCGGGCCATCTTCGAGGGCATCCTTCAGCCTGACTGGCATGCGCGGATCGATCAGCAGCTACAAGACGATGCCGGCGGCTATGGCCGCAGCCAATCGATCGCGCTGTTTGGCACGCCGGGCAACGGACCATTCCAGTTTGTGATGACCGGCCGACACATGACCATCCGGTGCGACGGCAACTCAGCCGAGCACGTGGCTTTTGGCGGGCCGATCTTCTACGGCCACGCGGGAAGCTGCCCCGACAATTTCCACGAAGGCCCCCAGCACGAAGGCAACGTATTCTGGCACCAGGCGCTCGAAGCCAACAAGCTGTACCAGATGTTGGACGGCAAGCAGCGCAAGCTCGCGCTGGTGGAGAGGCTGCCCGAGGAGTCGGCCGTGGGCTTCCGCTCCCAGCGTCCGGGCATACCGGTAACGGAGCTGAGCAGCGACCAGAAGGCCCGCCTGCAAGAGGTGTTACGGCTGCTGCTAGAGCCCTACCGCCAGTCCGATCGGGACGAGGCGGCCGCCTGTCTCAGCAGCCAGGGCGGGCTCGATGCCTGCTCGCTTGCCTTCTATCAGGAGGGCGACCTGGGCGACGACCAGGTGTGGGATTGCTGGCGGCTGGAAGGGCCTGCCTTCGTCTGGTACTTCCGAGGTACGCCGCACGTCCACGTGTGGGTCAACGTGGCGGACGACCCGAACGTGCCCTTGAACAGTTGATCCCCGCTGCGCGGCGGCCCCGCCCATGTGGTCCCCGCCACGTGATGCCGCCGCTCAAGATTCAGCACACCGCATGGCGCGCCGCTTCATCAACCAGCTCACAGACCAGGAGTGCATCGACGAGATCTTCCTGGCCACGCAGAAGCAGTTGCGCCCCAACCGGATGGGCAATCTCTATTTGCAGGTCGAGCTGTGCGACCGCACGGGCACCATCACGGCGCGGTTGTGGAACGCCACGGAGGAAGACTACCGCAGCTTTGAGCCGGGAGATTACGTGCGCGTCGAGGGGACGGCGCAGCTCTACCAGGGGGCCATGCAGGTCATCGCCACCAGCGTCAGCCGCGCCACGGCTGCGGAGGTGGACGAGGCCGATTTCCAGCCCCTGCCGGCCGTGGATGTCGATGCCTTACGCTCGCGGCTGGTGCAGGCGCTCCGCAGCCTCTCCAACCCGCACCTGCGCAGCCTGGCTGAGTGCTTCCTGATCGATGAGCACTTCATGACCCGCTTTGCACGGGCGCCGGCCGGCATCAAGAACCATCACGCCTACGTCGGCGGGCTGCTGGAGCACGTCGTACAACTGATCGAGCTGTGCCATCGCATTGCCCCCTGCTACCCTGAAATCGATGCCGAGCTGCTCACCATGGGGGCGTTCTTGCACGACGTGGGCAAGATCGACGAGCTGGCCTATGAGCGGGGTTTTTCCTATACCAACGAAGGCCAGCTTGTCGGCCACGTGGTGATGGGCGTGGGTCTGCTCGAGTGCAAGGCCCGCGAGGTGGAACGCCTCAGGGGCGAACCCGTGCCTGCGGAGTTGCTCGTGCGCCTGAAGCACATGATCGTCAGCCACCACGGCCAGTACGAGTTCGGCAGCCCCAAGCTGCCGATGACTCTGGAAGCC
>JAIMBC010000317.1 GCA_023511675.1 Pirellulales bacterium
GCTACGCAACGACGAGCGCGCCCTTGCCGAAAGGATCGGCGCCATCCGCGCCGAATGCGAAACGGTCAAAAAGCAGGCGTGCGTCGATGTGTTGGCGATAGGCATCGGGGCTGGCATTGCGTGCCGCGGCCAGCTCTTCGGCCGCCTTGTCCAACTCATTGGTCCAGATATGATGGCGGGCCAGGTGATAATGTGCCTCCACCGCCCATTCTGGTTGGGGCAATTCTGCCAGGCGCAGCAGGGTCTGGCGGGCCGCGGCCATGTCCTCGACCTCTTCCAGCGCCAGGGCCAGTTGCAGCAGGTATGCACCCTGTTCGGGCCAGCGCTCGGCAAGCTCGCGCTGCACGCGCAGGGCCTCCTGCGGCGAGGGCGCGCAGCGCAGGGCCAGTTCCCGCAGGGCCGGATCGTCCGGCGTGGCCGCGATGGCGCGCGAGAGGATCTGCCATGCCTCTTCGAGCCGCTCCTCACTGATGAGCAGTTGTGCCAGCGCGTGCGCGGTGGCTGCGTCGGCCTCGTTGCGAGAGAAGGCGTCTACCAGGGCGGGAATATCCGCCGGGTCTTCGCTGGGCGCGGCAAACAGGAACTGCACGGCCAGTTCAGACGCCTGCTGGGCGAAGGTTTGAAACTCGGGCAGATCTTCGGGGGCGACGCGGGTTGCTTGCAGGCGAAGCTGCCACTCGAGTTCCACGCGGCGCGGGTCGGGGCCGGCGCTCACGGCCAGGGAGCTGCTGCCCCACTGGGATGGCACTTCTGTGCTTTCGGGCAAGCTTTGAAACACATAGGCCGTTGGCAGTACCACGCTCAGGCGGTGCCGCACTTCAAACGGCCAATCCAGCAGATACGGCCAGCGGCGGGGGGTGGAGAGGTCTTCGGCTAATAGACCCTGGGACAGCACGTTGGCGACTTGCAGCAGCAGCCCCTCATCGCCTTCTGTCATTTGGGCAATTTCCAGCTCGGCTTCCAGCACAAGCGGTTGATCGGGGTCGGAGAGGGCAGGCTCCTCCAGCTTGAACTCCAGCAGGCGCGCCTGGCTGTACACGGACTGGAACTCGGCCGCCAGCGCCTGCCGCCGCTGAGATGCGCTTTGGGCGAGCATCGTCTCGCGTGCCGTCCACGCCTCCTGCCCCCAGTAGGTGCGGCGCATTTTCCAGCGGCCCGTGCCTGCCGCGTCGATTACCAGCTCGCTCTCTTGCTCCACGCGGTTCTCTTCTGCCCGCAGCATGGGGGTGGTAAGCAGGCGGATGTGTTGCCCATCCCAGACAAATGCGCGGCGGCCGCAGACGCTGGGAGCCAGCATGTTCCATGCACCCAGGCTGCCGGTGGGATCGATCCAGAGCGGCTGTCCGCCGGCTTCTACAAGCACAATCACGTGGTTCGCGGCGGGGAAGGGCACATCGTCGCACACCTGGGGCTGCTCGTCGGTGTTCAGGTAGGCCAGCGCCGCGGGTATCTGCGCGTGCTTGAGTATCTCGAGCAAGAGCTGGCTTTTGTCCTTGCAATCGCCGTAGCCGTCTGCACACACCTTGGCGGGAGGATGGGGCGAGTAGCCCCGCGGCTCGTGGTTGGCGGAGAGGTAACGGACGCGATCGCGGACCCAGGCGGCCAGGCGCTGGACCCTCTGCAACGGGGGAAGGTGGGGCGGCGCCTCCTGCTCGACCAGCGCCTCCAGCTCGGGCGTGAGACCGGGCAGGCCCTCGTGGACGCGGCGGTTGAACTCGGCTACCTCCTCCCAGGAGGCGAACGTGGAGTAGGCTAGACACGGCAGCAGCTCGGCCGCCGGCGGCATGTGCGGCTCCTCGCCCACGGGCAGCGTGTTGTTGAGCCGCCAGCGGTACACCGTCCGCTCGGGCGTGCGTTCCACCGCGGGATCCAGTACCGCGCCGCGCAGGGCATAACGCAGCGTGCGATCGGCGGGCAGGCAAAGCACAAGTTCTTCCTGGGCAACAGGGGTACTTTCGTGGCCGAACACGTACGTGTCGAACATGTGGCCGGCCGCCTGAGGGTCGGCATCGATGATGCTGTACTGGAGTTCCAGCACGTCGCCGGGCGTACGTGCTGGAAAGGAGAGCACAAGCTGGCGGGACTGGTCGTAGACCTTGAAGTCGGTATTCGCATCTCGCAGGTGTGCCTGGTGAGGCAGCAGGTCGAGCTGCATGCCCTCGGCGGTGTGCAGCCGCGCCACGTGCAGCAGCAGCGTCTGGGTCGCGGACAGAAACTCGATCTGCTGCTCAGACAGCTCTTCCACCGCCAGCCGGTTGTTGAGCCGCAAGAGCTGTTGCACGAGGGTGACCTCCTTGCCGTCCGGGCGCAAGGTGTGCTGCTCGCGGTAGAGGAGGTAGACGGCGGGATAGTCCCGCAACATTTCCTGCGGCACGCTTTGCAAGAGCTGCGGCGTGTAGCGCAGCGGCTCGAGACTGTCTGCGGGGGCGCGGGGAACCGGCCAGTCGGAGGCCGGCGAGGCTTGTCCCTCGCTGAGGACAGGCCGATGGGGTGGCGGCTGTGCGGCGGTATCCGTGGGGGCCGCGAAGCGCGGGCCTGTGGCAGCGGCAGGCGTGGTGCTGGACCGCGGATCAGGTGAGGAGGCCGGGCCCTCCGAGGACCGTGTCTGCGTGGACGGTGCGTCCGCTCGGACGACATGGCCTGCGATGGCAGACAGTAGACCCGCCGCCAACGAGAACAGCAGCAGCAAGCAGGCCCATTCTCCCCAAAGAGAGATACCAGGCGTGCGCAGGCGTTTCACACTCAGTTCTCCTTGTTCAAGCCAGTAGCAAGCCGCTGATAGCGAATCGGGTCGGCAACGCCGCACTCTGCGAAACCGCGCAGCCGCAGCAGGCAGGCGTCGCAGCCGCCGCAGGCCGCACCGTCGGGCGCGGGATCATAGCAGCTTGTGGTGAGCGAATAGTCCACCCCCAGCTCCAGACCCTGGCGGATAATCTGTGCCTTGCTGCACGTGATCAGCGGCGCCTCGATGCGCAAGGACCGGCCCTCGACCCCAGCCTTGGTTGCCAGATTCGCCAGCCGCTCGAAGGCCGCAATGTACTCCGGCCGGCAGTCCGGGTAGCCGCTATAGTCGAGTGCGTTCACGCCAATGTAGATCGATTGCGCCTCGAGCACCTCCGCCCACGCCAGCGCATACGCCAGCATGATCGTATTGCGCGCCGGCACGTAGGTAACGGGGATCGACTGCTGCATCTCTTCCACACTACGCCCCTTGGGCACCTCCAGGCCGCCGGTAAGAGCCGAACCGCCAAACCGCCGCAGGTCGATGTCCAGCACCAGGTGCTGCGCTACGCCCAGCGAGCGTGCTACCCGCGCGGCCGCCTCGACTTCCACGGCGTGCCGCTGGCCGTAGCGGAAGCTGAGGGCATGGCACTCCAGCCCGCGGCTGCGGGCAATGGCCAGGGTGGTGGCCGAATCCAGCCCGCCACTCAACAGTACCACGGCACGCGGTTGCAAAGGCATGAATATCTGACTCAGGCGAGCAGTGCGTCAAAACTCAGCATCGTCAAACCTCAGCATCGTCGGGCGAAGCGTGAAGACGCTTGGCACGGCGCACGGGGAGGTAAGCAACGCGTACGCGCCGTCCCCGGCAGCCTTGGCGGCTTGCGGTCAGCACGCATGCCGCGTGGCAACAGGCGCGCGCCGCAGACGGCGTTCGCCCGAAGATGGGCCACCTTCGATCATACCGCCCGAACTCTGACCAGGGCAAAGGTCCGTGCCAGCCGAGTCCGCGGCGGAACCTGCCGTCAGACGAGAAGACTGACACCTCCGTCATGGCCGTGGGGAGGGCCAGCCGCCACCCTGATGGGGCTGCTGCCACCCTGTCGGGCCTCCTGCCAATGGACCGGCGGCCAGCGGGGCGTCGCAACTACGCAAAGGCTTCTTGCGCCTCCTAGTTGCCCTGGTGTGCAACCCAGCATGCGGGGCTTACGGCAAGGCAGGCAAAGTTTGCCGGATGTGCACAATTCACTGGCTGATGGCGGCTGTTCTTGCCGATACTGCCCGTAGAGCAACTGGAGCAACTTGGAAGGCCGACTGGCTGTTGGCGGAAAAGCTGGGCGCTTACTAGCTGCCGCGCGTAACCGCCGCGCCGACTTTCCAAAGCGCCCCTACGCGCCTTGCCTCTGTTCCCGCAAGCCGGGCTGGCCCAGTGTCAGCCCGGTTTTTTTGTTTGGGCCTGAAACCGGAGCACGGCCAGCGCCACCAGCCCACCCTTCCCAGATTTCTCATTCTGCGCATTTCCACCATTTTTTCTGCACGCCAATCGGCCGAACGTGAGTTTGTCGCGCATGACCTGGTGCCTCCTGCGTACCCCGTATCTGTCTTGCCAATCGGGCGCGATCGGGCCGACTTCATCGGCTCATTGCCGCTAGATCGGCCCAGGGCCAGTGCCGGCCCGAGTGTACGTTTCGACAAATCCCGCCAGGTCGTGGCGGGCCAGTCGGCACTCTCGGAAATTGTTTTCTGGCAAGGAGATGTGGCGAGGCCCGCCAGGGCGATCGTCAACGGGCAACGGGGGTCGGCGCGGTGGCAGGGCGAGCTTTCAAGCCATCATGAATGCAGATGCCGCCGGTATCTTTTTCGCCGGCAGCTTGCATGGCCAGCCACGCCCGGCGGAGCACCCGCAGGGCATCGTTGCCTTCGATCCCCTCCGCGATGCCGATTTTGAGCGTGAGGGGAAATGCCTGGCCGTCCAGGTCGATATGCAGTGCCTCCATTCCGACGCGCAACCTTCGGGCGACCCGGATGGCGTCGTGCGCTTTGGCTCCCGGCAGCAGCACGGCGAGCCCGTCCCGTGTCCAGCGTGTGAACAAGTCCATGTCGCGGAGGTAGGCGGGGGCCGACTTGCACACCAGCCGGATGGCTTCGTGGCAGGCCCGTTCGCCTCCCTGCGCGGCCAGGAGGTTGGCGGGGATGGAGACGGGCGACACCATGCTGTAGTACCAGACTGTCAGCGGCACCGTGGCGAACTGGGCGGCCAGGGGTATGGCGATACTTAAAGAGATAACCTTGGAGTGGGTGGGAGGCAAACCGGTAAACAGCTTTTGCAGGATTCCGGCCAGAATCGGCCCCAGGTACAAGAGGCCCCAGGTGGCGGCGAAGGAGAGCTGAAAGCCGGGGTTGTAAAGCTGGAGCGGGTGCCAGAGGAGGATGGCCAGGGCGGCCAGGGCCAGGGTGGTCGGCCAGTCGCGGTCCCGTCCCAGGTGGTGGGCCCAGAGCAGCATCAGCGCCATGACGCTGGCCCGCAGGACGGGCGGCACCAGGCCGGTCATCAGGGCGTAAAACAGAAGGACGGGTGTGGCCAACGGAGCCGTAAGCCCCGGCGGAAGCCGGAGCAGCCGGAAAAGCCCGGCCAGTCCGGCCAGCAGGAGGCCGACATGAAGACCGCTCACCGAGAGAATGTGGACGATGCCTGTTTCGCTGTAAACTTCGCGGGTTTCGCGGTCGATCTTTCCCTGCACGCCGAAAAGGATGCCGTTGATTACCGCCGACTGGGCCGGGGAAAGGCCGGCGGCGGCCCCCTCTTGAAGCTTCTCCTTGACGGCGATGGCGGCGGCGAGAAGCGGGTTCGCGGGGCGGCCGCCGCCGGCCGGAGCCACAGCCCCGTCGCCGCGCACGTTCATGACGAGCCGGATGCCCTGCCGCTCCAGGTAGGTCCTGTAATCGAAGTCACCGGGGTTTCCCGGCCCCTCGGGCCGGGCCAGGAGCCCGGAAGCCCTGAGCCGGTCGCCGTAGCGGTAAATCCGGCCAGGCCCGCGCACCGACAGGCGCACGCTACCGGACAGCGCTTTGCCCTCGCCGGCGAAGTATATCTCTTCCACATCCAAAAGGTAATAGACCCGGTCTTCGCGAATGTCGGGCTCGGCGGCCACCCGGCCGGTGAGCGTTACCCGGTGTCCGGCGTAAGTCTCAAGGGGAGTCCTGCTCTCCTCCACGGCCAGGCGGGCCAGCGCCAGGTAGGCGAGCAGCAGCCGGTACAGCACCGGATCCAGCAAACGGTACGTCCACATCGCCATCCCTCCTTGGTGCCCGGAGCGGCTCCCTGATGGTCCGTCCGGGCATTCGTGCCTCGTCTGCTGGGAGT
>JAIMBC010000032.1 GCA_023511675.1 Pirellulales bacterium
GCTCCGAGTCGGCGTGCTGTGGCGATTGCCTGCAAGCCGGCCACCCCCGCTCCCAGCACCAACACCTTGGCCGGCGAAACCGTGCCGGCCGCAGTCATGAGCAGTGGGAAGAAACGCGGCAGGGCAGCGGCAGCCAGCAACACGGCCTTGTAGCCCGCCACATTGGCCATCGAGGAGAGGGCATCCATCGGCTGAGCCCGGCTAATGCGAGGCACAAGTTCCATGGCAAACACCGTGACCTCCCGAGCAGCCAGTTGCTGGGCGGCGGCAGGTGCCGAAAGCGGATCGGCAAAGCCGATCAGCACCTGACCGGGCCGCAACAGGCCTAGGTCGGTGATGCCGCGTTCCAGGTTCGCTCCCAGCAGCCTGACCTGGAGCATGCAGTCGGCTGTGGAGAAGACTTCTTCCCGGTTGGCTGCCAGGCGAGCACCCGCCCTCTCGTAGGCGTGATCGAGAAAACCGGCGGCCATGCCGGCTTCACGCTCCACCAGCACTTCCCAACCTGCCTTCGTGAGCGCCGAGATGGCGGCCGGAACCAGCGCCACACGCTTCTCGCCGGGAAAGGTCTCCTTGACGATGCCTGCAATCATCCCCGAGGTTCCTGGGGGTAGGGGTTTCTGGTAGGGGCGAACTGGTAGCGAGCCAGCGGGCTGAGCGGATGACGCACTCGTATACCTGCCCAACTACCGTCACGCTGCCAGGCCCGCTTACCCGACGGATTGACAAGTTAATTCAGCCCCCCTTGAACTGGCAAGCGCAAATCGCTACAGTGCCGGGTTCCAGCACTTGTAGCAGTGACGAGTATGCCCAAAGCACTCCTTACCAAGAAAACGTCTCACGCACGGCCGGGAAGCACGGTTCCCGCCTGGTGGCTTGTCGATGCCGATGGCAAGGTCGTTGGCCGTCTGGCAGCCGATATTGCCATGATTCTCATGGGCAAGCACCGCCCCACCTACACTCCCCACGTCGACACGGGGGACTATGTGGTGGTGATCAATGCCGAAAAGGTGGTCTTTACCGGCCGCAAGTGGCAGCAAAAGGAGTACACCTGGTACACCGGCTATCCAGGTCTCAAGCGCGAGACCGCCGCCACTCGGTTGAAGCGCCGTCCTGAGAAGATCCTCATCGAGGCCGTCCGCCGCATGCTCCCCAAGAACAAGCTAGCTATCAAGATGCTCGAGAAGCTCAAGGTGTACGTGGGCAGCGAACATCCGCACCAGGCTCAGCAGCCGGTGCCAAGAGAGTTGGGAGTCAAGTAGCATGTCCGCCGACGTGCCCCCCACCCAAACCGAATCGCCCAACCAGCCTGCCGCTCAGCCCGGCCATGTGCCGCAGGCCGCCGGCCAGCCATTTCCGGCGATACACAACCTTTCTGAGTCGCCCGCGGGCAGCGAGGCCGGTGCCACGGTTTCAGCCCCTGCCTCGGCTGCAACCACCTTGGCGCCGGCAGTTGATCCAGGCGGTGGCGAGCCACGACCCGCCACCGCAACCATCGCCCAGCCAGGCGCGTCCGGCCCGGCCAAGGACGCCCTGGGAACGGGCCGCCGCAAGACGTCGGTCGCACGCGTAAGACTCCGTCCAGGCACGGGCCAGATTCGCATCAATTCGCGCGAACTGAAGGATTACTTCCCCAACCTGCAAGATCAACTGCAAGTGCTCGCCCCGCTGGAACGCACGCAGCAAGCCGGCAAGGTAGACGTCATCATTCGGGTGCATGGCGGCGGCCCCACAGGCCAGTCCGGCGCATGCAAGCTGGGCATTGCCCGTGCACTCAAGGTCTACGATCCGCAGCTTGAGCCAATCCTGCGCGAAGCCAACTTGCTCACCCGCGATGGCCGCATGAAAGAACGCAAGAAGTACGGCCTGCGGGGAGCACGCCGCGGCACACAGTTCTCTAAGCGATAACTCCCGCCCAGCACGCGGACTATCACGCGTCCTGCTGCTGCTGCCAGGCTGCTGGGAGCATGGATCCTGCCTCCGCGGCTGCGCTCCGCTTACGCCTGCACAACGCCAGCTCTCCGGCGCATCCAACACACGTCTTGCCTGCCCTCAAGCCATACTGCCCCCCTCAGCCGCAGGCTTCACTCAGCGGCACCGGCTTCACCCTGCCAGCCCCTGCCACGGAACGGATGGCTGCCCGGCGCCGCTCACACCGCACCGGGGCCGGTGATTCCATCGCTAATCTGCACCACCTGCTCGGCAGGCAGAACAAAGATTTTGCCATCGCCAATATTGCCCTCAGGGCCCGTGCGCGCCACGCTCAGGATGGTGTCGATCGTGCGCTCCACAAAGTCGTCGTTCACCACGATCTCCAGCTCGATCTTCCGCAGCAGGTGGGTCTTGTACTCGTAGCCCCGATACATCTCGGTGCGGCCGAGCTGGCGCCCGTAACCCTGAGCATCGCAGACCGTCATGCGCGTCACGCCAATGCGCGCCAGGGCCTCGCGCAGCGGGTTAAGCTTGGTTGGCTGAATAATGGCCAGGATCAGCTTCACAGTGCAGGCTCCCAATCCAGGTACCCGGCCCGGTCGCCGGCAACCGCGGCCGTGCCTACCTGTCCGATGCCTATCCGCTCCAGCGACAGCGTAGGCTTCAGCATAGCCTCTCGAGTGCACGTACAAAAGACACCGCTCCCCTTTTGGCCGGGAGAATGCAGGCAAAGCAGCTATCTCCCGCCCCCCCTCCTGGTAGGGCAGGCGGCACAGGTCGCCTGGCAGGCCGCCACTGGCCTCGCCCCCCCCTGCTGATGGGGCAGTCGAGCGGGCGGGCTTCTTGCCCGCCTTCACCTCTCGTGCCCTCGTCCCCAGGCTCCTGCCCCATACTATTCTCTGGTTCCCAGGCTCTTGCCTGGGAACGCCCTGTCTGCGAGGCTCTGCCTCGCTCCTCCGCATCCTCTGCCGTGATTGCCGCCTACCGTTTGCGCTCGCCCGGACGCGCCGAAGCGCGTCCCTCCAGGGAAGGATGGGGGGAGGACGCTTCGCGATGGAGGGCCACGCTCCGTCGTGGCCGTGGTTGGGGGTAACGGTGTGCGGTGACCCGGACGCGACGGAGCGCGTCCCTCCAGGGGCCGCGCTAGAGGCGCACGCTTCGCGATGGAGGGCCACGCTCCGTCGTGGCCGCGATTGCAGCCACGGTAGGCGCCGGCGAATGCGTACACTCGGAATCTCCCACCGCCCGCACGCACGCTAGCAACGCCGTCAAGAATGGTGGCGGTGTACGGTTACACAGCAGCGGAGCCCTGTACTGCCAGAAGGGGGCAAGTTTCTAGTAGATCCACTCCAGGTTGAAGTAGGGGGTGAAGCCGGGGGAGAGGACCAGCGTGGGGGGGATGAGAGCCGGGCCATTGGCATCGGCGGGCAGCCGCAGGCTGAGGTGTTCGATGTAGTTCTTGTCGAACAGGTTGTCGATGCCCGAAACCAGGTGCAGGTTGCGCCGCGGGCTCCAGTAGCCGCGGAGATGCCACGTGGTGAAGCCCGCCGTGGGGAACTCGATTGGCTGATCTAGTGTGCGGTCGTCCTCGGCACCGGTGGTGCGCACGGTGCCGATCAGGTTCTGCGGCGCCACAGGGCGTGCGGCCAACTCCAGTCCCCAGCGGCGGCCCCCATCCAGGTCGTGGAGGCGGAAGCCCATACGGCTTTGCAGCGGCGGGATGCTGGGCAGCGGCCGGTCAATTTGCTGATCGATGCCATTGACATAAGTCATGGTGGCGAAGGTGGAGAGCCGGCCGGTGAGGTCGATTTCGCTGGAGGCCTCGCAACCGCGCAGCGTGGCGTAACGTGTGTTGATGGTGCTGAGCAAGCGGGCGCCGGTGGGGTCGTCGACGCGGGCCACGCTGTAGGTGATATAGTCGAGCACCCAGGCGTGGAAGCCGCGTACATAGCCGCGGGCATTCTCGAAGTTGGCGGTCATGCCCAGGTCGACTTGCAGGTTCTGCTCGCGGTCCAGGTCGGGCCGGCCGATCACGCGGCTGAAGCCGCTCTGGATGATGCCGAGGAACACGGCGTCAGCATAGCGGTCGATGAGCGTAGGCGGACGCTGTCCATAGCCGAAGCCGCCGCTAACGCCCAATGTATCCGTAAGCTGGATGTCGTTGGTCAGATAGCCGGCGAACATGGTGTCGTTCTGGCTAAGGATGTCCAGATCGGAGGACACGCCGGGGAGCGAGCCGTTGTAGCTGCCCGTCATGGGACCGATGCCGGGGTTGAAGCCGCGGAGTTCTCCGCGGCGGACGTTGGTATGGACCCAGTCGATGCGCGTGCCGAGGCGTGCGGTCCAGTAGGTGTTCATGGGCAGGGCTAGCTCGGCGAAGAGCCCCGGGTTGGCCAGAGTGCTGCGGGGCAGGTTGGTTTGGATCTCGGTGGGCAGGCCGGAGCCGGCCGGCGAGGAGATCAGGAAGCGTTCATTGATCGACTGGTTGAGGTAGCGGAAGTCGCCGCCTGTGGTGAGGTTGATGTCGTCCAGATCGCCGAAGGTGGTAGCGACTCGGCCTCCGGTGGAGAGGACGTCGGCATCTGTGAAGCCGACGAAGCGCACGTCAGTGGGGCTGGCCAACCCTGCGGCGCGGGCAAGGGCGCCCTCGATGCGGTTGACCACATTGTGAGCTGGATTGGTAAAGGCGTTCGGGATGACCAGGCTGCCTTTGGCGCCGGCCAGCGAATCCCCGTTGAAGCGGGTACGGTTGTACCATCCGCCCGCCACCAGTCTGGTCCATGGGCCGGTGGGGTCGGTATCGATCAACCGGACGTTGAAGCCGTCGCTCACCAGGTCGTCAATATCGAAGACCTGGGCTGGGTACTCCGTGTTGGTCTGGTCGATGCGGCGGTAGTTGAATTCGATTCGCTGGTCGGGGTTGAGGCTGTAGCCGAAGTCGGCGAACACGTCGCGGTTATTGTAGCTGGACGGGATCAGGGTGCTGTCGCCGGAGCGGTAATCGCTACCGGTACGGTGGCCATAGCTGAGGCGGAAGCCGAAGATGTCCGTGCCGCCGGACACCACTTCTCGGCCATACCACTGCCGGCCGTTGTTGATGTAGGAGCCCGAGGTGCGGAACTCGAGCGGCTGGTTGCGAGGAGTGGGCAGCGAGATAATATCGATGAAGCTGAAGCCTGGGCCGTAGAGCACGCTGTAGGGGCCGGCGATCACCACCACGTCTTCGACGCTGCCGGCATCGATCTTGCTGAGGATGGTGTCGAGATCTTGCCGGGCGGGCACCCAGTAGGCACCATCAAGCTGTGTATAGAGCTGGCCGGCCTTGAAGGCGCGGACGTAGGGCGACTGGGCGACGGGGGATCGCCGTTGCGTTTGGACGGAGCGGATATTCTCCGCCAACGATTGGCCCAGATCAGGAGCCGCCGCCGTGGTGACCGGGTTCAGATTGCCGGCGCTGGCGGCGGGGTTGGCCGTCACGATGTTGCGTACCTCGGCACTGGTAAGGAACGAACCTGTCACCTCTCCCAGCGCGCCACCTGGGGTGAAGGATTCCAGCGGCTGGCCAATGGCCATGGGGGCTGTTGCTTCCAGGGGCTGGGTGGTTTCCAGCGGCTGCGTGAGGGGCTGGCGCGCCAGCACGAAGCGCCCGCTGCGTTCTTGAATGGCACCGGAGCCGCCGAGCATGGGCATGCCCTCAGGGTCATCGGTGGCAACGGCCATGCTCTCGCGCTGGCGGGGCTGCCCCGCCGGCTGGGCGTGCTGGGTTGTACTGCTTGGACGCGTCGATCGGGCCGGTTTTGTGGACTTGGCATTCTGGCCTGCCGACTGGTCGGATGCGCCGCGTACCGCGGAGGCCGTTGGGGCGGCCGGCTGCACCTTCTGCCCTGGGGGGGCCATCGTGTTCGCCACATACTCTTTGGGTGCCCGTGGGGGCGCGGCGTGCAAGGCCTGGGGGGCCCCAAGGACGCTTGCGAGCGTCAAGCACAGGGCGGAGCGCCATTGGATGCGAACGCGACTCATGGACAATCCTCCTTGATTGTGCCGCTCGCAGCCCTGGGTCAACCGATACCGGCGTCGTTGGGCGGGGCCGCGGCTATGGGCGGGTACACTGCGGGTATACGACTAAACTAGTCGTTATGTTGTGCTTATTCGACATTCTCCCCGAGAAGCTTTACTTGGCGGGGGGGAGGGAGGGCAGAAAGGGGCGTGGTGGCTGGTTGCGGCTTTGGGAGGCGATGCGGGTCCGCTACGAGACGACGCGCTACGGCATGCCCATCTGGCTGAGCGTGGCCTCAATGGCGTTCTTCAAGTCGTCGTTGAGACCGAGATCGGCGGTTTCCATGCTCCGGACCACTTCTTGCAGCAAGGCACGCGAGGCTTTGTAGAGGTCCTGTCCGCGGCTGTCGAGCTGCTGGGGCGGGGTGGATGCCGCTAGGGCGGCTTTCCACAGCAGCGTGGACTGGGCGAACAGCAGTCGAGGCAGGGCCGTTGCCTCCGGTTTAGAGTCCTTGAGGGCCGCATGGAAGTGGATGGCGGAGCGTTCCAGGGCCGTCTTGTACGCAAGTTTCTGTTCGGCAGACGCGTTCGCGGCTGTGGCTGCGGCACGCAATTCTCTGGCCAGGTCAAAGGCGGTGTTGGCTGCCAGCGAGCGAGTTTGAGGACAGGGGAGATCGGCCTTGGCGGCCAGATCGAGTGCGCGGACGGCCGTGTTGCGGCCGGCCGCCTTCAGAGACGGCACGCTGAGCTGGAAGCGGGCCTGCTGGCAGAGGATCTCTGCCAGCAGCGCCTGCTGAGCCGGATCTTGCTCTGACAGGCCCTGGGCCAGCTTGTCGTACAGGGCTTGTGCCTCCCCAGGCCGCCCATCGAGCGAGAGCACGGTTTGCAGCACCTTGACGGCTCGCAGCCGGTAGGGCATGCCGATGTTGGCCGTGGCCCCTGCGTCGAGCAAGGCTTGAGCACGTTGGGCGGCCTCTGCTAGCAGCGCATTGGCACGCTCCCGGGCGCCAGTCCCTGCCGGCTCCCCGCGCAGGCGGAGGGAGTAGCCGAGAAAGAACTCGGCAGCCTCCACCTGGAACAAAGGCCAGTTGGCGCCGCGCGGCTCGCTCCCCACGTGGCTAAGCGCTTCGTGCCACTCCTTCACGGCGGCATCGTATTCCGGTGTGTTCAACGCAGGCAGCAGCCTTGCCAGCCAGAGCCTGCATTCGGCCTTGACGTCGGGCGGCGCGGCGGGATCCAAGGCGGCCGTTTCCAGATCCTCGCGAGCCATCCGCGCTACTTCGGCGAGCGGCTGGCCCAGGGCCAGGCGCTGCCAGCGGTCTTCCGTCTGGAGCTGGTCTTGAACGCGTGTCCTGGCAGGCGGCGGGGTCAGAGCGGCCAGCAGGGCCTTGTAGGCACAGCGTCCTCGATTCATGGTGGAGCGGGCAGCGGGCAAGCCTTCGCGCCGGGCGGCCTCGATGGCCTGGCCGAAGATCTCCACGGCATCCTGGTATCTGTCGTATTCTTGCAGCAGCCAGCCGTAATCTTCGACGGCGTTGCCCAGGGCATCCAAGGCCTCGTGTTGCCGCCACCGCAGCCGAATATCGGTAGCCTGCTGCGCGCAAGCCACGGCCTGCTCCAGGTCGCCCCGGACCAGCGTCTTGTAGTCGTCGCGGCAGGGGTCGCGAAGGTTAGCAAGGTAGAGATGCACATAAGCCTTGCGCACGAGAAAACCGGGATAGTCCTCGCTGCGCTGGTCGATGCGTTGCAGGGCCTCGGCCCAGTCTTGCATGGCCTCGGTGAGCAACTGTTCCTTTTGGTCGCGTGCGGCGAAAACGCTCAAGCGGCCCGCCTGGTACAGCCGCAGCTTGCCCCGCAGTTCGTAGGCCTCGGAGGGTAAGTCGCGGCCAGGGGCAAACAGGGGCACCACATCCTCTTGCTCGACCTGATCCAGGTCTGCACCTACCTGCTCCAGCCGCACCAGACCTCGCCGTGCCCGGTAGCTGGCATTCCCCGGCACAAGCTGCAGGGCCTCTGAATAAGCCGCCGCCCTGAGCTGCGCGGGATCGTTCACCCCAGCAGCAAGCGAGCCATCGCGATCGATCAGCTCCGCCCGCGCGGCGTATAGCCGCGCGGCAGCTAGCTTCACCTCCGGCGGAAGCGTAGCGGCCTGCTCCCGCAGCCCGGACTCGAACACACCCACCCCTCTCGCCACCACCTGCTCCCACAATTCCCGCGCTCGCACCCCTCGACATGATCTTTCGTATGCCCGCGCGTATTCCTGTACGGACAGCCGCGGCTGACTCGCTGCATAGCACCTGGCCACAATCAAGTGCCACTGCGCACGACCCTGCAATTTCTTGCCCTCAAGCTGCTGCGGCAACCGCAGCACAGCCTCGGCCAGCCGCGTGCCCAGGGCGTCATCCGGCTGGCCGTTCGCACCATGGAACAAAGCCAGCAAGTGCAGAGTCAGAGCCTCGTCGCCCCAAGCCTCGGGCACGGGGGCGGATCCCGATACAGCCGTAAACCAGCCGGCTACCTGTTGGGCCTCGGATACGCTACCGAAGGGGTTGGCCGGACCATCCAGGGGTGTTTGCTTGAACAGGTCGTCCGGCGGCGGCTCTTCCAGCAGATCGGCGAACCGTGGCACTTTGAGTTTGCGGAGGGCCGCGTCGACCAGCAGCGGCGCTGCCGTCAGCCGCCGATAGGCAACGCCGAGTACGGGCTGTGCCTCTGCCTGTTCGTGGAGGCGGGCCAGACGATCGGCAGCGGCGATGACCTGGGTGGGTGAGGGAGTGCGCGCGTGGTCCAGGCGGGCACTCAGCCAGGCGAGGTAGGCGCCCAGCGTTGCGTCTCCGGCGGCCTCGCTGGTGGCCCGCGCATGCAGATCGGGCAAGGTTTGCAGATCGGCCTGGAGGTTGAGCCGGGCCTCGACTTGCAACGCGTGTGCCCAAGCAAGGGCGGCGCTGCGCAGGGGATGGACGCTTTCGACCTCGGCGTCTTGGACCAGCATGGCAAGGTCTTGCAGCGCTTCGTGCCAGTCGGGTTCACGCGGGCTTTCGACCTGCTGGCGGACCCATTGCGCGGCCAGCTCCCAGCGCAGAGCCGCATCCTCGTGCGCAGCCAGATCGGGGGAGGCCTGGGCGGCGCCGCGCAACAGGTCGTAGCCCTGCCGGAGCGCTTCTGGTGTTGCTGCCGCCAGTGCCGCGGCGTGGATGGCTCGACAGGCGGCGCTGATAGCTGCTGGGCGGTCGAGGTGTTGCCACTGTTGCGGCTTGACATCGGCGAGTGCTTGCAGCGGCGCCGCGGGGTCGTCGCCTGCCTCGGCGAGTTTGGCGCAGATGGCAGCCTCTGCCTCCAAAGAGAGCCGGTCTGGCGTCCAGCCCAACGGCAGTCGGGCCAGATTCTGCAAGGCGCTGCGGCGGGATGCGGGGTCTGTTGGCTGCCACGCCGCGTCTAATTCGGCACGCGCCAGACCCGTGACCAATTCTTGCATCTCCGCGCTGAAGAGCCTATGCGGTGCCTTGGTGCGCAGCGGTTCCAGCAGTTGCGCCAGGCGCTGGCGTGCGTTGCTGTCAGTCTGCCAGTTTGACACGCGGAACTCAATCAGGATCCGCAAGGTCACAGCCCGCTCATCCTCAGCGTACCGTTCGCCCAGCCTGGCCGCGCTGTCGAGCATTTCGGGAACCTCGGGCCACCGCCCCAGTTTGGCCAGGGCGGAGGCCCGCAGCAGCCAGTACTCAGCCAGCGAGCCGACCGTTGGATCTCGCACCTTGGAGTGCCATGCATCGGCGTGCTGGAGTGACGCCTGAAAGTTAGCGCGTTTGAGTTCCGCAGCGGCACGTCTCAGGAACTGCTGCACCGCCACGGGATCGTAGTTATCCCCGCCACCGGGGATCTGATCGCGGAGTTCCTTGGCGCGCTGTTGCAAGTCAGTCACGTCCGTGCCAGCGGGCGCTTGGGCGATGGCCACGTCTGCCTGATCGAGCAGGGTCAGAGCCCGATCCTGATCGTCATCGTCGACCGCCTGCCGCGCCTGATCGAGCAGTTTGCTAATCTGGGCCCGATGGGCCTCCCCCTTGTCGACTGGTTGGCTGCCACCGCCGCCGATCCAGTGCGCCAGCTTATCTCGGTTCATCCACCCAAGCAGAGCGACGACCGCAATGCTTATCACCGCCATGGCTCTGGGCAAGGTACGGGATCGCTGTGGGGGCGCGGCTGTCGCCGCCTCGAGCAAGGCTTCGACAAAGCTGCTGCAATCCGGCCAGCGCGTCTCGGGGCGCTCGGCCAGGGCGCGGGCTACGACCTTGCGTTCCGCCTTGTTCGAGAGCCGCGAGAGATCAAGCCGCGGTAGCCGCTCCCGCTGGGCCACGGCCTGCGTGCTGGCCCCCGTGTCCAGCGCGGGCTTGCCTGTGCGAAGCTGCACGTAGCACATGGCCAGGGCGTACTGGTCGCTCCAGCGCGTCAGGCGGCCATTGGCCGCCTCGGGCGAGCTGTACGGCGGATCCCACACGACGTCGCCGGGGGCGAAATCTTGCGCGTCTCCCTCGATCTGCTGGACATGGGCATAATTCCCAAGCTGGACGCGGCCGTCTTTCAGCAGCAAGAAATTCGCCGGTCGTAGGTTTGCGTGCACGATCCGCACGAGCCTCTTGTCCGGCATGACTCGGTTGAGGTCCACGGTCTCCGCATTCGGGTCGGAAGACTCGGCACGTTGGGAACCGCTCGCGGTGATCAACCGCCCATTGTTGAGCGTATCCAGGGCGCGGGCCAGATCGCGCATGTAGGGCAGCAGTTCAGCCGGTTCGAAGCCGCTGCCCGACTCGCGCAGCTTTTCGGCCAGCCGTTGTTCCAGGTTCTGTCGCGCATAGCGGCCCACCAGAATCAAGGTTTGCGGCGGGGGCAGATCCGTGCGCGGCCCTGTCAGTTCGATGAGCCGTCCCTCGTCGTCGAGAAAGGCGTAGTTCTTCAGCTCCCACAGTTCGCCGTGCCGTTCGTGGGGCAGTCCCTGAATGCATCGCAGCGCGCTAGGGGAGACCGAGTTGGGAGCATCCGACACGTCGCGGATGATCAGGGCGCGGGTCAGGCCTTCTCGGCTGCGGCCTTTCCATACCTCGGTATGGCGGCCTCTGTACAGCCGCTCCTCGAGGGTATAGCCCAACAGGTCTGCCCCTTTGCGCGGGATCCAGCCGGGCCCTGGGCCCGCCGGGGGCACGGCCTGCGTCTTGCTGCGGTCGAGCGCCTCGTCCAGCCTCCGGACGAACTCCTCGTTGCTGGAGTAGCGCTTGGTAGGGTCGCGGTTCGCGGCCGTCTGTACCACGCGGCGCTCGTCCGCGTTGGTAAGCCCCGAGAAATCGAGCAGGCCGCTGCGGTGACGGTCCAGCTTCTCGTACAGGCCGCAATCCTCGGGAAACGGCGAGCGGCCGGTGCGCAGGCGATAGTAGGTAATCGCCAGCGAGTATTGATCGCTGGTAGGGCTGGGAAGCTTGTCCACCACCACCTCGGGGGCCACGTAGTCCGGCGTGAAGCCCGCCATGGTCGCGCTGGAACGGCCGGGGTTGACGACCTTGGCCAGGCCGAAATCGCAGATCTGCACGCCCCCGCCTACTATCAAGATGTTCTCCGGCTTGATGTCGCAGTGATAAATCGCCACCAATTGCCCGTCGCCGAGGTCGTGCTGTTGCGCGTTGAGGTAGTCCAGGCCGCGTGCGGCATCTCGCATGTAACGCATCAGCTCTTCGACGGGAATGCCTTCTCCCTCCGGGCACTCCTTGAGCTGGTCCAGCAGGGTCTTGTCGCCCAGGCCCATGGCGATGACCAGCTCCAACGACCGCTTGCGGTAGTTCTTCAAGTCCACCACGAGGGTGGGGCTGCCGGGCCCTCGCGAGGTGGTCTTGCCGGCCACCGCCTCGGCCCCCGCGGCATCCGCATCGAGCAGGATGTGCCCCTCCTCGTCGCGCAGCCACATGCCGAAAATCGGCAGCAGGAAGGGATTGCGAATGTTCTTCAGCAACGTGAGGGCCTTCACCTCGCGGTCGGCCAACCGCCGCTCGGTGTCGATGGAGAGCATCTTGATGGCCACTAGCACGTCGCCGGGGCCTCTCGCCTTCCAGACCTCGCCGGAGCCTCCGGAGCCCAGATACTGTACCAGCCGATAGCCCGGCACGGGCTCGTCGTCTTTATGGTATTTGGCCATGGAAAGGAAGCGCGGGGAAGGTTACGAGCATGCCGCGGTGCATGCATCTCGGCGCCAGCGTGTAGCGTCCATCGTACACCGGCGAGCGGGGCGGTGGAAGCAGCACGCCGGCCGCAAGGTCTGCCCGCGTTAGCGCCGTTGCCAGACCGGGGTGGCCCGTAACAGTCATTTTGCCGTACCAGACCATTTCTTCTGTACGGCTGCTGCATTCTGCACCGATAGGCAGAATGAGGTTCGCGCCCCGCATGGCAAACCTTGCGGCATTGATCCGCGTTGGCACCCGTATCGCACATGCGCCGGCTACGTGTTGGCGGACACGCGGCGTACCCGGAAAGATCCTACGGATTGGGAGTTGAAAGGCACATGAGGACTACCCTAAAGGCAATGGCATTCGCCGCCGGCCTGCTGTGGGGCACCACCGCGTCCGCCCAGCAGCCTGCGGCATATGAAGTCTACCCCGACGAGGCGTATCAATCGGATGCACAGCCCGTCGACTACTACGCCTACGAGAGCTATTACGCGGGTACAGCCCAGGAGCCCTCTCCCGCCGCTCCCGCGCCCGCTGAGGAGTCGGCCCCCCCCGCTGCCGCGTACGATGGCGGCTGCTGCGACTTCGACTGCGGCGACCAAAGCTGCTGCGATCTGGCTTGCTGCGATGACTGCGGCCCGTTCGCCATCGCCGACCTGTTTCCCCGCCTCAAGTGCTGGGGCATTACCGTGGCCGGTTGGACCGCGCAGAGCTTTACTTGGAACACGGAGCGGCCCGCCGACCGCTTCAACGGCCCCATGACCTTCAACGACCGCTCCAACGAGTATCAGCTCAATCAGCAGTATCTGTATGTGGAACGCCTGGCCAACAATGACGGCGAGGGCCTGGCCCTCGGTTTCCGTGTCGATGGCTTGTACGGAACCGATCACCGTTTCACCACTGCCACGGGCCTGGAGACCTTTGGCGACGGCCGGCCGGACTGGAACCGCGGCCACCGCTTCTACGGCCTGGCCCTGCCACAGTTCTACGGAGAGGTGGCTTACAACGATCTCAAGCTCAAGATCGGGCACTGGTACACGCCGGTGGGTTACGAGGGCGTCATGGCCGCCTATGTCTTCTTTGCTTCCCACCCGTATACACATCAGTACGGCGAGCCCTTTACCCATACCGGCCTGATGGGCACATACCAGTGGACCGACAACGTGGCGCTCGTCTCGGGCCTCACCCGCGGCTGGGATAACTTCGACAACCGTGGCAACCCGCACCTGGGCTATCTGGGTGGCTGGACCTACACGGGGGAGAACGGCGGCTCGATCGCCTACGTGCATCACTACTCGCGCGAGTTGAACCAGGTCGGCCGGTTTACGGGCCGCTATGTGCAGTCTCTGGTTCTGAGCAAGCAGTTCAACGATCGCCTGAGCATGGTGCTGCAAAGCGACCTGGGTACGCAGTCCTCGGCCCTGGCGCGCGGCGGCCCGGCCTGGTGGTATGGCATCAACAAGTACGTGTTCTACAAGATCAACGAGTACTGGACGTGGGGCATCCGCAGCGAGTGGTTCCGCGATGACGGCGGTTTCCGCGTCGGCGGCTTCCTGGCGACCTTGCCTGATGGGCGCCTCCGCGGCCTGCCCGTGGCCCGCAGCGGTTTCGACGGCAGCTTCTACGAAATCACCATCGGCCCCAACTACCACTGGAACAAGAACCTGGTGATCCGGCCGAGCTGGCGGCTCGACTGGTATGATGGCCCGCTGAACGCCGCTGGCCTGCGGCCCTACGACGACGGCACCAAGCGGCACCAGTTCACCTGGGTCACCGAGGTCCTGTTCACCTACTAGCCGCGCGGCCTTCGGCCCCGGGCATGCATCGCGACCCACGAGGCGGGCACGTGCCGCCTCGTGGGTTTTTTTGTTGACCTCTGCCGGTCATCAGGGGGCACTACTTGTCTGGCCGCACAGGGTCAGCTTATACTCAAGTTCCCGCCTGGCCCCAAGGCGCGGCGTGCTGTTGGCCGGCCGCGCCTGTGGATTTGCGATCGGGGCCAGCAAAGTCCAGCCTATCGCCATCCTCTTCCGACAGGTGGTGCCCAGCATGACGACCCGCGTTGAGCCTCGAAGTGGTTCGGCACACTCCTCAGCGAGAACGGCTGCGGCCTCGGACGCCCGGCCCGCACGGCCATCCCTGGAGGGGGGAGAGCGAGCCGGCCCGCGAGCAGCTTGGGCTGCCGGGAAGGCGGGGGTGCGGGGACGGCTGCTGTCGGGATGGGTGGGGCTGGCAGTGGTGTTCCTGGCGGCAGGGCTGGTGGGAGCGGTTCTTAAAGCGGCCGCAGCCGATGAGCCGGCAGCGGAGGCATCACCGCCGCCCGTGAGCTTTTACAAGGACATCCGTCCCATCCTGCAAGACCATTGCCAGGGCTGCCATCAGCCGGCCAAGCGTAGCGGGGGCCTGCTGTTGACCAGCTTTGCCGAGATGCAGCAGGGTGGCGATACGCAGGAACCGATCGTGGTGGCGGGCCAGCCCGATGCGAGCCTGCTGGTGCAGTACATCACTCCGCGGGATGGGCAGCCGCCGCTGATGCCCAAGGATGCCGAGCCGCTCACGCCGGCGCAGATCGAGTTGATCCGCCGCTGGATTGCCGAGGGGGCGGCAGACGACACGCCGCAGGGCGCTCAGGACGCCGTGGACATGGAGCATCCGCCGGTATACAGGCTGCCTCCCGTGATCACCTCGCTGGATTTTTCGCCCGACGACGCCTTGTTGGCCGTCTCGGGCTACCATGAAGTGTTGCTGTGGCGTGCTGACGGCAGCGCGCTGGAGGCGCGTCTGGTAGGACTGGCTGAGCGGATCGAGTCGGCGGTGTTTTCGCCTGATGGCAAGTATCTGGCGGTAACAGGGGGATCGCCGGCCCGTTTCGGGGAGGTGCAGGTTTGGGACGTGGCCCAACGCAAGCTGCTGCTCTCCCACACGGTGACTTACGACACGCTGTATGGCGCAAGCTGGTCGAGTGACGGCAAGTGGATCGCGTTCGGGTGTGCCGACAACACGGTGCGGGCCATCGAGGCTGCCACGGGCAAGCAGGTGCTCTACCAGGGAGCGCACAATGACTGGGTGCTCGACACGGTCTTTTCGACCGACAACTCGCACCTGGTGAGCGTCAGTCGCGATCGTTCTATGAAGCTCACCGAGGTGGCCACGGAGCGGTTTGTAGACAACATCACCAGCATCACGCCTGGCGCGCTCAAGGGAGGCTTGATGAGCGTGGACCGCCACCCCACGCGTGACGAGCTGCTGATCGGGGGCTCGGACGGCGAGCCGAAGATCTATCA
Organism: Pirellulales bacterium; assembly: GCA_023511675.1. Taxonomy (GTDB): domain Bacteria; phylum Planctomycetota; class Planctomycetia; order Pirellulales; family JAIMBC01; genus JAIMBC01. The sequence continues at coordinate 15,413 of JAIMBC010000032.1, forward strand.
AATGTATCGCACGCGGGCGAGGCAGATTGGCGATGACTTCAATCGCATCGAGCGTTTCAAGGCGCAGCCGCTGGCCGGCCGCATTTTCTCGGTCTGCTACAGCGCGGACGGCACGCGGGTGGCCGTGGGGGCCAGCAACGTCGGCACGGGCGAGCTGCGCGTGCTGGCCGAGGCGGACGGCAGCCTCATCAGCCGCTGCGATACAGTGGGGCCAGTCTATGCCGTGGCGTTCCGACACGACGGTACGCTGGTGGCGGCCGCAGGCTTCGATGGCCTGGTGCGGCTGGTGGATCCGAATTCCGGCCAGGTGGTCAAGGAGTTCGTACCCGTGCCGATCGCCACGGAGGAGCCCGTGGCGGCGGCACCCTGACGGGAGGCTTACTGGCGTCTCGAACCCGAAGGGCAATGTCTTTAGGATTGAGCCGTAGGAACAAACCATGAAGCGATTGGGATGGTTGTGTCGAGCAGTGGCTGTGGCCGGTCTGTGCGTGGCTGCCTGGGCTGCGGGAGGACGCGGTGACGATCTGCCGCAGGCGGAGTCGCTGCCTGAAGGAGCGTCGCTGGTGCGGTTGGAGGCCTTCCCCGACCGCGTGGATCTCACCCACCCCTACGCTTACAGGCAGATCTTGCTTTCGGCCGTGCTGGCGGACGGACAGCGCGTGGATGCTACCCGCATGGCGCGCTGGGAGGTGCCGTCCTTTGTCACGCTTTCCGCCACGGGCCTGGTGCGGCCTGTCTCAGATGGCAGCGGCGAGTTGGTGGCCGAGCTGGCAGGGCAGCGGCTCAGTATTCCCGTCGCCGCGAGCGGCACCGGGCAGCCCTATGCCGTCAGTTTCGTGCGCGACGTGATGCCGGCCATGTCCAAGCTCGGCTGCAACGCCGGCACCTGCCACGGTGCCGCTAGCGGCAAGAATGGCTTCAAGCTGTCGCTGCGGGGCTACGACCCGCTTTTCGACCATCTGGCCTTGACGGACGATCAGGCCGGCCGGCGCTTCAATCGCGCCGCGCCCGATCAGAGCCTGATGTTGTTGAAGCCCTCCGGCGGCGTGCCTCATGTGGGCGGCGTGTTGATGCGGCGCGGCGAGCCCTACTACGAGCTGCTGCGCGCCTGGATCGCCGGCGGTGTCAAGCTGGATCTGGACGTGCCGCGCGTGGCGTCGATCGAGCTGTTGCCGCAGAATCCCACGCTGGCCCTGCCCGGCTCCCGCCAGCAATTCGTGGTGCTGGCGCATTATCAAGATGGCAGCGTACGCGATGTAACGGCCGAGGCCTTCCTGGAAAGCAGCCAGACGGAAAAGCTGGTGGTCGATCGCCACGGGCTGGCCACGGCCGTGCGGCGGGGCGAGGCCGCCATTCTCGCACGCTACGAGGGGGCCTATGCCGCCACCCCCGTGATCATCATGGGAGACCGCAGCGGCTTCGTGTGGCAAGACGTGCCCACGCACAACTTCATCGACGAGCTGGTCTACGAAAAGCTGAAGGCCGTCAAGATTCTGCCCAGCGGCCTGTGCAGCGACGCCGATTTTATTCGCCGTGTATACCTCGACCTGACCGGCGTGCCGCCGGAGCCGGAGGAAGTGCGTGCGTTCCTCAATGATCCGCGGGAGACGATCACGAAGCGCAACGAGCTGATCGACCGCCTGGTGGGCGGCCCCGCCTTCGTGGAGCACTGGACCAACAAGTGGGCCGACCTGCTCCAAGTGAATCGCAAGTTTCTGGGAGACGAGGGGGCCTGGGCCTTCCGCAACTGGATCCGCCACGCTGTGGCCTCCAACATGCCGTACGACCGCTTCGTGTACAGCATCCTCACCGCCAGCGGCTCGACTCTGGAGAATCCCCCTGCCGCCTACTACAAGGTGCTGCGGAATCCCGGAGACGTAATGGAGAACACCACCCAGCTCTTCCTGGCCGTGCGCTTCAACTGCAACAAGTGCCACGACCATCCCTTCGAACGCTGGACGCAGGACCAGTACTACCACCTCGCCGCCTACTTCGCCCAGGTGGGTCGCAAGGCCGATCCCTTGTTTGCCGGCCGCACGGTGGGCGGCACCAATGTCGAGGCGCCGCTGCCGCTGGTGGAAGTGGTGTACGATCAGGCGGCGGGGGAGGTCAAGCACGAACGTACGGGCAAGACGGCCGAGCCGGCGTTCCCCTACGCGCACGCCGGCCAGGTGCCGCAGGAGGGATCGCGCCGCGAGCAGCTCGCACGCTGGATCACGGCTCCGGAAAACCCCTACTTTGCCAAAAGCTATGTGAACCGCCTCTGGGGGTACCTGTTTGGAGTGGGCATCATCGAACCGCTCGACGACATTCGCGCCGGCAACCCTCCCACCAATCCGGCCCTGCTCGACCGCTTGACGCAGGAGTTCATCAGCAGCGGCTTCGACGTGCAGCACATGTTTCGTCTGATCTGCAAATCTCGCACCTACCAGCACTCGCTGGAAACGAACGAGTGGAACGCCGACGACGAACTCAACTACTCGCACGCCCTGGCGCGGCGGCTGCCCGCCGAAACCCTTTATAACGCTGTGTACCGGGCAACCGGCGCGCGGCCCAAACTGCCCGGCGTGCCGGAAGGGTTCCTGGCCACTCAGTTGCCAGACAGCGATGTAGCGCTGCCGGACAGCTTCTTGAACCTGTTCGGCAAGCCGCCGCGCGAAAGCGCCTGCGAGTGCGAACGCTCCAGCGGCGTGATGCTCGGCCAAGCCCTCAACCTGGTCAACGGCCCTACCATCGCTGAGGCCATTGCCGACCCCCAGAACCGCCTGGCCCGCCTGGTGGCGGAAATCTCTGATGATGCCCGCCTGGTGGAAGAGGTGTTCCTGGCCATCCTCTGCCGCCTGCCCACGCAGGAAGAAATCCAGGCCAGCCTCGGCGTACTCGCGGAGGCTCAGGCCGACCAAGCACGCACTGTGGAGGAGCTGAATCGCTTCCTCGCCGAGGAACTGCCCCAGCGGCAGGCACGCTGGGAGCAGGTTGCCGCCGCTTCGACCTGGCAGGTGCTCGATGTGACCAGCATGACCTCATCGGGCGGCGCCACCATCACCAAGCAGCAGGACGGCTCCCTGCTGCTGTCTGGCAACAACCCCGCCATCGATACCCTCACCTTGACCGCCACAGCGGACGTGGCAGGCGTCACGGGCTTCAGGCTGGAAGCACTTGCCGATCCCAGCCTGCCGGGCGGCGGGCCGGGACGCGCCGGGAACGGCAACTTTGTGCTGAATGAATTCCGCGTGGTTGTGGCGCCGGCGGCCGATCCTTCTCAGGCCAAGCCCGTGGCACTGCGCAATGCCCGCGCCACCTTTGCACAAGATGGCCTCTCTGCGGCAGCGGCCATCGATGGCAACAACCAGGCATTCAGCGGCTGGGCGATCGCGCCGCGCATGGGTCAGTCGCACACGATCACCTTTGAAGCTGCGGAGCCCTTGCCGGCTGGTCCTCTGGTGTTCACCTTTACCCTCGAACATAACCTTGGCAATCAGCACACCATCGGCCGGCTGCGCCTGGCGGTAACCACTTCAGCACCGCCGCTGGGGCCCGAGGGACTGCCCGCCGAGATTGCGGCCCTGCTGGCCGTGCCTGCCGCAGAACGTACAGCCGAGCAGCTCCAGAAGCTGGTGGAATACTACCGCAGCCTGGATGCAGACTACCAGCGGCTAGCGGCTCAGGCGGCCCTAGTGATGCAGAACCCGCAGGGCTACCGGCTAGTGGGCATCCAGGATCTTGCCTGGGCGCTCATCAACAGCCCGGCGTTTCTGTTCAATCGGTAGTCGCGTCCGTCGGGAACGGTTGGCATTGCTTGCCGGAGGGTTGGCTGCTGAGAGTGCGCACGTCCCAGCACGCCAGCGCCACTCCCACCAGCATCAGCCCGATCGACCACCACGCCTCGGTGCTGCGAGTCGACCAGGCGTAAGCCAGGCTGGCATAGAGCATGTAGGCCGCTCCCGCCGCAAAGGCGACGGGCGTGAGGGGATAGAGGGGTACGCGCACGGGGCGAGGCTGCTGCGGTGCCACGCGCCGCAGCCGAAACACGCTCAGCGCTACCAGCAGCAAGAAGAACCAGAAGGCCGGCAGTCCGAACCGCACCATGCGATCGAAGCCGTCGGTCCCGGCGGCGTGTGCAAAACCGACCATCACGGCCAGCGTGACCGCCGCCTGGACAATCAACGAGACCACGGGGGCCTGCCATCTGCTGCTCCAACGGCCCAGAGGCCGGAACATCCCGTGCCGCTGCCCCATGGCAAAATAGATCCGAGCCCCCGTGAGCAGCATGCCGTTGATCGCCCCGAGTGCAGAGATGCACACCAGCGCACTGATCGCTTGTTCGGCATGGCGGCCCAGGGCAAGCTTCATCACATCGGCGGCCACGGCCTGTGCTTGCTGAACGCCGCGAAAGCCCAGGGCGTGCAAAAAGGCCACATTGACGAGCAGATACGCCGCCGTAACCGTTCCCGCGCCCCACAGCAGCGCCCGCCAAATGTTGCGCTGCGGATCGCGCACCTCCGCCCCCACATACGACATGTCGTTCCAGCCCCCATAGGCATACAGCACCAAAATCATCGCCAGGCCGAAGCCGCCCGCCGCCCCGCCTGGTTGATCCAAGCTGGCCGCGGCCGCCGGCGGCTCGCCCCGCCACAAGAGGCCCACCACCACCACCGCCGCCAATCCCCCCAGTTTGGCAACCGTGAGCATGTTCTGCGTCCACTTGCCACTGCGCACGCCCAGCGCGTTCACCAGCGTCAGCGCCGTCACGGCCAACGAGGCCAACAACAGTGCCGAACCGTCCAGCCCCAGTCGCCCGGCGTACTTGGCGAACACGAACGCCATCGCCCCCACCGAGCCGGGGCGGACGACCCAGAATGCCGTCCACGCAAACAAAAAGCCCAGCCCTCGGCCAAAGGCTCGGGTTAGAAATACGTAGTCTCCCCCCTCTTCGGGCCAGGCGGCAGCCAGCTCGGCGTAGCAAAGCGAGCCTACCAGCGCGAACGCCCCTCCCAGCAGCCAGGTGCCCAGAAACACCTCGGGACTGCTCACGGCGGCGGCAATCCGCGGTACCGTCTCGTAGATGCCCGAACCAATGATTATGCCCACGATAATCGACGTCGTGTCAAATAGCGTCAGCTCGCGGGTTGGTGCAGGCGGCGGGCTGGAAGACATGCGATGGCTTGTGCCTGGAACGCTCAATCAGTAGCGTGGGGCTGCTGAAGTGGCCGCAATTCTAAGCGGTAAGACCATTGCCCGCCATCTGCCTCGGAAATCCTCGATGAAGTCTTACACCCAGTACCTGACCATGCAACTGCCGCAACGTCGGGGCTTTGTGAACATCACGCCCCAGGTGGAGGACGCCGTGCGCGCCAGCGGCGTGCAAGAGGGCATCGTCCTGGTGAACAGCATGCACATCACCGCCAGCGTGTTCATCAACGATGACGAGCCAGGGCTGCACCATGATTTCGACGTGTGGCTGGAGCAGTTGGCCCCTTTCAACCCCGACCCAGCCCACTACCACCATAACCGCACAGGCGAAGATAACGCGGATGCCCATCTGAAGCGGCAGATCATGGGCCGCGAGGTCGTGGTGGCCATTACCAAAGGGAAGCTCGACTTCGGCCCCTGGGAGCAGATCTTTTACGGCGAGTTCGACGGCCGCCGCCCCAAGCGGGTGCTGGTGAAGGTGATCGGGGAATAGACGGGCCTGGCCCGCCGCGAACCACGTCGAAACCGAGCAAGTGCAACGGCGGCTCCATGCGCTTCGCTTGCCTGCGGGCTGCCAGGCTATCCATGCTTAGGGGCCGCTCTCCCCTACCATGCCGGCGTGTTGCTGTTTATCCTGCCAGGTGGGCTGCCTGATCATCGGCGCCGCGGCGGAACAGTTACCCCCGCGATGCAAACTGCCGCTTGCCAAGGAGACCATCCCGTGCTGCATACGTGCCATCTATGGTTCAGCCGCGCCGCATGCATTGCCGCGCTACTTCTTGCTGGGGCGTGGTGCCGCTGCCCTGCGGCCGAGCCGGCCGAGGAACCCTCGACCCTGCTCGAGTATGAGGCAGCCGCAGCGGCGGCAGCCCGCTTTCGGCAGGGGGGGGCAGCCGTGGCCGCCACCGCCGATGGAAGCTTGTTCTGCGAGGCCGAAGAGTTTGTGCCGGTCGGAGCGGGCTGGCAGGCACAACCCTGGGGCACAAACTACTACGCCGCCACTCTGGCCAACACCCATCTTAGCCGCAAGGCGTACCTCGGTGCTCCGCCACAGGGTAGTGCGTCGGCTGCCATCGAAATTGAAGTCCCTCGGCCAGGGAGGTATCTGGCCCTCGTCCGCTATGAAGCTGCCTACCGTTTCGAGACGCAGTTCCGCCTCCGTATCGAACAGCAGGGCCGCGTACTGCTCGACCGCATGTACGGCGCGCGCGCCAACCCCAAGATCTGGGCCTTCGGCAAGCGAGTCGTGCCCGAGGTGGGCTGGGAATGGGGCGCCGTGGAAAACATCGTCTGGGAAGGGCACGATGCTGCCGTCGAGCTTGCTGCCGGCCGCGCGCGGCTGATCCTCGAAACCGCAGATCAACCCGAGCCGGCCGCTCGTCGAAACGTCGACCTGGTGCTGCTTACCCCCAACTTCGACGACGTGCAGCAGCGCATCGAGCGAGAATCGTATCTGCCCCTCGATGGACTGCTCACCCAGGAAGGAGATGTGTACCTCCGGCTGGTCAATCATCCAGACGGTGCCGAGTGCACTTTGACCCTTCCTCCCTGCACGGAGCACTCTCCCTACTGGGTCCACCTGCGCCGCTGGCAGCCCAAGACCCTCACCGCCGCGCCCGGCAGCACGACCGAATGGCTGGAGGTAGGCAGCCTGCTGGACTCTTTGAATGACGGTCAGTGGATCCTGACCGCCTCGCCCGCCGAGGGGTTGCACTACACCGTGGAGCTGGCGGTCAAAGATGCGCTGGGCAAGCTCGAACCGTGTGCCACCTTCGAAAGCCGTGCGTCCCGGCTCGAGCTGGCCTACGATGCCAACACGCGCTACACGCGGCGGCTGCGCCTTGGGGAAGAGGTGCTCTATGACCTCGTCGCCTATCTAAAGCAGCAGGCCGTGCGCGGGCGGCTGCCGCAGCGAACCCTGGTGTTCGGTTACACGTTCGACCCTCGGCCTGAAAACCCGCGCTACACGGCCGCGCGCGACGAGTTCCTGGCCATGTTCGGCCTGGCCGAGACCAATGCCGCGGCGGCCTCAACATCCGGCGTGCCGCGCGGTTACATCGACGTGCGCGGCCAGTCTCCCGCCGAGCTGGAAAGCACCGCGCGGCGGCTGGCGGCGGAGGGGCGGGCCGCAGGCATAGCCGTGGTGAGCCTGGGAGACGAGATCGGCCTGGCCCAACCGCCCGGCGATCCAGCGGCCTTTCATGCGTGGGCACAGCAACAGGGCTTGAAGCCCTCGGACCTCGATCCCGCCGCCGGCGACGACTGGAGCCGCATTGTCTATTCTCCCGACTCCGCTACCGCCGAGCGCCTGCCGGCACTCTACTACTACTCGCGGCGCTACCAGCACGATTATGGCATTGCGCAACAGCGTGCGCTCACCGAGGCCCTGCGGCCTCACTTGCCCAACGCCGGCATCGGCGCCAACTACTCGCCGCATCACGGCTACCCCTACCTGGGCGAGGTTCATCAATGGATCACCCTCTTTCGCCGTGGCGGCATGACCATGCCCTGGAGCGAAGACTGGATCTTCCAGGTACCCGTCTGCTCCCAGCAGGTGAACGCCCTGCTCTTGGACCTCTTTCGTGCGGGGCTGAAGGGCCGGCCCGAGGGCAAAATCCACATGTACGTCATGCCTCACTGGCCCGGCAACACGCCCGCAAGCTGGCGGCGGCTGTTCTACAACAATCTGGGACACGGCATGAAGGTCGTGAACCTGTTCGAGTTCCGCCCCGTTCAGGCCGCCTATACCGAGAACCATTGCAGCCTGCCCGAAATGTACCAACAGGTTCGTACCGCCCTCCATGAACTGGGCACCTTCGAAGATCTGGTCCAGGACGGCCGCGTACGGCCAGGGTTGGCGGCCCTCTGGTTCAGCGAAACAGGCGACATCTGGCACGATCACCATCCGCCCCTGGGCGCCAACAAGCGCGCGATGTATGTGGCCATTCGCCAGCAGCAGATCCCGCTGGACGTGGTGATCGACGAAGATGCCCTCGACGGCACGCTCGATCAGTACCGGCTGCTCTACCTTTGCGACCCGCACGTGACTCGCGCCGCTGCCCAGGCCATCGCACGCTGGGTCGCCGCCGGCGGCCGGCTGCTGGCCACCGCAGCAGCCGGCATGTTCGACGAATTCAACCAACCCAATCAGGTCATGGCCGGCCTGTTGGGCATCGAGCAGCAGCGCTTGCTCGAACCCGAAAACCAACGCATCGTCTTCGAGAAGCAGGATTTGCCCTTTGTCGAGCCCATGGACCATGTGGCGTGGCAGCACGAGGGTCAGACCCACCGGCTGCCGGTAATCGGCGCGCGGCCACAGATCCTGGTCCATTCCGCCGAGGTCTTGGGCGTCTTCGAAGACGGCACGCCAGCGATCACCCGCCGGACTGTGGGCAAGGGACAGGCCATCTACTGTGGTTTCCTACCGGGGTTGGCATACTTCAAGCCTGCCATCCCGCTGCGTCCCGCCGAACGCGGCACCACCGACCAGGCCATGAACCACTTTCTGCCCACCGCGGTCGATGCCGCAGCCGGTACGCTCATTGCGTTGGCGGCCGCAGGCCTGGAGCTGCCCGTCGCATGCTCGCAGCCGCTTGTGGAGGCCTCGCTGGTCGAGTCGCCTCATGGCTTGCTGGTCACCCTGGTCAACTGGACGGGTCGGCCCATCCCAGAGCTAAGCGTGCGGCTGAATGTACCCGTGCCAGGTGGCCCAGCAGAGTTGGCTACCGGCGGCGATTTGCGCGTGACCCAGGACGGCAACGCACACGTGTACCACCTCGCACTGGACATCGCCGACGCGCTGGTGCTGCGCAAGCCGTAGGTAGGCTTGAGGACTCCCGTCCCAGCCTCCCCGCAGACGGCACGGCGTGCCGGGCGGGCAGAACCCATTCCCGTGCTGGCGGGCCCGCCCCCATTGAAGCCCGGATCGACCGAGGTCAAGCATTCCCGCCACGTGCCTGGGGGGCGGCCGCGTGCTGGGGGCGGCGTGTTCCAGGCGTGGTTTTCATCCTGGTCCCAGCGCGGGGGCCGCGTGCAGGGGGCGGCGTGCACCAGCCCCCGCGAAATTCGCAACGGTGATTGCCAGGGTAGCGAGATTGCCCTGTCTCGCCCCCCTTGCCTCCACCACGCCGTCTCAATGACCCTCCGCCACTTCTGTGGCTCGCTGACACGGTCAGGCGGGGCACCCCTGTCAAGCGGGTGGGGTGTGCGCGGGACAGAAGGAAGATTCGGATATCGTAACGACTAACCCCACCCGCCGCGGCGGCCCGGGGGAGCAATGAGTCACAGAAAGCATGCAAGCCGCCGCCGTCAGGTGCAACGCCTGGTTCGGCGCCACACGCGTCAGTAGACCTCATCATGAGTGCCCTAGGCGAGCAGGAGAATGGCCTCTTGGCCCTCATGTTGTATGTACTCTAAGGCGATCCGCAGATCATAGCCGGCACTGCAAGCCCAGCAGCCCGCCAACGAACCGTGCAATTTATGTGTCCGCAACGATGAATGGGAGGCATCGGCCGACAACTCCTCCAGCGTCGCTTCAATGGACGGCGCCGTATGGAGGTGTCTCTTCAGCCATTTCCCCAGGTCGTGTCCGAATGCCGGCGAACGTAATAGCGTCCGCCTCACGATTGGGCCTCGCGCACAATTTCCGCTGGCGCCATGGCTGGGCACTGCCCGGCAGCGAACTCCAGGCGGGCTTGCGCCACAGTGGCGGCGACACGCTCCCGGCCACCCTGGGCAAGGCGGCGGCTTAGTATGGCCACTAAGTCCGCTTGGGCTTCGATATCAAGCTGTTCGGCGGCTTCGAGGACGTCCGCAAAAGCGATCTGCTCACTCATGGCAACCTGCTTCTCAGTTAGTGTACGATTCAGCCCGTACGGAAGAAAGACGTGCCTGCGCGGGGGGCTGCGATACCGTCTGGTTCGGCGGCCTTCTCCTTTGCGACCTACCGGGCCTCGGTGATGCAAACGATCAGGGGGCTGATCGAGGGCCACGCTGACGCCTGGAAGGCCACGCTCCGTCGTGGCTGTGATTGGCGTCCACGGTTTGCGCTCTTCCGGACGCGACGGAGCGCGTCCCTCCAGGGGGCGGACCGCGTCCCTCCAGGCCTGAGATGCAGCGCCGCGCTCCCGCTGCTGCCGCCGATGTCGCCACTTGCGGTCTTTTCCAGCCAGCCCGCGCCGCGGACATGCGCATGCGTGCTCGGCGGGGCGGGGTCATTCGCGAAGCCGCGGCGGCTTCGATTGGCAACGCCGGTGCCGGCAGCGCCCTCAAGCCCGGCGTGCACGAACCCGTGGGTCTGCAACTTCCACCGCCACAGGTAGAACTGCTTCCGCGGCAGGCCCTCTTGCAGAGACCGCTTGACCGCAGTCGAGCGGCTTTGTTTGCACCGCGACAGGCGCCAGGCCAGTAAAAAGGCCACCGCTCTCCATCCATCGGCCTTGGCATCCTCCGCCTCGCTTGCGTGAAACTCTCATGCTCCCCTCCCGCACGCAAGCTACCAACCCCGTTAAGAATGGTCGTTGTGCATGGTTGACTCTGCAACTGAGGGCTGACGAGCGCGTTAGCGACTAGACTGCCCGCGAGGGGCTGAAATTGAGCTTGATATTGGATCCCATTCCCACCTTGATACGGCGTGCGCGGTAAACGGCAACAATGCCACGGGCGCGGAGAGCGTCATGATCCGGGACAGGCGCGGCCAGTTCGCGAAGCAGGAGTACGGAACGAATGGTGTCGGGCGGCAAGGGATGTGTCCAGAGGGGCCAGGTGAACACACGTTCATCGCCTGACCCGGACCAAGCGGTGGCGACGAGGCCGCGTTGTGTTGGCGCGGTGGGGAAGAAGATCAGCCCTCGATAGGCCAGGAGGTTGGCCATCCACTGTGTGCGACCATTGCCGGGGTCTTCGGCGAGGAGCGCATATTGTCTATCCTCGATGGGGTCCCAGCGCATGGAGAGCCTTTCGTCCGCGTACTTCCAAGGGGCGAAGAGGGTGTCACGGAGGTGCTCGGCAGTGCAGTTGCTGATAAGCTGGCGCGCCGTATCGAGGAAGTACTGTTGTCCGCTGCCGCGAGTGAAGTAGAAGGGCGTGGCTCCGATCCTGTCTTGATGTTTTTCCTCGCAGCAGCCATCGCTGCCGAAGGCGGCGAGAAAGTCAAGCGTCTCCCGTGCGCTGTGGGCTGCCTGGGCGCGGAACTCAAGAGCGATACTGCGAAACATGTCTGGTTCACAATCAAGGCCCTTGCCAAGCACGAGTTCATCTCGCGGCACGGCATCCTTCAAAGCGAGCAGCCATTGGCGGCGTTTTTCCTGAGCCTGCTGGTAGAGAGGTATCAATTCTGCTTGCTTGGCTGCCTCGCGTTCTGCCCTGCTCAAGTCACGACCCTTGATCTCTTTCTGTTTTTTCTTGATCGCAGTCTGGGCCGTCTCCATACTTTTTTGCAGCTCCTTGCGGCGCTGCTCGGCATCGTCTGGGACGCTGCGGCCGGCCAGGTGGGGGAAGAGGGTGTGAACAAGCGTGGCGGGATCGGCGTCTGGAGGGTCGTGCAGCACGGGGGTCCAGGTGGGCTTGCGGACCCAGGCCAATTGCGTGCGCACCCCACCGGCGGCATGACAGCAGGCGAGGGTGCCGAGGGCAGCGAGAAAGCCCAGAGGATTCGCGCCGTCCATGCCGGACAGTTCGAGCGTGAGCGGCTGAAGCTTAGGCGCGTTCATAAGCAAGTTCCTGACTGGTTTCAGATTGCGATGGTCGCGCACTGGCATACCAGTCTGCGAGGCGCAGCAGGGCCTCGAGATAGGCGAGACCCCACCAGCCGTAGCGGCGGAGATTTCGCCAGAACCGGTTGGCTATTGAGGAGTCGAGGGAGTGAGCGGGCACCTTGGCTCGGTCGCTACCGGATAGATGGATCTGGCAATTCGCGAGGTTGCCCAGGACGTCTGGCGGATGCGGATCTTTGCAGACAGGGGCAAAGGGTCGGGCATAGCCGTGGTGGGCAGCGATGAGATGCAGCGTGAGTTCTGCCAATGGGACGTCGCTGGGCAGATCTGCGAAGCGCTGTGCCAGTGCGGCGGAGAGCATTTCGTGTCGGAAGGACTGAGGTAGGCCGGTGGCCTCGCGGATGCGCCGTCGCTGGGCGTGCGAAAGGGGCACGTCAGGAGACTTGGCCAGTGGCTGGTCGGCGGCCAAGGCTGCCAATTCGTCACCCTGGTGCAGGAGGATCTGAAAGCGTTCATCAAGCTTGCCTGCATCATGCCACAGTGCGGCAAGCAGCAGGGCGGATGTTTCGGGGGAGGATTCGGGCAGGCACAGGCTGCAAAGCTTTTCTAGTGTACGGACAACATGCCGGGTATGGTCTTCCAGGCTGATGGGGACATCCGCGGTGGAGGCCAGGTCATCTTCATCTGCGAACAAATCCGGCACGGAGAGAGGAGCAGCAGCGGCGCGCGGACGGCGAGCAAACAGGACTATTCCGCCGGCCGGGTGCTGCTCGATGCGTCCTCCGCGCACGCAGGAGAGCAGTTCGAGCCACCAGGAAGGGGGAGGCTGGGGCTCTTCTGGTGCGAGCGGCTGATATGCAAGGAGGGTATCAACAGCGGTCCAGAGATCTTCGGTTTCGAAGCCGGGTGTGGAAATAAGTTCGACAAGCTGGCGCAGCGGCGGGCAGTCTAGCCAGGGGGCCAGAACGGTGTGGTGAAGGCGGACAGCCGGCGGTCTATCTGTGGCAGCCAGAGCGGGCTCCCAAAGGTCCAGCCCCGCCTCGCCAAGGGCCTTGTGCCGTGTGGCCTGACCAATGTTATCCATGCCATAGGCAGCGGGTACGACCACAATGTCGCCAGGGACGATCTGTTCTGGGTCGCGGTCTACGAAGGAGCTATCGCGGCCGCGCCACAGCAGGAAGGGGCGATAGGCTGCCGCGGCCTCGGGCAGTTGCTGCTGGAGGGAACCCTCCACGTCGTGGGTATCGTCGGGCGAGTCAGGGGCACCAAGCCAGGAGCGGAGCCGGTACAGGGGGACAGAGAGGAGTTCGCCGGCGAGAGGCGGGCACAAGCTGACGGCTTCTGGCCAGATGGATAGATTGCCAGGAGGGAGGTCGGCACGCCAGACGAGATATGCCTCGGGCACAGTCCTGTCGCGTCCATGCAAGTAAAGTGAAACTTCGGGTTCGATGGCGGGAGGGGGCGCAGTCTGGCAGAGCAGGTCGAGATGGGCGGGCAGCAGCGCAGGTGCGTTGGGTGCGGGTGCCGCACAATCTTCCAGACTTTCGGTGGGGATACTGCTCAACGCGGTATCCAGAGCATGAGTGCCAAAATCGACATGTTCCCGGCTGGAAGAGGTCTGGGCTAGCTCCTCCAGCAGCTTCCAGCATCGAGACAGGGCCTGGCCGTACACGGGATCTTCATTGCGCTCGTCCATATCGCGCTCTCGAATCAGGATGGCCGCGGACGCGTTCGACGAGGTTCCGAGCCGGTTGAGGCGGCCGAACCGCTGCCGCAGCGCATCCAGACTCGCGGCTTCTGTGATCAACCCATCGAAGCTGAAATCGGCGCCGACCTCCAGGCACTGCGTGGAGACCACGACCAGCGGCATGTGCGGAGTTCTGGGCGACTCAGCCCGCAAATAGGGCAGCCAGGCGTCGATGAGCGCGTCGCGTTCGATGGGACGCAGTCTGCCGGTGAGGAGGATTACGTCGATGTTGGGCTGAGTTGCTTGGAGGCCCTCTGCAACCAGTTGAGCTGTGCGGACGCGGTTCATGATAACAGCCGTACGCACGCAGCCTTGTCGGATGTACTCGGCCACCAGTTCCTGAGCCTTGGCGACGAGCGGGTCTTCGTCCGTCTTGCGTTTATGCGGCAGCGGGAAGAGCCGAGCGGGTTTGGCGGCGAAGATGCGCGCCAGCAGCAAGGGGTGATCGAGCGCTTGTGGTACGTCTGGGCCGGGGAAGATATCAGCCTGCTCAAGGCCGGAGCGCGGGGTCGCGGAGAGGAGGACAAATGCGAAGGGGGTGTTGAGCGGCAATTCCGCCCAGCGCTCGCCGCGGTAGAGTTGGATGGCATCTAGGGTCTGGGCGAAGGGGGCCGAGCAGTGTGCCTCATCGAGGAGGATCAGGCTATCGTGGGCGGCGAGGGCGGCGTGAATGGGAGCGGTCAACTGGGTGGCGGCGTAGTTACGGAAGAGCAGCCGCGAGCCGAGCTGGTCCACGGTGGAGGTGATTACGGACACCTGGGAAGGGAGCCGTGCCCAGGCGGCATCGTCCGAGACGCCGCCTCGCAGGCGTGACACGACAAGGGGATGGTCCGTTCCTGAGATGGCCCGTAGACGCTGGGCTACCTGATGGAGGGGACCCTCCGTTGCGCGGGCCAACTCCTGAGCGATGCAGCGTGCCCGGTCATACGCTGCGTCCACCACAATCCGTCGATCGACGACAAACCAAATGCGGCGGGGGGCGGTGCGAGCTGCGGGCGCCTGGTTCGCCTGAGCGGCGAGGGCGTAGAGGGCGATTTCGATGCAAGCGGTTTTACCAGCGGCCGTGGGCAACGAGATGATCTTGGGCCAGTTCTCCGCTGTGACACGCTGAGCCAGCAGGGACTGCCAGGGGAAGGGATCCTTGTTCCAGAGGGCACGGAAAAAGTCTTCAAACGAAGGCAATTGAGAATCGATGCTGGTCATATCGGGGTATGGATAGGACGCAGAAGGCCGTAGCCGCGATACCGGCCGGCACCGAGCAAGATGGGACCGCACACGGGTTCTTGAAAGGTGAGAATCAAATGTACATGGCGGCGCAGGCTACCATCTTTCCGCTGCAATCTTGGGAAGGCGTGGCTGGGTGGTACGCCGAGATGTGCGGATACGGCGGTGGGGATGATGCCGCTGGCCCGGGGCAGCCCCATGCGCTGACACGCGACCGCTACAGTTTCCGCCAGCTCGCGCTGATACTGAAGAGGCCCATGTTCCTTGGGGTGGCGATCGAAAACCATGGGCGTGACCGTGGACCAATGGGTGGCACCTTTGGGGTAAGCGGTCCAGGTTTCGGGAACCAGGTTATATGGGGGACTTGCTGCCGTGGGGCGATCGATGCGCCAGCTACC
>JAIMBC010000318.1 GCA_023511675.1 Pirellulales bacterium
CGGCCGGGCCCCCCCGGGCGCAGCCCCCCCGCCACGGCGCGGCGGCGGTGGACCACGCCCATGCCGCCGGCGCCGATCCGCTCGGACAGCTCATAGCGTCCCGCCAGCACCCTTGCTTGCAGCGCAACCTCAGAGGAGGCAGAACCGGATGTAGTCGGAGGGGGGGAAGCAGGGTCTGGAGCCATGGGTTCGACCTCTCGAAACAGCAGAATATTTATTTTACCGAGCGGCGGCCGTCTTCGCATGCTGCGACTCGGGGCCAAATCGGTTTGCTCTGTACGCGAGAGGCGAGCGGTGCGGGTCTTGCGGGCAGCGCGGGCTACTGCCGGGTACCCTTCCCCGGCGATGTATGAATCCGCGCCTCTTCCCCTCGTTTGCGCCCAGGCTGGGCGAGCGCGGCTACTCCTCAACTGCGGTCATGAACTGGCGGTACTGTTGGTCCAGTTCGTCGTTGCTGCAACCCATGAGTTGGGCCAGCGTGTCGGGCTGGTCGCGGCCGGCATAGATCGCAGACAGGTATTCGACAAAGGGCTGCCGGTACCGCCCCTGCTGGGCGTGCATGAAAAAGTGCGTCAGGCCGGCGGCCTGGCTGTACAAGCGGGAGATCCGCACGTCTGCCTGCACGTCTTGCATGGTCATGGCGGTCAGTTCTGCCAGCGGGATGTAGAACCCCTCTTCCAGCAGCCGATAACGAGCGGCGAGGAATCGGTCGCCATCGGTACCGCCGACGCACCACCTGCCGTCGCGTTCTGCCAGCGTTTCCATGTAGCACGCCGCGCCTTCTACGGCCCAGAAGTTGCCTCGCGTGCCCACGGCCTGAGCCGTGGGACGAATCTCGCTGAAGAGCTGATGCGTGGCCTCGTGATAGAAGGTAGTGGTGTCACCCTCGTCGCCGGAGGAAGGGGCGAAGAAGTAGGCCGTGCGGCGCGCGTAGGAGTAGTAACCCGTGGTGATGTGGATCTGCGGCTGTTCCGCGGCCAGGGCGGCCACATACTGTTCGCGATTGCGGAAGTAGACTACCTGCAGCCGTTTTTGAGAGGCGCGCGGCCTGGCTCCGGCAAAGAGCCGGGCCAGCGCAGCCTTGTTTACGTGATAGGCGGCAAATGCCTGGTGCCAAACGTGGTACAGCCGCTCCAGCAAGGCAGCCAGACGCACGCCCTCCTCCAGGCTGTGGTTGGTGGTAACGCGGTAATGCTCGGTGAGGATCTCCCAACCGCGGGCAATCTCAGCGTGCGCCCTGGCATCGTCTGCGGCGGTGATCCAACGGCCCTTGTGCAAGCGCTCCCCTTGTTCGTAGCGGGCCACGCGGTCTGCGCGAATCCAGCCGAAGCGGGGGTGCCAGAGCTGTCCGGCGCGTGCCTTGTCGGCCTCATAGGCGGTGAGCCATTGTGCGTCATGGCGCACGTAGCCCAGGACGCGGCGAGCATCCTCGTGGTCGGGGTTCTCGCGGAGCGTTTGCCAGGCGAGCTGCCAGGCGAGCGGGGCGAGATCCTCGGCGAGTGCCTGACGGGCGAGTTCCCAGAGGGCATCCGCCTGGCGGCGGCGGAGTTCCCAGAACTGGCGGTGTGCTGGCGAGACCTCCTCAGAGGGGGGCTGAGCTGCCTGTTCCGGAAACACAGGTACGATCAGGTAGGGGGAGGGGGGGGCTGCCCAGGCGGCAATCTCGGCAGCCAGCTCCCTCTCTCCTGCGGTTTCGCACGTGTTGGCCAGTGCCCTGAGATCCTCGACAAAGGCGGCCTGCAAGGCGGCATACTGTTCCGGAACTCGCGCCAGGGAGGTGGCGGCGTACAGAGCGAGACAGGCACCGGCGATGGCCGCCCTGAAGCTCATTCCGGAAGCTGAAAATCGGCGAGGAAAAGCTGGCTGGAATGGTCCAGCGTGCGATTCGAGGTCCACATCAGCCGCTTGCCGTCGGGAGAAAAGACCGGCAGCACGTCGGCGGCAGGATGATCGGTGACCCGTTGCGGCGCGGCGATCGACAGCTTTCCGTCCTGCACGCTATAGCGCGCCAGATACAGATCGTAGTTGGGACGCACATTCGGCTGCGAGTGATCCGCCGCCGTCCAGATCAAGTACGGCTGCGTGGGATGCCAGTACGGCGCCCAGTGCACCCAATCGTCGTTGTGGGTCAGGGCCGTTTCGTTGCTGCCGTCCGCGCCTATGCAGTAAATCTGGAGCATCTCCGGTTTGCTGCGATCGCTGCGGAACACGACAAACCGCCCATCGGGGGAGAAGAACGGCCCCCCGTCGTAGCCCGGAGCATTGGTAAGCTGGCGAACATTGCCGCCGTCGGCATCCATCACGTACAGGTCGGGATCTCCATCCCGCGTGCTGCAAAACACAATCTGCTTGCCATCTGGAGACCACGAGCCTTCGGCATCGTAGCCAGGCTCGCTGGTCAGGCGGCGCAGCAGCCTGCCCTCACGATCCGCCTCGAACAGGTCGTAGTGCGGGTCGAACGACCAGTCGTACCGCCGCCGCACGCCGCGGCGCGCGTCCTCGGCCTGTTGCTGCCGTTCCCGTTCTTCGGTCTCGCTGAGCTGCGGGTCGAGATGGCTCGAGGCATACAAGATCCGCGTCCCATCCATCGAGAAGTAGCTGCACGTGGTACGGCCACGCCCCGTGCTGATCAGCCGAGCCGCCGCCGGCTGCTCCTCCAGCGGCGTATCCAGCGGCTGCATGTAAATCTGATAGAATGGATAGCCGGCGGTGATCGCTTGGTACACAATCGTCTGCCCGTTCGGGGAGAAATAGCCCTCTCCCGCTCGTAGATAGCCCGCGGTCACCTGCCGCACGTTGCTCAGATACAACCGCTCAACCGAATCCTCCGCCCACGCCGCTTGGCTAGCCAACATCGCGGCCGAAAACGCACACCATGCAAGGATCGGCAACTGACGGTGCATCAGGCAACTACCTACAAACGGAACATGGACCGAGCGCGGCACTCGCTCTGCCGCTGCGAATGGAATTGTACCACAAAGAGACGTGGCGAGGGCGGACTTCCACCGGCAGGCCGGCTCTCCGCCCGCCTGCTCGCCTGGCTGACACGCCCGAAGGCAACCATGAAGATCTACACGCGCACGGGAGACGAGGGCGATACAGGCCTGTTTGGCGGCCCGCGGGTGCGCAAGGACTCACCGCGCATCGAGGCCTACGGCACGGTCGACGAGCTGAATGCGGCCCTCGGGCTCGCTCGCGCAGCTAACCAGCCGCCAGAAGTCGATGCCGTGCTGCTGCGTGTGCAGCACGAGCTGTTTGTACTGGGCGCCGAACTGGCCTGTCCCCAGCCCACGGCGGCCGCCGTGCCTAGGGTTGACGCCGCACAGGTGGCTGCCCTGGAAGCAGAGATCGACCGCTTCGAAGCGGGACTGCCGCCCCTCAAACAGTTCATTCTCCCCGCGGGGGCCTCTACCGCCGCGCACTTGCACCTGGCCCGCACCATTTGCCGACGTGCCGAGCGCCGCGTGGTCGCCCTGGCCGCCATCGAGCCTCTCTCCCCCGTCCTGGTGCAGTACCTGAACCGGCTGAGCGACCTCCTGTTTGTGCTCGCCCGCGCCGCGAACCACGCCGCCGGGCAGCCAGACGTGCCCTGGCAACGTAAAACCTCTAGCTAAGGTCACGGTGCCGGCCGGATGGCCAGACTAATGAGCGGGGGCCCCCCCAGAAACCGCAGCAACCTGGGGCGATGCCGTAGCAGCGCGCGGGCTCGCCATCTCCGCCATGCACGCTTCGATGGTGCGGCGGATGCGTTCCTCCAACTCCTGAAGCTGCTGTAGGACCTGGTCCTGGCGGGCCTCCAATTCCTCCAGCAGCGTATGATGCGACGTGTGCAACGGCTGCGACTCCTTCGCGGCTTCGACGTTGGGTATCGGCGGGCGCCGGTGCGGAGCGCCGACGCGAACGCCATGCACGTCTGCTTGGACATTGCCCAGTGTTCGGTTGCCGCCGTCCCGTAGCTTCACACCTGATGGCTAGCGGTGTGCCGCAGCATCGCCACACTCTGCGTAATCGCCAAACCTTGCGCCCCTTGGCCATCCCCGCAGGCGCCGCCCTGCCTACGTTGTCCCCAATTCGTTACACCCCAGGTCAGGCTGTGCGTGGGCCGGTTTCGAGCAGCAGGGAATCGCAACAGCCGCCGGCGTGGACCTAGCCCGACTGGCGGGGTACTGCGATGGCCAGTTGCCCACCGGCCCGCCTTGACCGGCACGGCCACAGGCCTCCGCAGCGCTGTGGGTCTGCAAATGCCTGGCTTGGGTGGAGCCAAGGCCTGGACGGGCTGTTAGTAGAGCCTGTAACCGGACCAGCAGCACCAGGGCCGCTCGCGGCCGTAGGTTGCCCAGGGATGATGGCAGCAGGGGTTCTGGTAGCTGAGACCGACGGACCCCCAGGGATCATAGCCGAAGCAGCCGCAGTGATAACCGGGGCCGTGGCCGATCCCCAGGTACTGTGCGAAGCTGCGTGCCTGAGCTACGTGGGGCAGTGCCAGCGCAGCCAGCAAGGCTGCCAACACCAACAGCCGCCGTTTGCGTCTGCCATGCATGCGTGATTCTCCCATAAACTTGTAGTCGTGGGCCGCGTCGGGATGCGGCCTGGCCGAACTCCGCCGGCGGTGCACGAGCGGAACCGGCGTGGCGCCGGGTGTTCCGATGCATCGGCTCGGCGGCAACGGCATCTTGCTTGAAGCCACGGCGGACCGCGTTGTGTGGAGTGTAGCAATCTTGGCGGCTTTGGGTGCCGTGCCGGCGCTGGTGCGTTTGCGGCTGTCTGCCAGACCAACGGCGCTCTGGCCAGCCTGGCAATGGCTGGCACTCACCTACTCCGCTCCAGCCCTGGTAGAAACCGCGTGCCGCGTTGTGGGGCAGGGCTGGTGGCTGGGGCATGCCCGCTGGCTGGCAGCCACGGCGACGCTGGCGCCCGTGGTGGCGGTGTTTGGCGCACGCCGCCCCCACGAGCGGGCGTGGAGGTTTGTCGTGCTGACATTTCTGTTGCTGTTGGCCCTGCCTACCGTGGAGGGCGCGGCGTTGCGGGCCGAGACGCAACCTCTACTACACACGGCGCATCGGGCGCTGGTGATGATCGTGGCGGGGGCTGGGTGGATCAACTATTTGTTCACACGGCACGCCTTGGCGGCCACCTTTTGGTTGGCAGCGGAGGCGTGCTGGCTGGGTCCTTGGGTAATGGGGTGGGAAGCGATGGATCCGGCGGCAGGGGCGGCCTGGGGGCAGGTGCTATTTGCGGCCGGGCTGCACCTGGCGGTATGGCGTGCTCGCCGAAGTGGGGTGATGGCGCCGCACGACGCGCTGTGGCTGGAGTTTCGAGATGGCTTTGGTCTGGTCTGGGCGTTGCGATTGCTCGAGCGATACAACACGCAGTCGCGCCGCCAGAGCTGGGGGTGGCGGCTGGGATGGGCGGGCTTTGAGGCCTCGCGCGAGGCGCGGAGTTGCAGCGCGGGCTCGACGGATGGCCTCCCGCGCGGCGAGGCGGGAGCAGCCATGGAGGGCGAGGCGGCGGACAAGGAACAACTCAAGCCGGGAGCCCAGCAGGTGGAACAGGAGCAGGACCGGCACCAGGTCGAGGCCGCCTCCCTTCCAGCCCCGGCCCGGGCGATGCTCGCCGGGGCGCTGCGGCGCTTCGTCTCGCTGGATGCAATTGCCACGCGGTTGGGCAGTGTCTAGACTGGCCGCATGGAGCTTTCTGACCTGCTGACGGCGGTGGACGAGGATCTACGCCGTCGAGTAGCGGGCCTGACACGCCTGTTGAACGTCACGCGCGTGTTGGCCCGCGAAATGGAATCCTCGCGAATCTTGAAGGTGATCGTACGAGAGGCCTGTACGGCCCTGGCGTGCGATCGCGCCAGCGTGTTCGCCTTCGATCCGCAGGCGGGCGAGCTGTACACGGTGGCGACCAACAAGTTAGAGACGGACGAGATCCGCGTGCGGTTGGGCGAGGGGATTGCGGGCCACGTGGCGCGGACCCGCACGGTAGCCAACGTCAGCCAGCCTGCCGACGACCCGTGCTGGACGAGCCGCATCGACC
>JAIMBC010000319.1 GCA_023511675.1 Pirellulales bacterium
AGGATGGCGACACCCCAGCCAATGCGGGGGCGGGACCTGGTAGTGGCGGCCCCGCTTTCGGTGGTCCCGGCTTCGGCGGCCCAGGCTTTGGCGGGCCCGGCTTTGGCGGCCCTGGCTTCGGGGGACCAGGCAATCCGAATGCAGGCTCCAGAGGACCAGGGAGCCCTGGTGGCGACGGGGGTACACCTGGCCCGCAAGGCAGCCCTGGCGCAAGCAGCGGGTCGCCTCCAAGCGGTCAAGATCGCATCGCCAGCATGGCAGATGCCATCATTGCGAGAAGCGACCAGAACAACAATGGCGTTCTAGACGGAGAGGAGGTGCGTGCCGGCGGAATGGCCGTTCGCAACTCCGACCATAACTCAGATGGCACTGTCACCAAGGAAGAACTGATACAGACGCTCTCCTCCTGGGGACAAGGCCGCGGCGGCCAAGGCGGCAGCGGTCAGTCGGCCGGTCAGCCCAGCAGCCAGGGCGGTGGCCAGGAAGGAGAGGGCCGACGTGGCGGTCGTGGCTTCGGTCGGCGAGAGGAGGGCGGCAACCGGGCATCGTCCGGAGGTTCCGGTTCTGCGGGCGGCGGCCGCTCCGCAGCAGGCGGTCCGGCCACGCGCCGTAGCTATCGCGCCCTTAGCCCCATCGAGCGACTGCCCCGAGACATTCCAGACTGGTTCGTGCGTGCCGACGAGAATGGAGACGGCCAGGTGGCCATGGCAGAGTACAGCAGCTCTTGGTCGGACGATAAGGCCGCCGAGTTTGCCGCCATGGATCTGGATGGCGATGGCATCATCACTCCCAAGGAGTGCCTGCGGGCTGGCCGCTCACAGCGGGCAGTCGCGTCCGCCGAGTAGGCCAAGCGCAGGCCTCCCCGCATCCAGCGCCGCCAGGAGGCGTCTCGTCGGGCCGCGGCACCCAGCGGCTCGGATGGGATCGTTTCCAGCTACATGGCAGCGCCGCCAGTAGACGCCCTGCGCCAGGCCGTGGCGCGGGGCCCATTCCGCCTGCGCTCCCGCTCTGCCTGGCAGCATGCACGCCGCCCCAAACAATAAGACCGCGCTACGCCTGGGCTGCGGCCGCAAACTAACGCTAGTGGCAGTGGCCGCGCCACCGGAATGCAACCCCCCCGTTGACCGCCTGTGTGGGCTTCTTTCCCACGTCTGACGTAAATGCAGCGCCGAAGCCCTTTCACCAGGCCGTGCCGCAACCACCTCTTGCCACGATGCCTCGACAACCCTGCCACGCTGCCACCCTGCCACCCTTGCCATCTGTTCTAAGCTGTTGACGCCCACCGCCTTTCCGAGTATCACTATCGCCCCGACTGCCCGCAGCCTCAAACCGTGCATGGATGCACCACGATATGGCCACGCTCAACCTTGGAGCCCGAACGGAGAGCCCGGCGGCACCGTCTCACACCACCAATTCGGACTTTGCCGCACCCCACACAGACCAGCGCGAGGTCCACTCCAGCCCCGCTGACGCCCCAGCCGCCTGGGACCGCCTGCGTTTTGCCACCTGCACGCTATTGCTGTGCGCGGCGACCAGCTTGCTGCTGGCAGGCGCCGTGGAGTGGGAGCACTATCGCCGCCTGCTCCGCTGGCAGCGTGTTCCCATGACGCTGCTCGATCGCGCAGGCTTGCTATGGCTGCTCTGGTCCAAGACACTGTTCGTCCTGCTGCCGGTGGTTACGCCCGCACTGAGTGCCTGCTGGCTTGGCCTCAAACGCACGGCACACGCCATGCTAGCTCCCATGTGGACCATTGTCTTCCTTTGGCTGGGCATCGACCTCTGGTTGCACCGCTGGCTCGGTAGCCACGTCACAGACTACTTGCCCTACGTGCAAGACGTGCTGTCTGGCGGCATCGATGCCAATCACAAGGAGTGGGCGGGGGATACAACGGTCCTGTTGCAACGTGCGGCGGCCATTCTGGCACTTGTGGTCGCCGGTGGCTGGGCATCCTGGCGCGGATGTAGCACCGCCTGGCAGATGCTGGCACGCCGGCGCAGGCGCACGTCTCTTGCTGCCGCGGTCGCCGTCTGCATCGCTGGTCTGGCGGGCGTGGGGGTGGTGCCGGTGCTCCATACGCAGCCTCTCTTGCTGCGGCGGCTCGAGGGACAGTTGCCGATCGATATTGCCCTTTTCTCCCCGAGTTCTTCGGCCGGGCTGAGTGCCCTGCTCGCCCGACTGGGCCTCGCCAGGCCCACGTCCTCCCCAGGCGTTCGCATTGTGGCCATGCTTCCCGATCCCGCCGGCCCCGACGAGGGCCGCGAACGCATCGACCTGCACAACTTCGGCTCTCATCCCGCCGACCTGACCGGTTGGTACCTGATCGATCTCTCCGGTAAACGACTGGCGCTGCAAGGCACCCTGCAATCGGGCGAGTCCCGCCGCGTGTTGCTGCCGGCAGGCACCATCACGCTCGACGATTGGGGAGACGAAATCCTGCTCGTCGACGCGCAAGGCCAGTTAGCACACCGCGCCGCCTACGGCTCAGACGACGTAAAGTACGGCGCCCTGGTCCCCTTTGGCGGCAGTGCCGACCTCAACGCCTTTCTCGAAGAAGCCACGCGCCGCGCTCAACAGATTTATGAACAGCGATACGAACGGCTCAGGCAGGTCCAGCCCGTGGACCAGAGTGCGGTCATCCACGCCGCCAAGCTCCCCAATGTCCTGCTGATTGTGCTGGAGAGCTTCCGCCACGTAGCCATCAGCCCCGATCTCATGGCCCGCATCGACGCCTGGGCACAGGCCGGGCTACGCTGCCGCGCCCATTATGCGGGCTCCAACTCCTCCCATCTGGGCCTGTTCACGCTCCTCTACGGGCGGTCATGCCTGCTGTACGACGCAACGCTCGATGCGGCCATACCCCCGCAGTTGCCCTGGTCTCTGCGCGCCTCAGGCTACCAGTGCAGCTTCATCACCAGCGGAGACTGCACGGGCTTCCGCCGCATGGACGGCTACCTCAACCGCCGCCACTTCGACCGCGTGGAGGTCAAGTGGGGCAGCGGCTGGCGAGATTGGCCCCAGCGCGACCAGGCCGCCCTTGAACACGCCCTGAAACTTGCCCGCACGCGCCCGGGCGGCAAGCCGCAGTTCATTATGGTCTTTCTCATGTGCACGCACGTGCCGTACGCCTATCCACCCGAGTTCGAACTCCGCCGGCCCGCCGCACAGGATGTTGCCGGAGATGCCTGGCGCAACTGCCACCCGCAGCACCTCCAGAACCGCTACGCCAATGCCGCGCTCTATCTCGAAGACCGCATCATGCGGCTGATCGAAGCCCTCGACCCCGCTGAAAACCTGATCATCATCACCGGCGATCACGGAGAATCTCTGGGCGAAGACGGCGCACTCTGCCACGGCACACGCCCCTCAGACATCCAGACGCGCGTTCCCTTGGTCATGGTCGGCCCAGGGGTACCCAGGCTGGAAATCTCTGAACGCACCACCCATGCCGATGTTCCAGCCACGCTGCTGCATGCCCTGGCGGGCAGGCCCGTTCCCTTGGCCCACGGCCACGGCCGAGACCTGCTGGAAGGCCACCTGCCGCCGGAGCCAGTCCTGCTCTGCCCGTATCGCTGGCGACAACCGTATGACCTCGTCCTGCTGCACGGAGATGAGCGGCTGCATCTACGCATCCGCCTGGACAGGCCCAGGATCGAAGTGTTCGGCTTCCACGACGCGTCGGGAGATATCGACCTCAGCTCCGCTCACCGCTACTCAGCCACCGATGCGCCGCCGTGGTGCGAACGTCTCGCATACACGCTCGATCGCATCCTGCGCTAGCAGTGCGCGCAAGCAGCTAGCCCGCCTCTCGTTGCCAGGCTTCTGCCTGGGAACGCACTGTGACTGCTTATGGAGGGCCACGCTCCGTCGTGGCCATGGTCGCCCCTCCCCCACCTCTCGCTCCCAGGCCCCCGCCTGGGAAAGCACTGTCTGCGAGGCTCCGCCTTGTCCCCCTCGTTCCCTGGCTGCCGGCTAACAACGCACCGCGAAGGTTCGTTGCGACCAGTAGGGGCAACAAGCAGCAGCTCCTGTTCCCGGCGTCATGCTGGGGCGTGTATGCCGCCCTGATTCAACCGCCACAACCGCTCCGCGCACAACCGTCACTGCCTTTGATCAATCGGGCTGGCCATGCTCCCCCTCGCGTGGACTCGCCGTCTCCCAGCTCTCCACTCGAGCTAAGAACGCCGTCGAGAATGTTGGCGACCGACGGTTACGCCGCCCCCATTCGCGCCTAAACATCCGTCACCTTGGACATAACCTGTCCCCGCCATGTGCCATCATGAGCGCCGCGGTGCTGCCTTCGGCAGGGCCGACCCGCAGCGCATATGGGGGCATCGTGCGGCCGACCTGCCGAAGGCACCCCGCGCATTACCCCGACGATGGCCCAAACGGCGATGCCACCAACCCCCATCACGCCGCCCATCCGATTGGCCAGCAACGGCATCCGCGTCTTGGCTATCCCGTCTTCCAAGCCGGCCGTCAGTCGCATTCTGCCCGCCCTTCCCTGTTACGCCTCGCCATGCCGTACGCAGCACCCGACAAGCAAGCTACACGCACCCTCGCATCTGGCCACACCACTGCCTCACGCTTGCAATCCCCCATCCGGCGGCTACGCTAAGGCCCTGGCTGCCCCCCACACCAATCCAGGGCCACCTTCTATGGCAGACCACAAGACCATCGTGCGGCAGTGGATCGTCATTCGCCACCTGGCTCGGCCGACCGGCGCCACGGTCCGCGAACTGGCTGAGCTGTGCGGCGTTTCTCAGAAAACCATCCGCCGCGACCTGGACGATCTACAGTCCGCCGGCTTCCCGCTCAATCAAGACGTACAGGCCCGCGGCCGCAAAGCCTGGACCCTCCGCTTCCCGCACCAATCTCCGGGTCTGGGCTTCAGCTATGACGAGGCCCTCGCCCTCTACATGAGCCGCCTGTTCATGCTCCCCCTGGCAGGCACCCACCTCGACCAGGCCGCCCATTCTGCCTACGGCAAGCTGCGGGCACAGCTTTCGCCGGGCGCCATCCAGTTTGTAGACCGGTTCGGCGGCAACGTCTACGTTACGCGCACCGGCATGCCCGACTACTCGGCCAAGATCGAGGTCATCGATACGTTGGCCCATGCACTGGCCGAGGGGCACGAGGTGGTCATGCTGTACCACTCTGCCAGCGCCACCGAGCCCGTCGAGTACCACATTGAGCCGTACGGCATGTGCCTGCATCGCGCTGCCCTCTACCTGGTGGGCTGGTCTCGAGACCATGGCGAGTTTCGCACTTTCAAACTCAACCGCATTATCGAAGTGGAGGATCGGGGCTTTACCTTCGCGCGGCGGCCGTTCGAGCTGGAGCAGTTTCTGGCCGGCTCGTTTGGCATCTTTCATGGGCAGGGAGATGTGGCCGTGCGCATTCGCTTCTCGCCGCAGGTGGCCCGCTACGTGCGGGAAAGCCAGTGGCACGCCAGCCAGAGCCTGTATGCAGAACGCGACGGCAGCCTGATCCTCAGCCTGCGGCTATCCAACACCACCGAGCTGAAAAGCTGGGTCCTCTCCTTCGGCTCCCACGCGGAGGTCCTCTCCCCACCCGAATTCCGCGCCGAACTGGCCGAAGAGGCAAAGCGAATGGTCACCCAGTACGGCCCTGCGGTCCACGCTGCCGGTGCGACCGCTGCTACCAAGGGCCATCGAACTGCCACACGCCAACGCGAGGTCCAGCCCTTGGCAAGAGCTGCGGACAATCCGACCAGCTCCCATGCCAGGGCCAAGCAACCGAGTGCCAACCGTGCCAGCGGCGTTGTTTCCAAGCAGCTCGATGCAGGATGCCAGTGAATCGACACATCGGAACAAGCGCTGCCAACCGGCCACGGCAGAGCGCGTTCGGTCAGCCGTTCGTGGTGTACCGGCAGCGAGCCGCTGGCTTGCAGCCCCTTTTGGCCAGTTCGCTTCTTTTTGAGTGCCACACTGTCATCCGCCCTGCCGCCGCTACGTATTGGTATTTGAAGAACCTGTTGCGCCCC
>JAIMBC010000320.1 GCA_023511675.1 Pirellulales bacterium
TTGTGGCAGAGCGCGTCACGGTGCCGTATGCACATTCTATTGCCCCTGTTGATTGTAGAGGCGCAGGCGGTGCCCGGCACAGCACCTCCGGCCGACGCCACGGAACTTCTGCGCTGCGGGTTCGAGGCGGAGAACGACCTGAACTTTGACGCCTGGCCCGACGGTTGGACCCGCCAACGCGGCCGAGGCTTTCCCCACTACGTGGTGATCGAAATCGTCGCCGATCCCCCCGCTGCTGGAGGACAATGCCTGCGGGTAAATGTCAACGGCGGCACTGCGCTGGCGCAAAGCCCGCTCATCGAAATCGAACCGCTGCGAGACTACCTGCTGCTGGGCAGCATCCGCGCCGAGGGGCTGCAGCACAATCAGGCGCTGCTGCGGCTTACGTTCTACGACGAGCAGGAGCAACCGCTGGCAGAGTTCGAATCCCCCGCCGTGCAGAATACCCAAGGCTGGACCACCCTCCGCCTCGGCCCGGTAGCCACGGCAAATCCTCACGCCCGCTATGTGCGCATCGGGCTGTGCGTGAAACCCGGCGAGGAAGCAGAGGACTTTGCCGGAACGGTGTGGTTCGACGAGTTGTGGCTGGGCCGCTTGCCCCAGATGATGCTCACGCTGGATCCCCCCCATCTGCTGCTGCCTCTGGGCCAGCCGGTGCGGGCGGCTTGCCGCGTGGCCGGTTTTCATGTAGAGCAGCCGCGGATCCGCTGGGAGCTGTTTTCCGCACTCGACGAGGCAATCGCCGCCAGCGACGTGGTTGTCGAGCCTGAACAGCCTCAGCTCGCGAGGGCCGCGACAGCGGCAGGCCGTACCGCTCAGACGGCTCCCACCCCGATCAGCCAGCGTGCTGCGTATAGCCGCTGGCAAGTGCCGCTCAGCGCGCCAGGTTTCTACCGGCTGCGGGCTACCCTGCTGGGAGAGGGGACCGCCACGCAAGTACGCGAGGCGCCTCTGGCTGTGATCGAGCCGGCTGAGTTGCCTGCGCGCAGCGAGTTTGGCTGGACGCTCCCCGCAGACGCCGCGGCTTGGGATGCCACGGAACTGGCGAGCCTGCTCCGCCAGGCCGGGGTGGGCCGCGTGAAAATCCCCTTGTGGCCGGACAGCAAGGATTCTGCTCATCTCGACCACCTGGCATGGTTTATAGAACGGCTGCAAACACAGGGTGTGGAGGTTGTAGGCGTACTGGCACACCCGCCGCCCGAGGCCAGGCAGCTTCTGGCGCTGGCGGAGAACGCGCAGGCGGCGGACGTGTTCGGCCATCAGGCCGAACTTTGGTTTCCCTCTCTCCAGCCTGTGATGAACAAGTTGGGGCTGAAAATCAGGGCGTGGCAGCTAGGCGACGATTTCGATACGAGTTTTGTCGGCCACGCGGATCTGGCGGCGCGGATGGCTGGTGTACGCCAGGTGCTTGCTCAGAGCGGCCAACCCGAACACCTCGGCTTCGGTTGGGGCTGGCTGGACGAGCCTCCGCACCTCGACGGCCCTCCTGTCGCCGGGTCGCACGTGCCACCCTGGACCTTTCTCGCGCGGGTGGCGGTTCCGCCTCTCGCCCCCCCGGAACTGGATTCCTACCTGGAAGGAACGCAGGAGACCCCCGTACAAGACTGGGTCATTCTCTCGCCGTTGGACCCAGATCGGTATGGGACGCAGCAGCGCGCGGCAGATCTGGTGCGCCGCATGGTTGCCGCCAAGGCCCGCGGTGCCTCGGGCATCTTCTTCTCGCCCGCACTCGCTGATCGCTCTGGCCTGCTCAACGCCGCCGGCCAGGCCCAGGAATTGCTCCTCCCCTGGCGTACCACCGCCCTCGCCTTGGCCGGCACGAAACACGTGGGGCGGATGTGGCTGCCCGGCGGCAGCCACAACGAAGTTTTTGCACGCGACGGCCAGGCCGTGATGGTTATTTGGAACGATCGTCCTGCCGAGGAGATCGTGTACCTGGGTCCGCGGGCCACCCTCATGGATCCCTGGGGCCGCCGTTCTCACCCCGAGCCGGTTTCCGGCGGCCATCTGCTCCGCGTCGGCCCCATGCCGCTGTTTGCCGCCGGCCTGGATGCAGGCATCGTCGGGTCGATGCTGTCCCTCTCCCTGGCACGCGACAAGCTCCCCTGCATCTTCGGTGCAGCCCACGAAAATGCCCTGCGCATCAAGAATCGCAGTCATCGCCCGCTGGTGGGCACAGTGCGGTTGGTGCTGCCCGATAACTGGAAGGCCCAGCCCGAGATCCTCGACGTCAGCCTGGCACCTGGCGAACAGGGGCACGTGCCCTTCGAGGTGGTCTTTCCGCCGAGCGCAAGCTGCGGGACCATGCACGTCCAGCTTGAATTCGATGTTGCCACTGATGTTCGACATCGCTTCACCATGGTGCGGGAACTCAGGCTGGGCTTGGGCGACCTGGAGATTGAACTCTCCAGCCGCCTTCTCGACGACGGCACATTGGAAGTGGAGCAACGCTTCATCAACCGAAGCCCGCAACCGGTTAGCTTTCGTTGCTATCTGCTCGCTCCCAACCGTCGCCGCATGCGGACCCACGTCCTGCGACTACCGCCCGGAGACAATGTGCAGGTGTACCGCTTCCGCCAAGGCGCTGAACTGGTAGGCCGCACCCTCTGGCTGCGTGCCGAAGAACTCGACGGCAGCCGCACCCTCAATTATCGCTATGTGGTCGAGCCATGAGCGGCCAGCCGTATGGCCCCCCAGTGGACATGCCCGCCCCGGCTCAACTGTTGCCGCCCAGACCTCGCCCGGCGTAGCATGAAGCATGTTCGCCGCGCCCGTAGCTCAACGGATAGAGCAACGGACTTCTAATCCGTAGGTTGCAGGTTCGAATCCTGCCGGGCGTAGTTGTTCCTTCCCGCTGCGAACCATGTTACCCGCGGGTTCGCGGCTTTCCGAGCCACGACCGCAAGGGAGCGGCCATCCCGCCTCCGCAAAGAACCGCGATTGAGCGCGGCAGGTTACGGCATCTTGGTCTCTCACCTGCGCTCTCTTGATTGGCAGCAGAGACAACCGCTCGACCCCGGAATCGCATCCACAACCGCGTTTCTGCCCAGAAACACTCGGTGTCTCTCCAGGCCGCACCGGTGCGGGTGAGACGGAGGCTTATGCCGTCAGCGGCTGCCAATCTTTGACTGGCGGGTTACCGTCTTGTTGTGCGTTGTAGTAAACACGGGTCGGCCTGCGGAAGACAAGCAGGAGGGGCGAGTGAACCATGCCAAGAGGAATAGCAGAATTGCTCCCAACAAGGGGGCCCACCTCGGCTTCGAGGCCGACCTCTGGCGAGTCGCGGATGCGCTGCGCTCCAACATGGACGCGGCTAAGTACAAGCACAGCCCCTGCATCGGGCGACATCAGCACCTACAGTCAGGACTCAAACCACACCTAGCGACTGGCGGGTCCAGCATTTCATCTACCATCTCGCCCCGACGGGGTTGGCCGGCTCCGTCCTGGCCAACGGCCGCAGGTCCTCGAACCGCTGCGGCGAGGGGGGAGATTCGCAAGGCGATCATGAAAGCGGACGTCGTCGATTGCACGGTCGCGCTGCCGGGGCAGGCGTTCTACTCGACGCAGATTCCCGTCTGCCTGTGGTTTCTGGCACGTAACAAAAGCGGAGGACGCCAGTGTGCCGGTCGAACCTTCCGCGACCGCCGCGGCCAGATCTTGTGCATCGATGCCCGCAAGCTCGGCAAGATGATCGACCGCCTCCACCCTGAGCTGGCCGATGGCGACATCCGCAAGATTGCCCACACCTACCACGCCTGGCGCGGCGACAGGTCGATCAAGCGGAAGTACCAGGACGTGCCCGAATTCTGCAAGCGTGCCGCGCTGGAAGAGCTTCGCGAGCACGGCTCCGTGCTCATGCCCGGCCGCTATGTGGGTGCCGAAATCCAGCAGGACGATGACGAGCCGTTCGAGGAGCAGATGGCGCGGCTGGTGTCGCAGCTCTGCGAGCAGCAGGCTGAGGCCGCCAAGCTGGATGCCGCCATCGCAAGTAATCTCCAAGCGTTGGAGTTTTAGGAAAAGCCGCGATGACTCCTGAACGCCTCCAGGAACTGATCGCCGCTGGGGAGTCGCTCGATGTGGAGTTCAAGAGCGATGAGCATCGCCCGTTGTCCGATGACGATCTGGTCGAGGCGGTGGTCTGCTTGGCGAATCGCTCCCCGGACACTCCCGCCTGGCTGCTGGTCGGCATCGAAGATGACGGCCGCATCACTGGTGCCAGGCCGCGTCACGAATCCGGGCGAACGGACCCCGTCCGCCTGACCGCCCTCATCACCAACCGAACTCGGCTGTCGCTCACCCCACGCATTGAAGTTGTTCGGTATCAAGACAAAGAGGTCATCGTCGTCGAGTTCCGCCCCAGTCCGTTCGCGTGGCGACCACCTCGGGCCGTTACCTCCGCCGAGCGCTCGGCGGCAACGGCCGCCCCTGCTGCTTGCCGATATTCTTCCGCGAGATGCACGCCCGCCAGGCCGGCCGCGGCGCGGAGGATTATTCCGTCCTTGTTGTTCCTCATGCTTCGTGGAATGACCTCGACCCGCTGGAGTTAGAGCGGTTCCGCCGCAGCATCCGTGAGCGCCGCAGCGGTGACCGAACCCTCCTGGCCCTGCCCGACCTCGAACTGGCCAAAGCCCTGGGCGCCGTGGAAGCCAGCGGGCAGGTGCGCAGCGTCCGGGTTCTGAGCTTGCTCCTCTCTTCGGCAAGGAAGACTCGCTCCGGCACTTCCTGCCCACACACGAGGTGGCCTTCCAGGTCCTCTGCGGCCAGCAGGTCGAGGTCAACGACTTCTTCCGCTGGCCGCTCCTGCGCGTCATGGAAGAATGCCAGCAACGCTTCGCCGCGTGCAACCGCGAAGAGGAAGTCCTGGTCGGCATGCTGCGCGTGGCCGTGCCTGACTACCCGCTGGCGGCCTTCCGCGAAGCGCTCGCCAACGCCCTCGTTCACCGCGACTACACCCGCCTGGGCGCCGTTCACGTGCAATGGCATGACGATCGCCTGGAGATTACCAACCCCGGCGGCTTTCCCGAAGGCGTCCGCCTGGACAACCTGCTGGTGACCGCGCCGCGCACGCGCAATCCCCTGCTGGCCGACGCCTTCAAGCGTGCGGGTATTGTCGAGCGCACCGCCCGCGGTATCGACACCATCTTCTACGAGCAGTTGCGCAACGGCCGACCCGCCCCTTCCTACGAGCGAAGCAACGAAACCGGTGTGGTGGTTGTTCTCCCCGGCGGCCAGGGGAACTTCGACTTTGTCCGGCTGCTGGCCGAGGAATCCCGTGCTGGCCGCGACCTGCGCCTGGACGAACTGCCGCTGCTGAACGCCCTTTGGCAGGATCATCGCCTGACTACCGACGAGGCCGCCCGCTTCACCCAGAAACCAGAGTCCGACGCCCGGGCCGTGCTCAACCGCTTGGTGGAAGCCGGCCTGGTCGAGCCGCGCGGGGAGCGCAAAGGCCGCACCTGGCATCTATCGGCCGCCACCTACCGGCGGCTGGGCCAGCCCGCCGCTTACGTCCGCCAGCGCGGCTTCGAGCCAATCCAGCAGCAGCAGATGGTGTTGCAGTAGGTGGAAAGGCACGGGCGAATCACCCGTCGGGAAGCCGCGGAGCCGTGCCATTTAGGCCCACACCAGGCAACCCGCCTACTCGACCGCAGGGTTCAGAGCGGCAACTGGTCCGGCGGGGCACGCGACGCGGCTCTTTTTATGAGCGGAGTTCATGAACTACGAGCGGGCACGGTAACAATATGAGCGCGCACATAAATATGTGCGGCTACTGGCCCTTTTTCTGCACATCTGGTTTTCCTGTAAGCAGTTGCAGAATATCGAAAGTGGCCACCAAGGCCCAACCATATGCGCGGGCGCTCAAGGACGCAAAAGACAGGAAGCCGGTAAATTGCAACCAGCGGCTGCACAATTGCCCGACTTGCTCCTCTGGGCGGTTCCCTGGGCGAACTACCTCATCTCGAGGCAGAAGGTCGAGGGTCTCGCCACCCGCCGCTGTGGTGT
>JAIMBC010000321.1 GCA_023511675.1 Pirellulales bacterium
TGGCCGACCTGGAATCCGCCTTGCTTCGCAGTTCCACACGGGTGCCCGGAGGGGATCCGAAGACCGACTACGAAACGATCGCGGACCTGCGCAACGCACTAGCCAACAACCTGAAGGGTGCGGTGGAGCAACTAAAGGTTGGGCCATTGGCGATCCTCTGGTCGTCGCCGACATGCAGGACACGCTGGGGCTATCGCTGAATGAGCTGGGCGAGCACGCACTGGCCATCACGGTGTTCGAGCGGGCGCTCGCCACGCGCCGCGACAAACTTGGCCCCGACCATCCCCACACGCTCATGAGCAACAACAACCTGGCTAGTGCCTACAAGGCTGCCGGCCGGCTGGACCAGGCCCTGCCGCTGTTCGAGCAGACGCTTGCGCTGCGCAAGGCCAGGCTGGGCCCCGACCACCCCGACACGCTCGGCAGCATCAACAACCTGGCTACTGCCTACCAGGCTGCCGGACGGTTGGACGAGGCCCGGCTGCTGTACGAGCAGGCCGCCACGGGCATGGAGCAGCGCCGGTTCCCGCATGCGCAGGCCAGCCGCATTATCCCTAACACCATTGTTGCATGCGAGGCAGCCGGGCAGCTTGCGAGGGCCGAGGCATGGCAGGGCAAGTGGCCGGCGCATGTAAGAGACACGACCGGCGCGGACTCGCTGCCCTATGCGGGCGAACTGGCCGCGCTGGGGCTGAACCTCTTGCAACAGAAAAAGTGGGCGGAGGCAGACGCGGCCCTGCGCGAGTGCCTGGCCATCCGCCAGCAGCAGCCGCCGGAGGCCTGGACCACATTCAATACGCGGTCCATGCTTGGCGAGGCCCTGCTGGGCCAGCAGCGATACGCCGAGTCCGAGCCGCTCCTCCTCTCGGGCTAAGAGGGCCTCAAGGCCCGCCAGGACGAGATCCCGCAGGCAGTCGGAGTACAACGGCTAATCGAGGCCCTGGACCGCCTGATCGCGCTCTATACTGCCATGAACCGCCCCGACGACGTACAAACCTGGCAGGCCGAAAAGGCCCGCCTCTCTGCCACACGCCCGGCCGAGTAGGACGGTTTCCCCACCCGTTCGTAGTGACCCGCTTCAGCGGGTCTGCGCGGGGCAAGGCCCTCAAGTGCCATCCCGCTCGCAAACTCCAGGACCGCATGCAGGCGGTCACTATGAGCCAGACAGTGCGTTCCCAAGCAGGAGCCTGGGAACGAGGGAGAGCGCCCGGCCTACTTCAGCCGCCCCCTCGCGGCGCGGGCCAGGCGGATGGCGGCCGCCAGCTCGTCAAGCCGCAGCGGCTTGGATGCCAGGCAGGCCGCTTGCGCCGCCAGTGCCGCCAGAGCGTCGTGCCATCTCGGAAAGCCGGCCAGCACGATCACTTGCGCGGGCCGCACCCGCGCTACCCACCGACGCAGTGCATCTTCGTTCTCGCACAGCACGCCGGGGCAGTCCCAGATGGCAGCGTCGGCCTCAAGCGGTTCGTCGCCTTCTGGTGCCGCGTAGACAGGCGACTGGCCGAGCGCCAAGCAGGCATCGTGCAGCCACTCGGCCGTGGAGCGATCACGTGCCCAGACGGCGACCCGTCCTGCGGGTAGCGCGGCAGGTGCCAGAGACAGGGCGCGGTCGTCTTCGGTAGCTGTTTCGGGCTGGGCCCAGCTTGGCAGCCGTCCGGCGGCCAGGCAGGCTCGATCGGCCTCCCAGCGCAGCGGCCAGGCATGCCAGTAGACGCGCAGCACTCCAGGCCACGCACGTCCCGTGCGCAGCTCTCCTTCGCACCAGGGGCCCAGCAAGCCCACAAAGCGTGCCAGGGGGGCCGCACGCCTCAGGGCATCGACCTGCTGCTGAGCGATCTCCCCGGGCCGCGATTGGACCAGCACAATCACGTCGGGTTGCCGTTCCGCCTGTGCCAGCCGGCGCGCCGCTTCAGCGGGAGGAGCTACGTGCTCCAGCATGCACTCCGCGGCTGCTGCCAGGGCAGAGGCCAGCTCGGCACGGTGCGCGTAGCCCACGGCCAGCACGTGAAGCTTGTCGGCAGCGCCGCCCCCCCCCGATCCATCAGGCACGTCGGCGGTAGCTTGCCAAGGCGGCATGTGGCGTGCAGAGGTGCCGGCCATGCTAGCCTCCGAAGGCGCTGTAGCGCTTCAAGCCCATTTGGTATGCCGCCCTGGCCGTGACGGCAAAAAACACCACCCAGGCCAATTGCACGCACAGGCCCGCGGCCAGCTCTTGGTCGGGCACCTTCCCCAGAAACACCGCGGAAGGATAGTAGGCCAGATAGTGCAGCGGCAGCAGCCGTACCAGGTCTCCCCACACGCCCGGCAGCAAGTCGATGGGAAACATGTGGCCAGAGAAGAAGAAGTTAAACAGCATGTACACGAACAGCAGCGAACTCACCTCCAGGAACCAGAAGCCGATCATGCCCAGGGTGGCTTCTAGAAAGAATCCCAGGAGGAAGGCCAGGACCAGCGATGCGGCAAAGGCCGCCAGCCGGTGCGGCTCGGGCCAGCCCTCGAAGTAGCCGCGGCAGAGAAAGAAGACCAGGGCAAACGGCCCCAGGGCGACGGCGTAATAAACCAGCTTGTGCGCCACCCGTGCCAGCAGCAAGAAGCCCAGCATGTCGATCGGCTGGGTGAGGAACTTTTTGATCTCTCCGTTACGGATCTGTAGCGCGATGCCGCTGGCCAGGCCTGGCATGCTGGAGAAGGCGCGGGCCACCATGGTGAGCAGGTAGTAGGCCACAAAGTCATCCCGCGTGTAGCCGAGGATGGTGGCCCGCTCCGGCCGGGCTGCAAAGATGGCCGTCCACAGAAAGATCTGCGTGACGATGGGCAAGAAGCGCATCAGCGTGCCCAGGGCAAAATCTCCCCGGTACACCAGCCGTTCTTCCAGGCAAATGCGCAGAATCACCCACCAGGCTTCCAGCCGGGACATTCAGGCCTCCTTGCCCGTTAGGGCCTCGGCCGCTTCTGGCTGCCGGCTCACCTGCTCGAACACCTCGGCAATGACCTCCTCCAGCGGCGGATCCTCCACGCTGACGTCTTCCAGGGAGATCGAGCGGAGCATGCCAGCGAGGGTTTCCGGCACCTGCCGCCGGTCCACCCGCAGCCGCACGCGCGGGAACGAATCCTCGACCACCTCCCCCAGCCGGGCCAGACCGGCGGGCCGTGCCCCATCCGGCGGAAACTGCAGCGTGACCACCTTGTGCCGGCTGAAGCGGTCGATGATGCCCTCCAGCGAGCCGTCGTACATGATCTGCCCATGTGCAATGATCACCACGCGGCGGCACAGGGCGGCCACATCCTTCATATAATGGCTGGTGAGCAGGATCGTGGTCCGGCGCTGTTGCTGATAATGCCGCAAGAAGTTCTGGATGGCGTGCTGGGCGACCACGTCCAGGCCGATGGTCGGCTCATCGAGAAACAGCACCTCGGGCGAGTGTAACAGTGCGGCGATCAGCTCCATCTTCATCCGCTCGCCCAGAGAGAGTTCGCGAACCGGCTGCGAGATCAGCCCCCGCACGCCCAGCAGGCTTACAAGCTCGTCGCGCGTGCGCGCAAATGTTTTGGGGTCGATGCGGTAGATCTGCTGGTGCAGCCTGAACGACTCCTGTGCGGGCAGATCCCACCAGAGCTGGTTCTTCTGTCCCATCACCAGGGCGAAGCGGCGGCGGTAGGCGTCCTCACGTTTCCAGGGAATGTGGCCCAACACTCGCGCCGTGCCGGCGGTGGGCATGATGATGCCAGAAAGCAGCTTGAGCGTGGTGGTCTTACCGGCACCGTTTGGGCCGAGAAAGGCAACGAACTCGCCCTGCTCGACCCGCAGGTCGATGCCACGCACGGCCTGCACCAGCTTGTAGCGGCGGCGGAACAGACCGCGGATCGCCGCCAGCAACCCCTCTTCTTTCAGGTAGACGCGATACGACTTGGCCAGGCCCTCGACTTCAATGGCAGCCATAATACGTGCGATTATACCAGCCCTCCCCACCAACACAGAGGCCGCCCATCGCCGTGCCCTGCCCCCGCCGTCTGATCACGCTCCGTGCGGGAGGCAGCTCCACGCAACCGCGCTGGGCAGAGTGCGGCGCCGAGACTGGTCTCCTGGTCCAGCCGCTGGCGGGAGAGACGACGTTTCCTACGCTCTTCTAGGCACGCCAGGGAACTCGCTGCTGGTTTCGGCGTGACTCCAAGCTCAAGGTCGTGGCCGCTGCTGAGCCGTGCAGCTTGTCAGCAATTCGCTCAGGGGATGCTACAAGGCCGCCTTGTTGCCTATGAGGCGTGATCGGACTTTTGGTCTTCTAATTCCTGCCCGTGGCAGAACTGCTGGGTATGGCGGTGGTAATCGGCGCCGCGTGCGGCGTGGCGGCGTTCTGCTAGGGGCTCTGGCAGGCTGCCCAAGCCCTCCGCCGATGATCAGCCGCGGGGCGGCTGGCTGAAAGGCCGTCCCAAGGCCCGTAGGCTGGTAGGCTTAAGCTGTGCCGAGGTGGATGCTGCGCTTGACCCGCTTGCATTCCGCGCCTATGCTGGGGGTGATTCTGAACTCTCCACGGTTCTGCCGCATGTTGGACGTCTCTCGTTGCCGCTGCTTGTTTGCGCTGGGGTTGTGCTGCGCGCTGGCGGTAGGTCCGTTGGCGGGGCTGATGCACCACGTGGTGTGGTGCGGCGCGATCTGCTGCGAGCGGTACGTAGAGCATGCCGAGCATCATGCGCCGGATGCCGTGCCGGGCATACACCCTCGGTTTGGCCACCCGGGCGGCGCCGGCGCAGCGCACGAAGAAGGCACGTGCGTCGTTTGCCATTTTCTTGGCCAATCTTCTCTGCCCGGCGGCGGAACAGTTGCGCTGAGCGTGCCGTTACGGGCCAACCCATTGCCCGCCTTGGCGGAACAAGCCGTCCCCGAGGGATGGACCGCAGCGACGCAGGCACGTGCTCCTCCCACCCTGAGCTGAACGGCGCGGCAGCAGGAGCATCGGGCCGCCGAGCGTATTAGGCGCCATCTCTTGCTGCGCTGGGTGCTGCCAGGCCGCGCGGCCTTGTGGTGCGCGGCGTTTGCTGGCAGCTTTCGCTCGGTTCGGGACCATTTTGGGTTGGCTCGGGGAGTACAAGCCATGAACGTGCCACGCCGCGGCTTCACGCTCGTTGAATTGCTCGTCGTCATCGCCATCGTAGGAATGCTCGCCGCGTTGCTCCTGCCAGCCGTGCAGGCGGCCCGCGAGGCCGCACGCCGCATGTCTTGCTACAACAATCTCAAACAGATCGGCGTGGCCCTGCATCATCATCATGATTCGTATGGCACCCTGCCGCCGGGTTGGGTAGGGCGGGAACCGGCCACCGGCGCCGTTTGGGCCGAGGGGCCGCCCGGCTGGGGATGGGCCGCCTTTCTGCTACCGATGATCGAACAACAGCCTCTGGCCGATTCGCTGCGCTACAACGTGTCGATTCTGGATCCGCAGCACCACGAACCGCGGCTGGCCCGCGTGCATACCTATGTGTGTCCCTCGGATCCGGCAGCGGCCACTTTTCCCCTGCCGGAGGAGGGCAATCCCTCCAATACGCTCACCTGGATAGCGGCTGCAAATTACATCGGCGTGTTCGGCACCAACGACCTGCACGACTGCGAGGGTCTGCCCGCCGGCTGCGCATGCGAGGGAGACGGCATCTTCTATCACATGAGCCGCACGCGATTTCGAGATATTACCGACGGCCAGAGCCAGACAATGATGGTGGGGGAACGGGCCAGCAAGCGGCTCTACGCCACGTGGGTAGGAGTGGTGGCCGGTGGCGAGGAGGCCTTCCAGCGCGTGCTGGGAGTGGCGGACCATCGCCCCAACCATCCTGACAACCATGAAGACGACTTCACCAGCGCCCACACGGTGGGAGCCAACTTCTTGCTGGCAGACGGCGCCGTGCGCCTGATTAACGAGAGTGTGGACGAGGAGGTATTCCGGGCACTGGCCACGCGCGGACGGGGAGATCTGGTGCTGGATCGGTACTGAATAGGTCCGCAGACACTCGACAGC
>JAIMBC010000322.1 GCA_023511675.1 Pirellulales bacterium
CCCGTGCCCATCATCGTGCCCTGCCACCGCGTGCTCGCCGCCGGCGGCAAGCTGGGCGGCTACTCGGCACCCAACGGCCTGGCCATGAAGCAACGGCTGCTGGCCCTGGAACGCAACGCCGCACGCGGCCGCCCGCGCTGGGCCAAACCGCGATAGACTCCTCCCAGCAGCCGCACGGACGAGAAACAAAAAGCCGCGCGAACCCAGTAAACTCGTGGCCTGGGGCCTACTGGCGGCATGACGTGCCTGAAAAGTCAGTGCCCGCGGCTGGAACCTGACCGAGGCGAAAGGGTGCCAGCGGCTGCACGGTGCGCGCGGCTGCACGGTACCCGCTGCATGGTGTTCGCTAACGCCCTGCGTCAGACACGCAGGTACTGCCCTACGGTTGTGAAGTACAGGCCGCACTCGTGTACTGGCTCGCCCGTGGCATGGGTCCAGACCTGGGCATAGAGCTGAACCTGAGGGCGATAATGCGCGGCAGCCTGTGCAAGCATCTCGGGCGTCACGAGGACGGTCTTGTAATCGACAATCACCCACCCCTGCGGCTCTTTGAAAACGAGGTCGATGACCCCGCCAGCCAGGGCGGGCCGGCGCGCGTCTGCCGCCTCATTCTCCGCTTGCGGCAGCAGGGTGGTAAAGGGCACCTCCACCAGGCAGATGGATGCCGCGCGGGCACGCTGCCAGAGGCCGGATTGCATTACCGAGGCGGCCGTGTGCAGTGCGTCATCCGCCATGGAGGGATCGAGCCCTTCTTCAGCAACAATCTGTAGAGCGAGCGGCCGCAGGTCGGCGCCGGGGCTGCGCATGGCCGCTTCCAGCAGCAGATGTACCAGCGTGCCCCATTGCAGCCCCCATTCGCTGCCTGCATGCTGAAAATGCACCTGCGCCAGCGAGAGGGCAAGCTGCTTGGCGGCGTGCAGTTCGTAGGTGGGGGAGGCGCAAAACTTCCATCGCGCCGCCACTGCCTCAGCGGCGGCCGCTGCCTGGCTCCCTGTGCCGGCAATCGGCGGCACTGGCGCCGGCGGCTGCCCGGCATCGCCTGGCGAGCGCGATGCCGTACCCACAGGCTCTGGCTGTACAGCGGGGAATGCCTTGGCATCCCCCAGCGCCGGCGCAAAAAAGTGCCAGGGGTCGTACCGCGCGTTCGGCGCCTGAGAGATGACCAGTTGCACGCCTGCGCGGGTGGCGGCCACGTACATCAACCGCGTTTCCTCGGCCGCCTGGAACTGGGCTTCCCTTTCCTGCATCGCCTTCCAGTGGAGGGGTTCCGCCAGCGGCCAGGCGTTGAAATTGCCGCGCTTACGCACGGCCAGCCAGCCGCGGACCACATCCCCCGAGCGGTCGATGTAGAGATCGGGCTCATGATTTGCCTTCCCGCTGGCTCCGGCGAGCAGCACGATGGGCGCTTCCAACCCCTTCACCTTGTGCAGGTTCATCAGCCGCACGCGTTGCGGGTCGGGTGCCAGTGCGGGAAGGGCGTCGAAGTCGTCTTCCGCCTGCAACAGTCGATCCAGGGCCTGGGCCAGCTCGGTCGGCGAGGCGAGGGCGGCCTGCTCCTCCCGGAGCCTGGCCAGCGCCTTGGAGAACAGCCCGGCCAGTTCGTTGCCGCCGGGGCTGGCAGCGGCGCGGGCAAGCAGGCCGAGATCGTCCGCGATGCGCTGGAGAGCGGCCACGGGCATCAACTGCCGCAGCCAGGAGGCATATTGATTCAGACGGGAGAACGCGTTGCGGAACATTTCCGCCACGCCAGGATCCAGGCCTTCGGGCAGCGGCTGGCGGAAGTCGAACCCGCCCCCTGCCTGGCGGAAGGCAAACAGTGCGGGGTCGCTGATGCCGAACAGCTCGCCGCGCAACACCGCCAGCAGCGCCACCGGATCGAACGGACGCACCAGCGCCCTCAGGCACTCGGCCAGCAGCGCCAGTTCGCGAGACTGTGCCAGGGCACTGCCGCCGGCCACTTCGTGCGGGATGCCTGCCTCGCGCAGCGCGCGGGCAAAGACCGCCAGCATTTTCTTGGTGCGGGTGACGATGAGGAAGTCTGAGGGAACGGCATGCTCCGGCAGCCCGCCGCCTAGCTCGGCGGCGGTACGCGGCACGGGCAGCCGCTGCTGGAGGGCCTGGTTTATGAAGGCCGCCACGGCACGTGCCTCGTACTCCAGCAGCCGATGCTTCTGTTTGTGTTCCGCAGGGATGTTCAGGCACCAGAGGCCTGCCAGTTGGCCGTTGGCCGCTGTGTCGCGGCAGGCGGCCATGGGTGCGTAGGCTGGCGATTCGGGCGTGGGCTGGGGCGCAAATTGCCCCGTGAAAAA
This sequence comes from Pirellulales bacterium, assembly GCA_023511675.1. Lineage (GTDB taxonomy): Bacteria > Planctomycetota > Planctomycetia > Pirellulales > JAIMBC01 > JAIMBC01. Next base: position 2,310 of record JAIMBC010000322.1, read on the forward strand.
GCCATTGACCCACTCGACCAGCTCCGGCGTGGTGCGGAAGTTGGCCGTCAGCGGCACCACAGCCCCGCCCGTGATGTCGATCTGCTGGCGCACCTGGTTGTAGGTGACAATGTCGGCCCGGCGGAAGCGGTAGATCGACTGCTTGGGATCGCCCACCACGAACAGCGAGCCGGGCCGCGGGCTGCAGCGGCGCCAGTCTCGCTCTGCTGGATCGTCCGCCGTCAGCAGCAGCATCACCTCGGCCTGAATGGGGTCGGTGTCCTGGAACTCGTCCACCAGCAGGTGCGTGAACCGCCGGCTGAAGTAGCGGCGCACCGGCTCGTGATCCCGCAACAGGGCGGCGGCGCGCAGCAGCAAGTCTTGGAAGTTGAGCACCCCCGTTACCTGGCGCAGGCGGTCGTAGGTCTCGCGGGCCGCATGCAGCACGCGCAACACCACGTGGTAGCGGCGGGCAAGCCACTGCTGATAGGGCTGCTGCATCTCGCCGCACAGAGATGCCCAGCGGCCCTCTTCCTGTTTGGCCTGCTGCTTGCCCCCGGGCCACTGCTTTTCCACCACTCTTCTGGTCTTCATCAGGGCCAGCACGCGCATGAGCTGGGCGGGACGGCTCAGATCCAGGTTGCGGATCAGCCGCAGCAGGTGCTCGTAGCGGTCCATGAGCTGGTCATTTCCCCGCTCGTCGGGAAAGGGCAACAGGCTCTCCACATGCTGGGCGAAGGCGTACAGTTTCTGTGCGATGGGCTCCAGCGGAGGCAGATCGAGCGGGGGTGCGGGCCATTCGGCCACGTCGGGGAAGTTGGCGAATCGCAGAAAGCTTTCTTCGAGTTCGCCGATGGGCAGATCGACGTCTTCCAGGTCCGTCAGTAGCGGATCCCCCGTGGCATGCAGGCTGGCGACGAACTGGCGCCAGGCATCTCGGCGGAGGTCCAGGTCCTGTGCCTCATCGATCTCGGTGAAGGCGGGGTCGATGCCTGCCTCCACGGGCCGCTCGCGGAGCAGGCGGGCGCAAAAAGAGTGGATGGTGCCGATGAACGCACGCTCCACATGGCTCAGTGCTGATTGCAGCCGCTGTCGCTCGCCTTGTCCAAGGCCGGCGTCCGAGGCAGTTTTGTGCAGGGCCGCTTGAAAGCGGCTGCGCAGCTCGGCGGCGCTTTTGCGCGTAAAGGTGACCGCGGCCAGCGTTCCCACCTCGCACCGCCCCTCGCGCAGCAGGGCCACCATGCGTTCCACCATGCAGGTGGTCTTGCCGGCGCCGGCGCCGGCCTCCACCAGCATGGAGATGTCTAGCTCTCCGCGGATGCGCTGCCGGCTGGCCTCATCTGGCGGCGTGCGTGGCGGAGCGACTGGGCATGGGCCGGCCGCCCCGACGGCCGCCTCCGCTGACGCGCTTGCCGCCACTGGCATGCTTGCCGCCCCTGCCGCGCTTGCCGCCCCTGCCGCGCCACTTGCTGCCTGTGGGGAGGCGCTGGCAGGCTGCGCGGTACCAGCCGGGCGCGCGGCAGCAGTTGCCGGCTGCGGACCGTCACCCGCGGGTTGTGAGGTGGCAGTGGCACGCCCCGTCTCAAGCGAGACAGCCGGCGTGCTGCCTGTGGCCTTTCGCGGCCTGTTCTTGCCCATGGTCAGACACTGTTGTGCGCCTCCGCCAGCACGCGGTCGCGCGCGGCCAGCACGTGTTCGACGATATCGCGCATCCGCTCCTGCTGGGCGAACGGAGAGAGGACGTAGCTCTTTAGCGCGACGATCGGTTCTCCATACTCCGTGTGACGGTAGCAATCTGTCAGCGAGATGACAACGCCTCGACCTTGCAAGGCTTCGGCGTGGACAAGCTGGAACACGCGGCGGTTCAGTTCATTGTAGCGGCGGAGGTCCTCGCAGCGGGCGGGGTCGCCGCGTTCCTGCTGCTTGATCTCGAAGGTATCCACTCCCGGCGGGTAGACGCGAAACAGCGTCACCGGGCCCACGTTTTCGCCATTCAGCACGACCAGATCGGGGTGAGACTCCAACTGCTCCCGCAGCACCTCGGCCATCTCCACCACGTGGCCCAGCAGGGCACGCAGGCCCTGCTTGCCGAACAGCAGCAGATTGGCCAGCGCGGCCATGGGGCCGGTCCCGCTGCGGCTGGTTTCCAGCGTGTACCTTCCCGGATGGTGTTCCCCCGTCTGGTACAGGTAGGGCATGCTCTCCTTGGAGCGTGCGAGCAACTGCAACTCGTCGCGCGATTTGAACAGCACCAGCGACGAGATGTAGGGTGCATAGCCCGTCTTGTGGAAATCGATCGCCACGCTGTCTGCCAGCCCCAGATGCTGGATGCGGCGATGTGCAGCGGCCAGGGCGCGCACCGTTCGACCGCGAAAACCCAGCGGATTCTCCACAAAGTCGTACCCGTTGAACACCGACCAGGCCCAGCCGATGGCTGCATCGGCATGGATGTGCGGGCGATAGTCCAGCTCGTACTCGCCGACCAGCCTCTCGCGCAGGGCGTGGATGGCGGCCAGGTCGTCCAGGCCGAAGGCATCGGTCGAGCCCAGTGTGGCCACGAAGCCGGCAATCCGCTTACCCTGCCGAAGGGCCTCGCGAGCGGCTTGTTCCAGGCGCGGCACGTGGATCGAGTTGTCGGCATGCGTGGGCACATGTATCACCTGGTCGTAGCCGATGCCAAGCCAGGCGGCCACGTTCAGTACCGAGTAGTGGCAATGCTCGGAGGTGAGCACCACGGGAGGTTCGCGTACGCCGCGCTGCATGCTGCCGGGCAGGGCCTTCTCCAGGCCCAGCTTGAGGCCATAGAGCATGCCGCCCGTGCCTCCAAAGGTGAACACCCCCGCCGCCTTGGCAGGATCGTAACCGAGCAGCTCGGCGGCCATGGCCGTTACGCGTACTTCGGTGGCGCTCACGCCCCGGCCGCTTTCGTCGCTGCACAGGTTGGGGTTGTACGTCGAGGCCAGCACCACGCCAATGATGCCGGGAATGGTGGGATGGGGGATGACATTGATCTGGCTCTGGGGATGGCCCCAGATGAACATCCCTTCGAGCTGCTGCACCAGCGTGGGGATCACCTGTTCGAGCCGTTGCGGATCCTCAGCGACACGGCTGGCCTGGGCCGCTGCGTAGTCGGGCATGGTGGGGGCGCCCAGGATCGGCGCCTGCCCTTTGAGCGCATCCACTTGCTCCAGGGCGCGCAGAATGGAGAAGACGAAGTAGGCGTCGTGGACCGGGTCGGAGACCGGCTGGGGAAACTGGCTGCGCAGGGCCGCGAGAATCTGCTGGTAGGGGACGGCCGTCATGTGCCGGGGCCGCGGTCCCTGCCGCTGCGGCTCCGCGAACCTCCCGAGTGGGGGCTGCGTGCGCGAGCTTCCATGTTCTGCTGGATGATGTAGCCGACCGCTTCCTCCCAGGTGGGGATCCCGCGATAGACCGGACGCCTGTCATCCGCCTGGTCCTCTGCGTCCGCCGGTTCACCGATCTCGGTGTGCGCCGCCGCTGGCGGCGCGGTGCCGGCCTCTGCCGCGGGTGCGGCCTGTGCGGCGTGGGCAGCCGGCAGATCGCCACGCTCGATGTCCTCCACCGGCTGCTCGTCGGGTTCCCAGTGGCGATCCGTGCCGGCCTGTTCGGCGGTTTGGGCATCCACCATCCGCTCCGTGCGGCGGCGGCCTCGCCGCCTGCGGCGGCGCTTGTGCGGCGCGGACTCGTCC
>JAIMBC010000323.1 GCA_023511675.1 Pirellulales bacterium
CTGCGTCTTTGGGATCCAGCACTGTGCCAGGGCAGTTCTCTCGTAGCCCGGCTCGTGCCTGGCAACGCGCTGTTTGCGGGGCTCGGCCTCGATTGTCGGCATCACCAGCAGGCGCCTACATCGCTCGTGCCTCGGGGCCCAGGGGCGGTCGGGCGCGCCGTGCCCCCACGCTCCTTCTCGTCCGCCTCCCTCCCAACCGCGTTGCGGTTGCACATCCCAACCCAGGGCCGTCCAGCGCACCGTGAGCGGCATGGCCGTTCATCCCAGGTCTGGTCAACCAAACGGCTGTTCCCTACGATGGTCAGTGGGAAGGGTGCGCCGCCATGGCGGGTATTCCGCACGGTGCCCCAGCGATGCTACGTAGAGGAAAGTACCTATGCACAGAGCTGACCACCTTCAACGGTTTCGTGTTGGCGTGGCCTGGCGCAGGTGGGAGCGTGCCAGTGCCGGCGTACGTGGGCGGGCTGGGCGTTTGACGGCGGGCTGTTGCCTGCTGGCGTTGCTGGCCTGCTGGGGATGTTCGCGGGGAGACACGACGGCTCCACCGGCCAACTCGGCAGATGATTCCATCGCCGCGGCAATGGCCGAGCTGTCGCCTGAGGACCGGGCGCTGGCAGAGGCACAGGGCATCTGTCCGGTGGGTGGGGGCAAGCTGGGGTCGATGGGCAAGCCCTATGCCGTGGAAGTCAAGGGCCGCAAGGTGTTCCTTTGCTGCCAGGGCTGCGAAGAAGAGCTGCGCTCCAACCCCGACAAGTACCTGGCCATTCTGGATGACGGCTAGCGTCAGGCTCTTTTTATCTGGGCTGAGCATGCGGCACGGCGGCTGGGCCGGTTGATCAGCAACGGCCGCACCGGGCAGGCCGGCCTCTCGGTTGCAGCTCAGTACACACACAGGCAGCAGTTCGCCTTTTTGGAAGTGCCGAAAAGGGGCATCTGTAGCTCAGTACACACACGGGCAGCACGGGAATGGGCTGGCATGGCGCTATGCTGGCGGCGTCATGCGGCAGTCAGCCCGCCGCTTGTGTTGATCGTGGCGGGCCGGAGCGTTGTCCTGAGCGTAGCGTGCAGGCAACCCACCGCTGTGCGCATGCGTTGGTGGCCGATCGCTGCAAGCGGCCACATGGTACCGGAGGCAGCCCACGGCGCGCCTGCCGCCGTCTGATCAGCAGTCATCACAGAAACGCTTGCAGCACCTCTTGCGGTGCCGGGCCGTAGTGAGAGAGTTCCATGCTGCAGCTTGCACGGCCCTGGCTCAGGCTGCGGATATCGCTGGAGTAGCCGAAGAGATTTGCCAGCGGGGCCATGGCGCGGATCACCGTGTGCCGGCCGCGGACCAGCGTCTCCGTGATGCTTGCCCTCCGCTGCTGCAAGTCGCTTACAATGTCTCCCAGGTGCTCTTCCGGGGTGGTAATCTCCAGCTTCATCACGGGTTCCAGCAGCACGATGCCTGCGGACGCAAGGGCCTTTTGAAAGGCATCGGCCGCAGCGCGGCGGAAGGCGACCTCGGTCGATTCCCCCTCGCGGACTTCTCCTCCCAGCACGGTGAAGCGCACGTTGATGAGGGGGTAGCCCAGTGAGCCGCCTCCTTCGGCCTCGTCTCGCAGCACCTCGAGCACAGCCTTGAGGAACTGGGGTGGAAAGTCTTCGCTCGCCTCGCTTTCGATCTGCACGGCGGTGGGGGCATCAGGCACCGGCTCGAGCCGCACGTGGACGCGAGCAAACTGGGTTTGCCCGGCCAGCACCTGGTGGCATTCTCCGTGCACTTCGACGGCGCGTTCCACGGTCTCGCGGTAGCGGACCCGGGGTTCGCGCACGCGCACGTTGAGGTTGAAGTCTCGCAGCAGCCGATGCTTGATGACCTCCAGGTGCAGCTCGCCCATGCCGCTGATGATGGTCTGACCGGTCTCTTCGTCTTCGTGGGCCTTGAAGGTGGGATCCTGCCGTTTGAGCATCTCCAGCGTTTCGGCCAGCTTCTTGCGTTCGGCGCTTGTTTCCGGCTCGATGGCCATCGAGATCACGGTCTGCGGGAACTGAATCGGTTCCAGCAGGATGGGATGGCGGGGATCGCAGAGCGTGTCTCCGGTGACGGAGTGGCGCAGACCGATCACGGCGCCGATGTCACCCGCCTCGATGCGCTGGATCTGCTCGCGGCGGCTGGCCTGGACGTGCCAGAGCTGGCTGACGTTTTCTTTCTTGTCCTTGCCGGGGTTGAGCACGCGCGTGCCTGCCTCGAGCACGCCGGAGTAGACGCGTACGAAGCAGAGGTCGCCGTGTTTGTCGGCCTGGACCTTGAAGACGAGGCCGCAGAAGGGTTCGTCGTTGCGGGGGTGGCGTGTGATACGTTTGGCGGCGGCGGGTTTGCGGGCGTCGGCTTTTTGGGGTTCGGTGCCTTCGACGGGGGGCCGGTCGGCGGGGCTGGGCAGGTACCAGGCCACGGCATCCAGCAGGGGCTGGACGCCCTGGTAATGCAGGGCGGCACCGCACAGCACCGGTACGGCCAGGTGGTGCAGCGTGGCGTCGCGGATGACGCGGCGGATCAGTTCCGGCGGCACCGGCTCCTCGGCCAGGGCTTTTTCGACCAGTTCGTTGCTGTAGTCGTAGAGTTGTTCCAGAAGCTGGGTGCGCCACAGCTCGGCGTCTTCGACCATTTCGGGCGGAATCGGATGCTCCAGCACGCGGGCGCCCAGGCTTTCCGGCTCGAAGGTGAGCATTTTCCTTTCCACCAGGTCGATCACGCCACGGAAGGGATTGGGCTGATGCGGCGGCCCCACGCCCACGGGGATCTGCAAGGCCAGGGGGCGTGCCTCCAGCCGCGTGCGGATCTCCTCCAGGGTGCCGTAGAAGTCGGCGCCTTCGCGGTCCATCTTGTTGATGAAGGCGAGCCGCGGCACATGGTAGCGGTCGGCCTGTCGCCAGACGGTCTCGCTCTGGGCCTCGACGCCTTCGCGGGCACTGAACACGACCACGCCGCCGTCCAGCACGCGGAGGCTCCGCTCCACCTCGGCGGTGAAATCGACGTGGCCCGGCGTGTCGATCAGGTTGACGGTCACATCCTTCCACTGGAACGTGACGGTGGCGGCATAGATGGTGATGCCTCGCTGCTGCTCCTCCACGTCGAAGTCCGTCTCGGTGGTGCCCTTATCGACGTCTCCCATGCGGCGGATGGCACCGGAGTAGTAGAGCATCCGCTCGGTGACCGTGGTCTTGCCGGCGTCGATGTGGGCAATAATGCCGATGTTGCGAAGTTGGCTCAGCTCGCGTGGCATAGGCGCATAACAACGCCGTGCCGGCTGCGGGCCGACACGGCGCAAACTCCAAACCGTGGCTACCAGGCGAAGTGGGCAAACGCCTTGTTGGCCTCCGCCATGCGGTGTACGTTCTCCCGCTTGGTGTAGGCGGCACCCTCCTTGTTATAGGCGGCAATCAGTTCGTCTGCCAGTTTCTCCTCGGTGGCCCTTCCCTTTTTCTCACGCACTGCCTGCAAGATCCAGCGGATGGCCAGCGACTGCTGCCGCGTGCGGTTCACCTGCATGGGCACCTGGTAGGCCGCACCCCCCACACGCCGGGAACGCACCTCCACCTCCGGCTTCACGTTCTCTACCGCCTGCGTGAAAAGTTCCAGCGGATCCACGTCCGGCTTCTTCTGCCGAACCCGCTCCAACGCGGCATAGAACACTGCCTGGGCACGCGTCTTCTTGCCGTTGTGCATCAAACAGTTGATGAACTTGCTGGCCAACAACGAGTTGTACTTCGGATCCGGCTTGAGCGTCTCTCGGCTGGCTGTGATGCGACCCATGACCTACCTTCCAGCTTACGACTTCTTGGCACCGTACAGGCTGCGAGACTGCTTCCGCCCCTCGACCCCCGTGCAGTCCAACGCCCCCCGCACCACGTGATACCGCACGCCGGGCAGATCCCGTACCCGCCCCCCACGCACCAGCACAATGGAATGCTCTTGCAGCGTATGCCCCTCCCCAGGAATGTACACCGTAACCTCCTTGCCGTTGGTCAACCGCACGCGGGCGATCTTCCGCAAGGCCGAGTTCGGCTTCTTCGGCGTCATGGTCTTCACCTGCAAGCACACCCCCCGCTTTTGCGGGCACTTGTCCAGCACGGGGCTCTTGCTGAACTTGCGCGGTGCCTTGCGTTTACGGCGAACTAGCTGATTGATCGTGGGCATGTGCGAATTATACGGCTTTCAACCCGGTCGGAAAACGGAAACCGCAAGGATAAGCAATTGGGCCGCGGTGTCAAGTCTGCTGGGCACAATCCCGGACTGGCGGACTGGCCAGGCCGGCGGGCCTGGGGGCCTGGCCTGGTGTCGTAGGGCGCGCCTGGGGCCTGGTGGCAGACCCTGGCGTGGGCAGCGGCTGCCCTGGGCTGGCACTAGTTGTGCCTGCGGGCGGCACAGAAGGCGGAGGCCCTCGCCACAGCGGGGCCGCTAGCCCTGCGCACGCTGCCGCCGCTAGCCCTGGCCTTTCAAGGGCCTAGAAGCCACAAAGCGTTGGCAGCGCTACCGGCGTGATGAGCGGCGTGACGGGGGTGGAGCGATACGCGGGGCGATGGCGGCGCCACGGGCGTCACGGGCGGCGTCACGAGCGGCGCCACGAGCGGCGCCACGAGCGGCGCCACGGGCGGTGCCAAGAAGCGGTCCGAGCCGCGGGGGAAAGTCCCCAGTATGACCTCCAGGGGAGGGCCGAAAGGTAGCCCCTCCCGCGGCAGCAACCGCACGCCCAGATGGGAGGGTTCGCCGCCAGCAGTGGGCAGGCGCTTGCAACCCGCGGGATCAGATGGATCTGTTCGCGCCGCGCGGGGCCAACGGTGGCGCGTCGGTTAGATGATCCTCTGATGATGCTCGTGGTCTGATGATGATCTCCGCGCCCCACCTGCGGGGCGGCTAGCGGGAGGGCCCTGCTCGGCCAGCATTACACATGTGGAGGATGTGGCATCCGGCAACGCACGCCTGTACCTGAAGTTGTCGTGCTTCGGTAGCGATGGTGGCACGCGCGATCGCGAGCCGTGCGGGGCCGGCCCCAACAACGGCAATGGCATCGTTGCGTGCAGAGTGTGTGCAATCGAGCACGTATGCTGGACGGAAGCCACACGAAACCGGCACGCGGCATCAGGCGGGCAGACGAGCCTGCAGCGGCGGTTAGAGGGGCTTCAGCCGCCCGGCAATCCAGGCCATGAGGCAAGAAAAGCCAACTGCCAAGACCACGATCAGAAACGCTTGAAAGCTGGATAACCGTATGGGACCACGAGTCGAGGCCACGGTTTGCAAATCACGCCCCCCCCTCACCGCCGCAAATGCGGTCAGCAACAACGAGACTCCAAGCAATGCAGAGTGGCCAAGCGGGTCGAGCTTCTTGTCCGTGAATATATGGAGCAGCAGGAGCACTATTTCCAGCAGCCAGGCCAACACCGTCAGCAGATAGCCTAACACCGACAGCGTGGGAAGCGTGGGCGGGCCGTTCGACCTAGACATGGCAAGGATCAGCACATGACCGCGTGCTAGCGATGTTCATGAGACTGCCCTCACGCTGATGTGGCGATGGCAACCAGGCATCTCTCGTGTGTGGTCAATTCAGCAGATGCGAATTCAGTAGATGCGTTCAGTCGGGTCGAGGTTTGACACCGGCCACGCGTAGTTCGTGGGCTCGCCTGATGGAAAGTCTAGGGGTTCCAGCCCAGCTTGGCTGCGGCATGGCAACAGCACGCTGCGGGTTTGCAGACGAGCTGTCTGCTATTGGCCGGTGGCGGACATGCGAGACAACAGCGCTCGCTGTCACCCGGCAGCGGCTGCCGCACGGTTGGCAGGGTAAACAGGATTCGTGGCACCTTCCAGACTGCGTGGCTGGGAAAAGCGTGTTTGTTCACGGGTGCCTGCTCTTCTCATGCCCGCGGGAACCGCACGGCAGCGGGCCGACGATCGTCATCTTGAACGCGGGGATTTGGTTTGTCAAGCGCCCCCCCGCCCCCAGAATTTGCCGGAATTC
>JAIMBC010000324.1 GCA_023511675.1 Pirellulales bacterium
TGATGTACCCCTGTTGGCTGATGGTGACCACCATGGCCTCTTCGGCGATCAGCTCGGCCAGATCGACGTCGGCCGGTTCCTCGTCGCTGATTTCGGTGCGGCGTGCATCCGCGTACTTGTCCGCCATCTGTTGCAACTCTTCGCGGATCAGTTCGCGAATGCGCTGCGGCTCGCCCAGGATTTGCAGATAGCCCTCGATTTCACCCAGCAGCTCGCGGTGCTCCGTGGCGAGCTTCTCCTGCTCGAGGTTCACCAGGCTGCCCAGGGTCATGCGGAGGATGGCCTCGGCCTGCACGGCGGTAAGCGTGTAGCTGTCCCGCCGCCCCCGTTCCGCCTCCACGCTGGCAAAACCGGCCGCCCCCAGGGCGCGCTGGAGCATGGCGGCCGGGCAGTCGATCTGCATCAGCCGCGTCTTGGCCTCGGCGTGGCTGGCGGAGGTGCGAATGGTGTGGATCACCCGGTCGATGTCCGCCAGGGCCATCAGCAGGCCCTCGACCGTGTGCTTCCGCTGCCGCGCCTGGGTAAGCAGGTGCTGCGTCCTCCGCCGGATCACTGTGGTGCGGTGCCGGAGGAACTCTTCCAACAGCTCCTTGATGTTCAGCGTTCGCGGCTTGCCGTCGACCAGCGCCAGAAAATTGAGAGAGAAGGTGGTCTGCAACTCCGAGTAGCGGTAAAGCTGATTGAGGACCACCTCCGCGTCGGCATTCTTCTCCAGCTCCAGCACCAGCCGCACCGGCTCTTGCAGATCGCTCTCGTTACGGCAGGCCGTGACGCCCGTGATCTTGTCCTCCTGAATCAAGCGGGCGATCTGCTCTTCCAGCTCGTCGCGTGCCTTCTGGTAGGGAATCTCGCGGATCACGATCCGCTGCCGGCCGCGGGCCATCTCTTCGATATCCGCGCGGGCACGCAGCACCACGCCGCCGCGGCCCGTATGGTAGGCCTGGCGGATGCCGCTGCGGCCGCAAATGATGCCGCCCGTGGGAAAATCCGGCCCCGGCAGCACCTCCAGCAGCTCGTCGATGGAGATGTCCGGTTCATCGATCAGCCGGATCAGGGCCTGGCACACCTCCCGCAAATTGTGGGGCGGAATCGAGGTAGCCATACCCACGGCAATGCCGCTGGCCCCATTCACCAGCAGGTTGGGAAACTTGGAGGGCAGGACCGTGGGCTCGCGGCGGCGCTCGTCGTAGGTGGGAACGAAATCCACCGTATCGAGCTTGAGGTCTTCCAGCATCAGCGCGGCGATGGGAGAAAGCCGCGCCTCGGTGTATCGCATGGCGGCGGCGGGCAAGCCAGCGATGGAACCGAAGTTCCCCTGTTTGTCGATGAGCACATGGCGCATGTTCCATTCCTGGGCCATGCGCACCAGGGTAGGGTAGACGATGCTTTCGCCGTGCGGGTGGTAGTTACCGCTGGTATCGCCGGCGATCTTGGCGCACTTGACCCGCGCGGCCCCTGGGGAGAGGTTGAGGTCGTTCATGGCGACCAGGATGCGGCGCTGCGAGGGCTTGAGTCCATCTCGGACGTCGGGCAGGGCACGGCTCACGATCACGCTCATGGCGTACGTGAGGTAGCTGTCCTTCAGTTCGTCGGCGAGGGAGAGATCGACCGCGGCCAGAGCCTGGGGACTGCCCTGGGCAGCTCCGTCGCCGGAGGGCGGCGGCGCGGCGGCGGGATCGGGGGCGCCGGGTTCGTCAGGGCCCATCGACAAGTCCAATTCCGTTCGGTGATATGGTCAGGGATGCGCTCCGCCAGGGTTGAGGCAGTGCTCTACGGCGGGCAATCACAAGAAGGCCAAAACGCGGATTATACCGCTGGCGGCGCAAGTGGGCAACCGAGGGAGCCCTCGCGGCCCATTACGTAAGTTGCTGATAGAGAACCAGTTACGGCAGCTCAAGCGGCGCGCGTTCAGGGACGCTCCGTGCTGTCAGCAGGCCACGACCCTGGGAGTCGGCGCAAGCTGGTCGAGCGTGGCCAGGGCCTCGTCGAGTTTCTCCAGCGGCTGCTGACAGGCATGGTTCTGGCACACGTAGAGGATGGGATTTTCGCTCCCGAAGGGCCGACCGGCAAACAGGCCATCAAGCAGGGGCTGCTGGCTTTGCCCAGGCCGGGCGGCGATTGCCTTGCGCGGCCAGAAGCGTTCCCGGATGGAGCACAGCAGCTTGTCTCGCGCGGCGGCTTGCCCGCCGGCCACCACCAGTTCGCAGGGCGGGGCGAGGAACAGGTCGAGCGCCAGCAACAGTTGGCCCGCCCCACCAGGGTGTTGCTCCAGGAATCGCCCGCACGATTGCAAGGTGCTTTGGACCGCCTCAGCGTAGTCGGCACGGTTGAGGAGGCGTGCCAGGCGAAGCAGTGCCGTGGCGGCCATGCCGCTGGCACTGGGCACCGAGGCATCCTGCACATCCTTGTGCCTTGTGAGCAGCGGCCCGTGGTCCGCGGCAGTAAAGTAGAATCCACCCCCCTCGCGATCGCTGAAGCGCTCCAGCATGGCATCGGCCAGTTCCACGGCCGCCGCCACCCACCGCTCGTCGAAGGTCGCCTCGTAAAGCGAGACCAGCCCATTCGCCAGTGCAGCGTAATCGTCAAGATAGGCGTCGATGCGTGCCTGTCCCTTGCACCAGGAGTGCAACAACCTGCCATCGGGCCGCAAAGCACGCAGCAGGAAATCCGCCGTGCGGGCAGCGGCCTCCACATAGCGGCCGATGCGAAAGGTACTGCCAGCCAGGGCCAGCGCCTCGATGGCCAGGCCATTCCAGTTGACGAGCACCTTGTCGTCCAGGCCAGGTGCGGGCCGCTGCTGTCGCGCCGCGAAAAGCTGCTGGCGCATGCCGTCCAACTCCCCGGAGAGTTCACGCGGCTCCATACCCTTCAGCCGCGCGCATTGCTCCACGGTCTTGGGCAGATTGAGCACATTGCGGCCTTCGAAGTTGCCCTGCTCCGTCACATCATAGATGTAGCAGAACACCTCCGCTGCCGGGGCTCCCAGCACCGCGCGGACCTGAGCCGGAGTCCAGAGGTAGTACTTGCCCTCCTCGCCTTCGCTATCTGCATCCTGGCTGCTGTAAAAACCGCCGGCCGGGTCTGCCAGGTCGCGGAGGAGGTAGTCGAGGGTTTCGCAGACCACGCGGTAGTACAGCGGCTTGCGCGTGGCCTGCCAGGCCTCCGTGTAGCAGACGGCCAGCAAGGCATTGTCATACAGCATCTTCTCGAAGTGAGGCACTAGCCAGCGCGCGTCCACCGCATAGCGGTGGAAGCCGCCGCCCAGATGGTCGTAGATGCCGCCACTGGCCATCTTGTCCAGCGTATGGGTGACGGCGTGAAGGATTTCCTCGCGCGGGTTGTCGCGCCAGCGACGCAGCAGGAGCCGCAGATCCATGGGATGCGGGAATTTCGGCGCCCCACCGAAGCCGCCGTGCTGCCTGTCGAACACGCGCAGCAAGGATGCCTCGGCAGCCTCCAACGCCCGTGCGGTGGGGGCAGATGGCCCCAGTTCCATCCGGCAGGCCCTGGCCACGTGCTCAGCCAGTTCGCGTGCCTGCCGCCGCACCTCATCGCGACGGTTGGCCCAGGCATCGGCCACGGCAGCCAGCACGCGGCGAAAACCGGGCATGCCCAGGCGGTCCTCGGGAGGCCAGTAGGTGCCCCCGAAGAATGGTTCAAGCTGCGGCGTGAGAAACACCGACATCGGCCAGCCGCCCCTGCCACTGAGCATCTGCACCGCCGTCATGTAGATGTGATCGAGGTCCGGCCGCTCCTCCCGGTCAACCTTGATGCAGACGAAGTGCTCGTTCAGCATCGCCGCGATCTGCGCGTTCTCGAAGCTCTCGTGCTCCATCACGTGACACCAGTGGCAGGCGGAGTAGCCAATAGAGAGAAAGATGGGGCGGTCGAGCTGCCGCGCCCGCGCCAGCGCCTCCTCGCACCAGGGATACCAGTCCACCGGGTTGTTGGCGTGCTGGAGCAGGTAGGGACTGGTTTCGTTCGCCAGGCGGTTCGGCATGGCGGCCTCCGTGTGCAGGAGATAAGCGATCGGGCCGCGGTCGTCTCGCTAGTATGACGCGCCGCGGCAGCGCCCGATAGGGGACCGCCCTGGCAACCGACATGCCAGCCCGACTTGCCAACTAATGCTACAGCGCCATCTGTTAAGCCGGGGAAGCCTACGGCACGTTGGCACGGCTGATTTCAAAGCGATTATGTTCATGCCAGCTTCCGCAGATTGACTTGCAGCGCTGTAGTATTAAGCTGCGGAAGCCTGCGGCATGTTGCCACGCCCGATTCCACAGCAGTTACGTCCCCGCTAGCTTGCGCAGATTGATTTCCAGCGTTGTAGTAGTAGGTGTAGTGAGTGGTGCGGCCAAGGGGGGCGGTGACGTTGCTCACCTGGCCCGTGAAGACATGGAACCGGTAGGTCCAGACGGGGGCGGGGAGTCCGCCCTGTCCGTCGGGGTCGGGCAGGGTGACGGTCATGTTCCCGCTGCCGTCCTGGCTGATGCGGGTGAGGCCGCCGGCGGGGTCGACGATCTGGACAAGCTGGTGGATGGCGTTGTAGGCGTAGGACCACTGGGGCGCCGCCAGCGGGCCGGCCCCATCGGGGTCGGGCAGCAGCCGGCTGATGAGGCGGTCGAGCGCGTCGTAGCCGAGGGTGGTGACGCGGCCTAGGGGATCGGTCGTGCTCTGCAGCCGCGTGGTGTCCGTATAGGTGAAGGCGTACTCGGGGGCCGGCAGCGCCCCCTCGCCGTCCGGGTCGGGCAGGGTGAGGCCCACCAGCAGATTGCGGCTATTCCAGGTGTAGCCGGTGGTCTCGCCGCGCGGGCCGGTATGCACGAGCAGCCGGCCTAGCAGGTCGTACTCCCAGGTGTCCGTGGCGTCGTCCGGCCGGGTACGCTGCCGCAGGCGGCCCAGCAAGTCGTGGACGAAGCTGGTGGTGCGTCCCAGCTCGTCGGTGATGCTCGCGAGATGGTCGGCCGTGTCCCAGGTATAGACAACTGTGCTGGCGCCGGGGTTGGTAAGCTGCGCCAGGCGGCCGTACTGGTCCCAGTCGAACTCCCAGGTGCTGGCGGTGAGGGGGCCGGCCCCGTCGGGGTCGGGCAGGGTCATGCTGGCGGGGCGGTTGCCCGAGGCATAGCTCCACGAAACGGGCACGGCCCGTGTGCCGCCCACCTGCGTGACGTTGCCCAGGCCGTCGAGCTGGTAGGTGATGGTGGCGCCGTCCGCGTCTGTGAACAGGACGGGCACGTTGATGCCCGAGAGGGGATAGCCCCAGGACAAGGTCTGCGTGTTGGGCCAGGCCACCTGGGACAGGGATCCCCAGGAGTTGAAGGTGAGCAGGTAGACGTAGGGTTGCTGGGGGCCCTGGCCGTCGGGGTCGGGGGTGGTCCAGGAGCTGACCAGGCCATCGCTGGTGAGGCTGAACGTGTGGGTGTTACCCAGCGGATCGGTACGGCGGGTCCAGTGTCCCCAGCGGTTGGTGCGGTAGCTGGTCTGGCGGCCGAGTTCATCGACGAACAGGCCCACCACGCTGGAGACCACCGCCACGGGCTCGGGCGAGGCCTGGCTGGGCGAGCCGAAGCCGTGGCTTTCGGGCGAGACGAAACTGGTGGCCGTCTGATCAGGGTAGATCCAGGCGGCGGCGCGGTACCAGTCGTCGTAATCGAACTGGAGCGTCACGCCCAGGCCGTAGTCGGCCTCGATCAGGCGGCGGCTCTGATAGCCGTAGGCGATCTGCTGGGGCTCGGCGGGGCCTGCTGCGTCTGGGTCGGGCTTGGTGAGGGAGGCCAGGTTGCCGCCGCTGTGTGCCAGGACAAGCTGTCGGCCGGCAAAGTCGGTGACGCTGGCCAGCTTGCCGCTGGCGTAGGTGAAGGTTACCTGCCGTCCCCAGGGGTCGGTGATCAGGGCCAGGTCGTCTTGCTGGCCGTCGTTGTCTGCGTCGGTGTACTGGTAGAGCGTCTCATCGCCCC
>JAIMBC010000325.1 GCA_023511675.1 Pirellulales bacterium
GCGGGCCGAACGACCTGGCCTACATCATCTACACCTCCGGCAGCACCGGCCAGCCCAAGGGGGTGGAGATCGAGCATGGCGGCCTTGCCAATCACGCCCTGGCGCTTGCCCGCCGCATGGAGCTGGGGCCCGGCGAGCGGGTGTTGCAGTTCATCTCGCTTTCGTTCGATGCCGCGGCCGAGGAGATCTTCCCGGTGCTGGCGGCGGGTGCCCAGTTGACCATCTACCCGGCAGGCGGCGAGCCCTCGGGGCGGGCGATCCTGCGCTTCTGCCAGCGGCAGCAGATCACGGTGCTGCACTTGCCCACGGCTGTGTGGCACCTGGGCGTGGACGCCGCCCAGCAGGCGCCGGAGCTGCTCGCCAACCCGCCTCGGCTGGTGCTGGTGGGAGGGGAAACTCCGTCTGCCAACAAGCTGAACACGTGGTGGCGGCTGACGGCAGGGAAGGGCACATTCCTCCAGGCATATGGGCTGACGGAGGCAACCATCACCACCACCGTGGAGAGCTTTTCGGCGGCTGCTCCCGTGGACCCCTCGCGCAGGCTGCCCATCGGCCGGCCGATCGAGAACACGAAGGTGTTGGTTCTGCGGGACGGGCGGCTGGTACCCCCTGGGGGCCGGGGTGAGCTGTACGTGTCTGGGCCTGGGGTAGCGCGCGGCTATCGCCATTTGCCGCATCTGACGCAGCGTACCCTTGTCGAGTTGCCTGCGGAGCTGGGAGGAGGGCGTTGGTGCCGCACCGGGGATCTGGTGCGGCAGATGCCAGATGGGCGTCTTGAGTTTCTCGGCCGGCAGGACGAGCAGGTGAAGCTGCGTGGTCTGCGGCTGGAGCCGGGTGAGATCGCTGCGGCGCTGCGGCAACATCCACAGGTGTGCGAGGCGGTGGTCGTACTCCGTGGCGAAGCAGAGGGGCGGCAGCTTGCCGCCTATGTAGTTCCCCGCTTCAGCACAGCCAGCGGCGAGCACGACCATGTGTCTCACTGGAAGACGATCTTCGACGAAACCTACCGTCGTGCTGTGCTCTCGCAACAGGGGCGGTTCAATATCATCGGCTGGAACTCCAGCTTTACCGGCCAGCCGATACCGCAGCAGGAGATGGACCTCTGGCTGGCTCACACGGTCGAACGCATCCTGGCCCTGCAGCCGCGAGACGTGCTGGAGATCGGCTGCGGCACGGGCGGCATCTTGCAGGCGGTGGCGCCGCACTGCCGCTCGTACGTGGGCACGGACTTTTCTCTGGAATCGATCAAGTACGTGCAGCACCAGCTTGCCCTGTGCGGCGGCTCGAACGTCACGCTCCGCCATCAGGCGGCAGACGATTTCGAGGGGCTGCCGCCCAACGCGTTTGACTTGATCGTGCTCAATTCGGTCGTCCAGTACTTCCCCGGACAGGAGTACTTGTTGCGTGTCCTGGAGGGGACGGTACGGCTGGTACGTCCGGGCGGGAAGATCTTCCTGGGTGATGTGCGCAACCTCCACCTGCTGGCGGCGCTGCACGCCTCCATCGAGCTGGCCCACGCACCGGACAATCTGCCGTTGGCCGAGTTGCGAGCGAGGGTCGAACGCCGCATCGAGCAGGAACACGAGCTGTTGATCGCGCCGGAGTTCTTCTCCGCCTTGGCACACAGGATCCCGCGGCTTGCCGGTGCCGAGATCCACCTCAAACGTGGCGGCTACGCAAACGAACTCAACGCCTTCCGCTACGACGTGGTGCTGCATGTGGGCAACGCGGCCCCCCCATCGCCCGACTGCCCGCAGATGGCCTGGCCCAGTACGTCCGAAGCTGGCGATGCCCTCCGCCAGCACCTGCTCGAGCATCAACCGGACGCCCTGTTGCTGACCGGCGTACCCAATGCACGCACTCTCGCCGCCGTGCGCGCGCTGGAAATGCTGAACTCTGCCGACGCGCCTCCCACCGCCGGCGCCGTGCGCCAGGCGCTCGAACACCTGAACCGCAACCCAGGACTCGATCCCGAGGTTTTCTGGCACCTCGCCGAAGAACTGGGCGAACATGTGCAGGTGTGCTGGTCGCGCCACGGCCCCCCCGGCAGCTTCGATGTGCTTTTTCTGCGCCGGCCTGATGCTGCCTTGCCCGGCGCGGCAGCCCCTGCTGCGAATCGGCCCGAGGACATCGATTGGCTGTCGCTCACCAATCATCCCCAGGTGCGAGCCGCTCAGCGGCAGCTCGTTCCTCAGCTCCGCGCGTGGTTGCGCCAGCGGCTGCCCAGCTACATGGTGCCTGCGGCGTTTGTCGTGCTCGAATCGCTGCCGCTCGATGCCCACGGTAAAATCGACCGTAAGCTGCTGCCGGCGCCTCCCACGTGGCGCGGTCCGGCCGCCGTGCCCTACCTGGCCCCGCGCACCGATTTGGAGCAACAACTCGCCGCTCTCTGGGAAGATCTGCTCGGCACCAGGCCCATCGGCCTGCAAGACAACTTCTTCGACCTGGGCGGCCACTCTCTGCTGGCCGTGCGTCTCGCCGCAGCAGTCGAACAGCAGCTTGGCCGGCACCTGCCGCTGGCCGCCGTGTTCGAATGCCCCACCGTGGAACAGATGGCGGCGCTGCTGGCCGCGCCCCAGATCGCGGCCAGCAGGACGCTCGTGCCGATCCGGCCCCATGGCGACAAGCGGCCCTTGTTCCTGGTCCATCCCGTGGGAGGGACCGTGTTCTGCTACGCCGAGCTGGCACAACACCTCCCGGAGGACCTGCCCCTCTACGGTTTGCAGGCCCAGGGACTCGACGGTGCGCACCCCCCCCACGAATCCGTGGAAGAAATGGCCGCCCACTACCTCGCGGCCATCCGCCAGGTCCAGCCCCATGGGCCATACCGCCTCGGCGGCTGGTCTCTCGGCGGCAACCTCGCCTTTGAAATGGCGCGGCAGCTCGAACGTGCCGGCGAACAGGTGGAGCGGCTGTTCCTCCTGGACGCCGGTGCCCTGGCACCCGAGCAGGCAGCCGCCGAAGAGGACTTCCTCCCCACACTGCTAGCCCTCTTTCCGGGCGAAGAGCAGCTCTCCCTGGAAGCCCTCCGCAAGCTCGCCCCTCAAGACCAGCTCGATTACTTCGTCCGCCGCGCCGCTCGGGCACACATCGTGGCCCTCCACGAGGCGCGCCAGCGTGCGCTGCGCGTGTTCAACGTATTCCAGGCGAACCTGCGCGCCATGCTTGCCTACCGCCCAGGCCCCTATGCGGGACGTGTGACCCTTTTTGCCGCAGCGCAGAACCCGGCGTACCAGCGCGACCCCCATCTGGGCTGGGATGCCTGGGTCGCAGGCGGCCTCGACCTCTATACGCTGCCGACCGACCATCTCCAAATGGTCCGCGAACCTCACGCAGCAACCCTAGCCCGCTTGCTCGCCAGTTGCCTGCCCTAGACACTGGGGAGGCACCGCCATCCGGCGGAGCGGCTAGCGTCGCCATGGAACTGCCCGCGTCCAACGCCGCCAGAGCCGCACGCGTCGTGGGCTGCCGTTCGCACGGAATGGCTGGCAGGCCAGACATGCTCGCGCCCGCAGCGCGTCCTTCGCTGCCTTGCTAGGGCCGCGCCCCCTGCGGCGACATCCCCACACCTCTTGTGTCCGCTCCCCGCCGCCGGCCAGTGCCAGCTCGGACACCCACGTAGCCGTATGCCCCACTTTTTACTCCCCATACGCGTGGCAGCCTGGTTGAACAATTGCTGGACCAGCCTGCACCGATTTGTACAATCGGCTTCAGGTGCGTGGAAATCACCCACATCACGATGAGCTGTGGCGATGGCGGCAGAGGGTCGAGAAAGGAACAGGGTACCGCAATGGCTGGCATGCACCGTCGGCCTTCGGTTGAGCGTCCCTGCCCTGCTTCATGTACCGATGCCAGGAACCGTTGGCCAGGGGCGACCTCTCGGGCCAGCACACACCGTTACCGCATCCCCTTGGCCGGCGAGCTGCGCGGCCAGGGTCGGCTCCAACCCAGGCGACATGGCCACATGAGGCGCTGCCCCACGCTCACCATAGCGCATCCAACGGTAGCCCGGCCGCATGCGATGGCCGGGGCCCCAGGGGCGAGAGAACGGCCATCTGCCGATCCGAGAGGCTGAGGCCGCGGGAACTTGACAGCCGGGGGGGGGCGCGGGTGTAAAACAGAGGCGATCTCGAAGGGAGGACTCCCATGGCGGAGCACGACGGCGGTGGCGAGCGGGCCGAGATGGCACCAGGCGGCTCGGGGCCTGTCACGCGGCTTTCTCTGCCAGAGACGAGCGGCACCGTCCCCGAGATCGCTGCCGCGACGGGGCCGAGCAGCGCTCAGCCAATGGTGGCAGGCGAGCCGCGTGCGGCGCCCGCCCGGGACGCGCCTGGCAGGGCAGAGGGGGACGCAGCCCCTCACGTACCTGACAGCCTGGCGAAAAGGGGTGCCTCTGACGAACCAGCCCTGCCTGCCGCGTCTTCTCCCGGCGCGGCGGCCGGCCCTGCCAGATTACCGGCATCGAGCGGTGACCCTTCCGCGGCGGCCGGTGCCTCAAATAATGTGGGCGACTCGGGGTTACAGGGGCAAGCTGAGCTGGCGCCCCGCCAGGTGCTGGGGGCGATCGGTCTGGGCCTGGCGATTGCGTTGGTGGGGATAGGCGGCTTCCTGCTGGGGTTGACGCATGTTTTCGAGCAGGGCGAACGCGTGCATCTGGAGATCGACCCGGCCGCCCTGGATCTGGGCGAGGTATGGGCTCAGACCGGTCTGGAGGTACGCCTGCCCGTGCGGAACATCGGCATGCGGCCGGTGACGGTGTTCGACGTGCGGACCACGGGCTGCGTCTGCACCTCCGCGACCCCCCGGCAGTTCGAGGTCACGCCGGGCGCTGAGCGGGTAGTGAAGCTGGTTCTCGATCTGGCACGTGGGGACGCACTGGCGCCTGGCGACAGGTTGCCGGAGGAGTTCTCCATGGACGTATCGTTGATACCTGCCGACCGTCTGGCCTTGCCTCGCGTGTTCAAGATCGGGGGTCGGATCAGGCGTGCCTTCAGGCCCTCACCGTCCAGACTTGTGTTTGGAGGCGCGAATCGGCCGACGAAAGGTATGTCTGGGCCGGTACAGCACGTGGAGATCGAGCCCTTGCAAAAGCTCGTGGCGTTCAGGGTCACGGCGCCCGAGCATCTCCGTTGTCAGGTGACACGTCACAGTCGAAAATGGCGGCTGTCTGTCGAGCCGCTCCCAAGTCTGCCGCCTGGCAAGTTTCTGTGTACCCTCTCCCTGGCCGCGCAGCTCGAGTCTGGCGAGACGCTCCCTCCTTATGATTTGTCCGTGCAGGGTACCTGCGTGCCTGATTTGGAGATTCTTCCCGCGGCGCTGCATCTTGGAATTGTCCAGCCAGGCGAGCGGCGACAGGCCGATATTCTGGTGCGCTCGGTCCGCCGTCGGCCGTTGGCTCTGGACGAAGCGGTCTGCGACGACCCGGCGGTTGAGCTGGTATCCTGTCCCAGCAGCGACGGAGCGCTGGCTCTGATGGTACATTTCACTGGCGGCGAGCCGCGTTTGGCTCGTGCCACGCTGCGGCTGCAAATCAGGGCCGGCCAAGGGGGGGCGGAGCAACTGGTCCTTCCCATCACTGCCTGCGTTGCCGCGCCGCCTGACGCCTCGAGCTGGAACTCTGTGCCATGAGCTTAGGTCGCCACAGCATTGCTGACACTGGGTGCTTGCGTCTGTGGTTCGCAACCCGCACGCTGGCCGCCACGCTCTGGGCGCTGCTGGCCCTGGTGGGCCTTGGGGCACGCGCGGCTGCCCAAGCTGCGCACCAAGAGGTGTTGCGCCAAATCGTGGCCCGCTGGGAAGCCAGGCAGGCCAAGGCCAAGACGGCCTACTGGCATGCGAAAGGCACGGGGTTCGTGCGCCGCGACTGGTGCTCCGAGGTAGACCGCCACGAATTGCCGGAAGTAACGGACATCGTACCCGCCGAGGATGTGCGTTACCCGGTGGAATTG
>JAIMBC010000326.1 GCA_023511675.1 Pirellulales bacterium
GGTGTCTGTTGCCGACAACGGCCTGGGCATCCCCGAGGCGGATCAAGGGCGGATTTTCGAGGCGTTTCAGCGTGCGCACGTAGAACAGCGCATTCCCGGGACGGGGCTGGGGCTGGCCACCTGCCGCAAGATCATGGAGCAGCATGGAGGGTCGATTTCCGTGGAGTCGGGACCAGGATCCGGCTCCACGTTTCACCTGCTCTTTCCGCAGGATCAGTCCCGCTCGCCGGAAGGCGATTCTTCGACCAGCGCCGGGTACGAGGCCTCTTTGGGCAGGGGATGAGCGGCGTCGGACATGTCCCACGCGGTCAGCCAGCGCTCGCCGCGGCGCGCCAGCCCGAAGTCCTGCTTCAGCCGAGTTTCCATGTCTGGCAAGTGGCCGGCGCCGTAGAAGATTGCCAGCTTGCGCTTGCCGCTCTGTAGCTCGCGCCGCAGCACGTCCAGCGCCTTCTTGTTCCGCTCGCTGATGATCGTGGAGCCGTCCTCCCCTTCGAAGGCCAGCATCACCCCTTCCAGATCCTCAAACTGCTCGGCCAGCAGGCGCTTGAGCTTGAGTGCCCGGTTGCGATCGAACAGGGCCATCAGCAGGTCAAGATCACTCGGCCCGTTGGGGTTCTTGCTCTGCTGGGCAATGCTCTGGCCGAGCATGCGGAGGAAGATGCTCCAGATGCTTTCCCCACGCTTTTCCATGGTCCGCGCGAACTCCTCTGGAGACATGTCCGCATGGACCAGGTTTTCCTGCTGGTAGTCGATGTGCTCGAGCTGAAAATCCAGCTCCAGCATCTGCTTCATGCCGACTTGCAGGCGGCTGACCATGCTGCGGTCGCGTCGGCTGTCTCCCCGCTCGATCCGGGTGCCTTCCGGCGCCACCAGCTCGTACAGCACGGCGTCATATTGCTGGAACGCCTTGTTGAGCGCCTCGTAATACTCGGCCTCTCCAATGTGTACGGCACCGATAAGATGCACCTCAACGCGGCTGCGCTGCGGTTCGTCCACCTGTCCATCGGACTGGGCCTCGGCCTCATCCGACCGGCCGTAGGCCACGATGGCCGTTTGAAGTGCCACCACCGTTCCATCGTCGCTGCGTAGCAGCCGGATAAACTTGCTCCCTTGTGCTCCCTCTGCCTGCTCACCTGAGCCCGCCCCGCGCGCCTTGTCCCGGCCAGCCGCCGGCGGCGCGGGAGGCGGCGGCTCGTCGGCGCGCAGCGTAACCACCGGCCAGAGCCACACTGTAGCTAGGCACCATGCTAGCACGCGTCGAACAGCCGCCATGGCAACTCCCTCGGGTCTTGCTGCTATTAACAGGAGCCACAAAGCCCCTCTGGAAACGGGGCGCCACGCCTCGCTCAACGCCCACCGCTTCTGGCTGAAGTATACGCCTGCCCGCCGTCCGATACAATTGTGCGCTCGTGCCGTGCTGGCCGGCACGCCGCGGCACCGCCCGCCATCAGCAGATTTGAGGCCCCACACGTGCGCACCGTATTCTTGCTCGTCTGTTCAAATGCCTTCATGACCCTGGCCTGGTACGGCCACCTGGGCAGCCGGTTCCGCGCTGCGCCGCTGGTCTCGGTGATTCTGGTAAGCTGGCTGATCGCCTTGCCGGAATACGCACTGCAAGTACCCGCCAACCGGCTGGGGATCAAGCAGTTCTCCACCGCGCAGTTGAAGATCATGCAGGAGGTGATCTCCATCAGCGTATTCGTGCTGTTCAACCTGGCATACTTCGGCCACTGGCCCCGCTGGAACGAGTGGCTGGCCTTCGGCCTGATCCTGGCGGCCGTGCTGGCGATGGTCTACCCCAGGCTTGCGGCCGCGCCACTGGAAACGCACAGCCGCAGCGCGGCGCGCGCCTCGCCGTAGGCCCCCACGATCCCCAGCCAGAGTGCCGCGTGCCTCATCTGCCGGCGGCGGGCTCTATAAATCTCTTCGCAGGCGCCGGTCGCCTCTTGGCCACGCTGGAGATCTAGAGCCCCGCCTCTGGGCCAGTGACAGGTCAAGTTGGCAGCCGCCCAGTTTGTACGTCTGCGGCGGGCAAGCTGTTACGCTCGCCGGGGTGCTTGCATCCAACCACTCGCTGGACGCTTACTCAATCAAGCTGTAACGCGCGCGGGGGGGTGCTTGCCAGCGGCAGGGCGTTGCCACACCATGATGCATCATACCAACTTCGTCCCACACGCTTGCCCCCTGCCCTGCCATGCCGGATCCCAGACTGGTGCGGTTGGCCGAAATCCTCCTGGACCATAGCTGCCAGATTCGCCCGCAAGACCGCCTGTTGATCGAGGCCATCGACCTGCCGGAACCGGACCTGGTCTGCCTGCTAGTGGAGCTGGCCGCCGCCCGTGGCGCGCATCCCCTGGTAAGCTGGAAGTGCAATCGCGTGTTGCGCTCGCTCTACCGTTCGGCGGCCGAGCCGGCCCTGGCCCTGGCCGGTGAGGTGGAACGCTACCGCATGGAGCGTGTGGATGCTTACATCGGCATCCGCGGGGCGGCGAATGCCAGCGAGTTTGCCGACGTGCCCGCCGAGGGCATGGAGCGTTACCAGCGGCTGTGGTGGCATCCGGTGCATAGCCAGGTGCGCGTGCCGCGCACCCGCTGGGTGGTGCTGCGGTATCCCACGGATTCCATGGCCCAGGCGGCGGACATGAGCCGGGAGGCATTTGAGGATTTCTTCTTTCGCGTGTGCACGGCCGACTATGCCCAGATGGCACGCAATCTGGCGCCGCTGGCGGCACGCATGCAGGCTGCGGATCAGGTGCGCATCGTCGGCCCCGGTACCGACCTCCGCTTTTCGATCCGCGGCATGCCGATCCGTCCCTGCTACGGCCAGCGCAACATTCCGGATGGAGAGGTGTTCACGGCCCCCCTGCGCGAGAGCGTAGAAGGCGTGATCCGCTACAACGCGCCGAGCCGCTACCAGGGGACGGTGTTCCAGGACGTCGAGTTCGAGTTTCGCCGCGGACGCATTGAGCGGGCCGCCTGCAACGGAGATCGCCAGCGGCTGGAGCAAATCCTAAATACCGACGAGGGAGCACGCTATATCGGTGAGTGGTCGTTGGGTTGCAACAACCACGTGCGGCGCCCCATGCTGGACACGCTGTTCGACGAGAAGATCGGCGGCTCGCTGCACCTTACCCCCGGCAACGCCTACCAAGAATGCGATAACGGTAACCGCAGCCGCATCCACTGGGACCTGGTGCTGTTGCAGACGGCCGACTACGGCGGCGGGGAGATCTGGTTCGACGGCGAGCTGATCCGACGCGACGGCCTGTTCGTGCCCGCCGAACTCCAGCCGCTCAACGCCGGGCTGGAAGGCAACGGCCAGGCCTAGCGGAGCAACCGGGCCGCCTGCGTCCCCAGATGTCCGCGGCCCACGCCGAAGTGGCCCAGGCCAAGGCCGCCAGCCGCGTTGCCCTGCGCGCACATGCAGTCAGCCACTGGCTCATCGCACGACCCGCCGTCGCGGTACAGAACAAGACACTCCTCGACCGGCTGGCCTCAGCAAAGCACGCGCGAACTGCCGCATCTTGCCTGCTGCCCAGTCCGCGGACGCCGCTGGCGCTTGCACTGCTCCGTCTCGTCCGGAAGGACCATCTCGGCCAGTCCGTGGATGCCGGTCGCGGTTCGCTTGCGTTGGACGGCCAGGCGGCGGCGGTGGCTTCCCGCCCTTGCACGCCAGCGGCGCTCAGGGTGATATCTCGTCCCGCGCCAGCTCGCCTATCGCCGCATCGAGACGCCGCAGGGCCTCTCCGGCATCGGCCATGGTCATGGCCGCGCAGAAACCGTGGTGGCAGGGGCCGCCCCCGTAATCGTGCAGGTACACGCCGTGCCGGATAGCACTGGCCACAAAACGCAGCATCAGCGTGCGATTATGAGCCAGCAGGTCATGGTCGGTAAGTGGAGGCTTGGGCAGGTCAAAGTACAGGCCAAAGCGGGCACCCAGCCCCTGCACATGGCCGGGCACGCCGTGTCGCTTAAACAACTCGTTCAACCCGGAGATCAGGCGTGTGCCGACCTGCGTGATGTGCTCGTAGAAGCCGCGTTCCAGATAGCACTGCACGGCCGCCAGTCCGGCCGCTACCACCACAGGATGGCCGTTGTACGTGCCGCTGTGCTGGCAGTCTCCCTCGGGCATCAAGCGCTGCATGATCTCGCGCCGTCCGCCAAACACGCTGAGCGGGTAGCCGCCCCCCACTGCCTTGCCCAGCGTACACAGGTCGGGCACCACGTTTAGATACTGCTGAGCCCCGCCCGGGCACATGCGAAAGGCGCTGAGCACCTCGTCGAAGATCAAGAGCGCCCCGTGCGCCCGCGGCAGCTCGGCCAGCGCACGCACCATCTCGGCCGTGGGCTGGATGCAGCCGGCGTTGTACCAGATCGGTTCGCAGATCACCGCGGCCAGCTCGCGGCCGTAGCGCTGGCAGGCGGCCTCGAGGGCCTCGGGCTGGTTGAAGGGGATCACCACCAGGTGCTCGTCGAGGCCGGGCGGCAGGCCTGACGATGCCGCGTGCGGCGGCAGGAACGGCCCGGTGGGCGGCTCGGCACGCTCGGCCGCAGCGCTGCCTCCCAGGGCGTACATCACCTGGTCATGGTAGCCGTGAAAATGCCCCGCGAACTTGAGTATCTTGCTACGGCCCGTGTAGGCCCGTGCCAGCCGCAAGCAGTGCATGGTGGCCTCGGTGCCGGAACCCGTGAATCGCACCAGCTCGCAGCAGGGCACGGTGCGGCACAACAGTTCTGCCAGGGCGGCGTGGTGCTCGTTCTCGTAAGAGCACGGCGCGCCGCGGGCAAGCGCCTCCAGTACCGCCGTGCGAACCCGGGGATGGTTGTGCCCCAGCAATGCCGCACCGTGGCTGGCACACAGGTCGATGTACTCCCGACCGTCCAGGTCCCACAGGCGGCAGCCTCGCGCCCGAGCAAAGTACATGGCATGCCCGAGGGCCTGGTTCTTGCGTGTCGAGGAACTGACGCCGCCGGCCAGGCTGTGGCAGGCACGCTGGTATTGCTGTTGAACGCGTTGCATGATTCCGGTCGCCGTACGGGACGCCAGGATGGATCCCCTGGGGCACGCCGTGCCTAGTCCATGCTGGCCTGGCCCAGCAGCTTGCGCAATGCCGTGATGGCCACCTCTCCGAACTGGCGCGGCGGCACGCGCCAGAGTTGGGGATTCATCAGCTCGATGGAGATGTAACGCGAATAGCCAATGTCCGCAAGGCGTTGCAGGATGGGCTGCAAGTCGAAGTCTCCCTCGCCCGGCAAGATGCGGTCGCTATCGGTGGCAAACTCTCGCGGCGTGCCGGCCAGGTCGCTGAGCTGGACGTGAAACAGGTTCTCGGCATCGAGCAGCCGCAGATCTTCTGGCTTGCTGGGGCCGAGGTAGTAGTGAAACACATCGAGACACACGCCCAGGTGGGGCGATCCTGTCTCGGCCACCAGGCTGGCCACCGTTGCCACGTTGTTGCCCAACGCAGAGCCCGCCTGCGGCTCGAGGGCCAGCCGCACCCCCTTCGCCCGAGCCTGACGTGCTGCCTCGGCCAGCGAGAAGCGCACCCGCTCCAGCATATCGCGGTCGATGGGACGCGGCACATCGCAGGCCACCACCAGCGTTTCGATCCCCAGCATGCGGCAGTAGTGCAACCGCCGCGCAAAGTGGTCCCACGTCTGGCGGCGTGCGTCTCCAGCGCTGGCTAGCAGTCCACCCTGAAAGCTGGCTGCTGGCAGCACCACCTCGTGCCGAGCCGCCAGCGGGCACGCCTCTTCCAGCCGATGCGTTTCCAGAAACCGCTCCAGCTTCCCCAACCAGACCTCCACAGCCCGGCAGGCCCCCGCGGCATAGTCCTCCAGGTCTCGCTCAAAGGTCGACTCAAGGGAGCAAACCTGGCTGATGGCCGGCTTCATGTGTGGGCGAACGTGAGTGGCCAAGCGAAAAAAACTGCCAAGCAA
>JAIMBC010000327.1 GCA_023511675.1 Pirellulales bacterium
GGTAATACCCGCCGCACCCCCAAGCCAGAGGCGCCGCCGCGCCCGGCTAGAAACGCCCTGCCGCCTCCCACCCACGCCGGCAAGCAGCTCCGCCCCAGGTCGGCATCCGCCCCACCCGCTACCAGCGCCTCGTTTCCAGGGGATGTGCTTGCATGAATGCCTCGGCCTCCGCACGGGTAAACACGCTCTCCGTGGCGCCCACCGCACGCACGCAACTGGCTCCCAGGGCACTGCCCCATTGCAGGCATCGCAGCGGCTCCGCCCCCTCCAGCAGGCCCGCAATGTAGCCCGCATCAAACGCATCGCCCGCACCCGTACCGCCCACGTAACTCGTCGGGTACACGCCCGCCTCCAGCCGCATCCCCTCCGTCACCAGCACGCTGCCGCGTCCCCCGCACGTGATCACCACCGTGCCCGCGCCCGCCTCCCTGAACCGCTCCGCCTGCCGCCGCGGATCCTCCTCTCCCGTGATGGCAGCCGCCTCGTCGTTGTTCGGCAAGAACACGTCTGTTTCCGGCAGCAGCGCCTCCAGTCGCGGCCAGTAATCTCCAGGGCCGGGCAGGACGACATCGAGCACGGTCTTCACGCCCCAGGCACGCGCTTGTCGGAACAGGGCGGCCAACGCCGCGTGTTCCAGGGCGGGCATCAACAGGTAGCCTCCCACATACAGCACCCTGGCCTGCCGCACGCGATCCGCCGGAATGTGCTCGACCGTCAGGCGTGCGTTGGCACCCATGGTATGGATGAAGCGACGATCCTCGCCCTGCACGTTGATGATCAGCGTGCCGGAGGTGCCCACGTCTGCCAGCCGCACGATGCCCGAGGTCTCGGCACCTGCCGCCTCGAGCGTCTCCACGATAAACCGCCCGAACGCATCCTGGCCCACACAGCCAATAACGCCCACCCGCACCCCCAGACGTGCCAGATCGATGGCCGCATTCGCCGCGCAGCCGCCAATGGCCAGCTCGAGCTGCTCCGTCAACACCAGTTCTCCCGCCCTGGGCAGGCGGGGGATGGGCGCACAGAGGTGGTCTGCAACCAGCACGCCAACGCTCAAGCAATCGAGTTGCATTACCGTCCCCCCTCTTCCAGGCGATAAACGTGGCCGTCGGTGCGCACCACCAAGGCGCGGCCCACGACCGCGGGCGAGGCCAGCACGCGGCCGCGCAGGCGGTTGTGCGCGAGTTCGCGGTAGGTGCGGCCGGCGGCGATGACGCGTGCCTCTCCCTCTTCATTGAACCAGTAAATCCGCCCCGCCGCGGCGACGGGGCTGGCCGAGAAGTTGCCTGACCAGCGCTTGGTCCAGACCAGTTTGCCTGACTCGGCTTCGAGGCAAGTGGCCACGCCTGTGTCGCTGACAAAGTACAACAGGCCGTCGAGGATCAATGGCGAGGGGTTGGCGGGCACGTTGCGTTCGTACCTCCAGGCCACGTGGGAACGGGTCACATCTCCCTCGCTACCCAGCTCGACGGCCAGCAACTGCGGCTTCATGTAGCCCGTGCAGACGTACACGCGATCCCGCTCCCAGACGGGCCTGGGCACGTTCGAGAAGCCCTCGAATGTCACATACCAAAGCTCTCTGCCCGTGGCGGGGTCGTAGGCGCTGACGCGGTCCGCTCCCACGCTCAACAGCTCCTCACGGCCATGGTGAGCAACGATGAGCGGCGTGGAGTATGCCTTGCGAAAGTCGGGGTTGGGATTGCGTGCGCCGCTGCGCGGGGCACGCCAGGCAATGCGCCCTGTGCGTTTGTCGAACGCCGCCACAAGCTGCTGATCCATACCGTCAAAAGGGACGATCAGCAGCTCGCCGTGCAGGAGGGGCGAGCTGCCCGGCCCCTCTTTGTGATCGACCTGGATCTCCTGATTGCGCCACAGCACCTCGCCGCGCTGGGCATCGAGACAGGCCGTCCCCAGCGTACCGTAGTGCACGTAGAGCTTGCCCTGCTCCAGCACGGGCGTGGGAGAGGCATAGCTGTTTTTCTCGTTCTTCCCCGGCAATTCGGCGATGCGGAAGACCTCCACGTCGTGGAGCAGCTCGCCGCTTGCCAGATCCAGGCACACGGCCCGCAAGGAATGCCCCCCCTCGTCTGCGGTGGTGAGCCACACCTGGCCCCCGCCGATGACCGGGCTGGACCACCCCTGGCCCCGCACCGCCGCCTTCCAGGCGATGTTTTGTCCTTCATCCCAGCGCAGGGGCGGGTCGCCGTCCATGGCGCGGCCCTGGCCGTCCGGACCACGAAACTGCGGCCAGTCTGCGGCCCTCGCATGCGCGGCCGCAAACGCGAGCGTTAGAGCCAATGCGGAGATCGGACGCCAGCCGAAGCGCGGCGGTGGAAATAGGCCCTTGCGCACAATAAGCAGCTCCTTAAATGCTCGTTTTCGTCAGACGGGGTTGGGCGTCGTAAACGAGGCCTAATGTAAGACGAAGCCGCGCCCAGCGGAAGTGTGGCGGGGGCGCGTATTCTGCCGCGGCAAGCAACAGCGGTGCCCGCCGCCCTTGGCGCAGGCGGCCTGCCCGCGCTCCTTGCCGCAGGCAGGATGCCTGCTCTCTCTTGCCGCAGTGCATGCCCGCCCCCCCTTCGCGCAGCATGCACGTGCCACTAGGCAAGGGCACTGCACGCGCGGCACCAGATTTGTGGCGGAGCGTCTGACGACCGCCTCAGTACCCAGGCGTGTTGTGGATGCTCACCAGCCTTGGCGCCACGCGTGCCAGCTCCTTCCCGCTGGGATCGTATACGATCCCCAGCACGTGGTGACCACCCGGTGCCGCGGCGTCCACTGGCCAGTGCGCCACGGCGCGATAAAAGCGGCCTTCTGCCTGGAGCGTCTCGATCTCCGCCTCGTACTCGCTGATCAGGCGCCCCTCCAGATCGAGCAGCCTGAAAACCACCCTGCCGATGAGGTCTCTGTGATCGGGAGGCAGCGCCAAAAGCGCGGTAACCTGCGCCGCAGTCGGCTGCAACCAGGCCGTATCGCATCGCATAGGCAGCATGGCGGGACCGCATGCCCGCCAGTATTCCGGCTCGAGCGACTCGACAAGCTGCACGCGCGCCTGCGAAGCGGGCTGCTGCACCGACAACGGACTGCCATACGCGAAGGTGCGGAAGACGCGCCCCCCTCCGTCGCTATAGCAAAGCTCGGCGTCCAGCCCGATCACCACTCCCGGATTTGGCGCAAAGCCGGGAAAGTTGGCCCACGGCAGCTTGAACTCGACCTCGGCCCCGTAGTCCGTGCGGCGTGCGGCCACTTCAATTCCCACGCCAGGAATGGCTTGCAGCATGTCTGGCCGCAAGCACCAGCGCGGGTTCAGTTCGGTGCCCTTGTAGGCCGTCCAGTACATGTGCACCGCGCCGGGCCCCCACTGCGGACTGCGGAAGTCTGGCCCGCGCCGCGTGTCAAAATACCACTCCACGCCGTCTCCTTCCCATAGCCTGTCGTCCGGCGCATGGTTGGCCTGCCGCTGGTCGAGTGTGCGCAAGCCGGCGTAGAAGGCCTCGTCGTCCCACATGTAGAAGAACTGTGCGCCGCGGTTATAGACGTCGGCGTCCAGATTGGTCTCGAAGTAGCAAACGGGCGTGCAGAACGCGCCTTGAAACTCTTGCAAGTTGCCGTCGATCTTCATGCCGCGAGGGGCGCGCGTGGCCACGCCCCGCACCCCTTCTGCCAACGGCATCGGTTCGCCGGCAATCACGGCGCCAGCCGTGACCGCGCCAGCCGTGACCGCGCCGGCCGTGACCGCGCCGGCCGCAAGCACCATCACCGCTGTGCCCCATGCCCTCGCTGCGCAACAGGCTCCTCGTAGCTTCCACATCGTCATTCCTCGTGCTTCTAGGCCGGCCGAGGCATGCCGGCTCGGGAACCATCGACCGAGCAGATCTTGAGCCGGCGGGCTGGCAGCCAAACGGCTCTGACCGCAGGTCGGCTCTGGGCTTGCCGCAGCCCGCCAGGCGGCCACACAAGAGCATGCACTTCCGCCGCCCATTGCGCAACCGGCCGGCACTTGATCATAGCCGCCTACGGCTGGCCCCGACAGGTGCTGATCGCCCCCCGATTTGGCCGTGACCTTCTCGTCGTGGCCCCGTTCTCTGTCCGCCCTCCACGTACGTCTTCAACCTCTTTCGCACGCCCGCGCTGTGGGGGTACGGAGGGGTGCCCATCGGTCTGTGCGCGGGTTACCATAGTGCCGTGGCGCGGCGGCGCCGCGTGCCGGGCGAACAGCGTCCGGCGGCCGTCACGGTTAGCTAGGTCCCTTTGAGGAATGCACCATGAACCATTGCACCCGACGCTCGCTCGTGTGCCTGGCATGCGTTGTGCCGGCACTTGTTGTTCTGGCGGAAGAGCCGGCCCCTTCGCCCCGAGCGTACATCGACGGCAGCGAGCCGGGCTGGCGCACGCTTACGGCAGATGACTTCGTCAACGTCAACTGCCACGACGATACCTGGACCTGGGAAGGCAGCCACGTCCACTGCACGGGGCAGCCGGTAGGTGTGATTCGTACACGGCAGGTGTTTACCAACTTCGAGCTGCTCGCCCAGTGGAGGCACCTCAAGTCTGCGGGCAATTCGGGCATCTTCGTCTGGGCCACGGACGAAGGGCTGGAAGGCCTGAAGCCCAACGCCCTGCCTGGCGTGGGCATCGAGCTGCAAGTGCTGGATCACGGTTACGCAGAACAGTACGAGAAGCAGCAGGGCAAGAAGCCCGACTGGTTCACCACGCATGGGGACGTGTTCCCTGTGGGCAAGTCGACCATGACTCCCTTTGAGCCCAAGGCACCCGACGGCAAGCGCAGCTTTCCCCGCAAGCAACTCAGCCGTGGCGTGGGCGAGTGGAACCACTACTACGCCCGTTGCGTGAATGGAGAGGTCCGGCTGTGGGTCAACGGAGAAGAGGTCTCCGGCGGCACGGGATGTTCTCCTTGCTCGGGCTACATCTGTCTGGAGTCAGAAGGGTCTCCGGTAGAGTTCAAAGACATCAAGATCCGCGAGTTGCCGTAGGCACCGCCGGTCTTGAGGCAGACCGCTGGAGGCTGCTGGAGGCATGACACGCGGCGGCTGGGCCGTAGGCGTGTGTGGCTGGGCTGCGCCCTCAACCGTAGCCGTGGCCGATTCGGCTGGTTCGCCCGAGGGGTGTGTGGATGTTCTGGCGGATCGTGCGGCTGAGACCGATCGGACGGATCGGTCCGATTGCCCGGCTCGGGTCAGCGCACGGCCCTTGCAAGGCTCAACCGGCTTGCGGCCTAGCCGCGCAGTTCTTCTGGCACGGGGAAGCCCAGCCGCTTGTCTACCAGGTTGAGCAGTCTGCGGCCGCCCAGCCAGCGGGTGAGGTTCTCGCAAAACAGGTTGGTCATATCGTCGGCGCGGCGTGCCGATTGCCCGCCGACGTGGGGCGTAATGACCACTTGTGGCAGATCCCAGAGGGGGCTGTGCGGCGGCAAGGGCTCGACCTCGGTCACGTCCAGTCCGGCGCCGGCCAGCCAGCCTGATTCCAGGGCCTGCACGAGATCTCGTTCAACCACCAGGCCGCCGCGCGCTACGTTGATCAGGAATGCCCCCTGGGGCAACAGGTGCAGCGTGCGCGCATTGATCATTCCCCGCGTCTGCGGTGTCAGGGGAGCCGTGAGTATCAAAATGTTGACCTGGGGGAGCAGTTCTTCCAGCCGCTCCGGCGGCAGCAGCAGCTCGACGTGCGGCGGCTTGTTGATAGGAAACCAGTCTGTGGCCACGATCCGCACCTTGAAGGGTGCCAACAGCTCCGCCAGCCGCCGCCCATTCCCCCCAAAGCCCACAATTCCCACCGTGCTGCGATGGAGATCTCGTGTCGGCCGCCGCGCGAATTCCTTGCGCTGCTGCGCCCGCCAAAACTCCGGCAGGCTGCGTAGCAGTGCCAGCAGCAGCGCCAGGGCGTGCTCGCCCACCTGGTCCGCCAGCACGCCCGAGGCAC
>JAIMBC010000033.1 GCA_023511675.1 Pirellulales bacterium
CTGGCGGGACGTGATCTTTCGCTCCCAGCCGGATCCGACGGATCCGGTGAACAAGCCGATCGGGCTGAAGTTTCAGCTCGACGAGGCTCGCAAGAAGCTGGAGAACCTGACGGCGGAGCGAAATCGGCTGGAGACCGAGTTGCAAACGGAGAAGGCCACACGGCGGCAGGTGCTGGCCAAGCTCGAGTCTGAGCTAGCGGAGGTTCGCCGGGAGCGGGACCAACTTGCGTTGCAGGAGGCGGACTTGCGGCAGAAGGCCTCAGATGCCGATGCCAACGTGCGCAAGCTGTCCCAGACGTTGGATGCTCGTTTGGTGGAGATCGACCAGCTTCGGAAAGATATCAATGACGCGCGCGAGATGCGGGATCAGAAGTTCCAGCAGGTGGTGGAACTGACGGACCAGTTGCACCAAGCGCAGGGAGAGCTGGAGCGGCTGAAGCTCCAGAACCTGATGCTGGCCCGGCAGTTTGCCAAGGCGCGCGATGTGCTGATGAGGAACGACCTGCCGCTGGAGCTGCCTCCCGATGGACAGCCGCCGCGGCTGGACGGCGTGGTTCTGGCCAGCAGCGCCAACGGGCTGGTGGAAATCTCGCTGGGCAGCGACGACGGGCTGTTGAAGGGTCACAGGCTGGAAGTGTTCCGCCGCCAGGGAGGAGAAAGCAAGTACCTTGGCCGCATTGAGGTCTTGCAGGTGTTGCCTGATAAGGCCGTGGCCAAGATCTTGCCAGAGTACCGCAAGGGCACCATCGAGAGAGAGGACCGTGTCGCCACACGACTTGACTAGCTCCGCCCAGCCCCCAATTTCTACCGGGCAGGCCAAGCCAACGTTCAACGTTTACAACACCATGCTGGTCGTGGCCTTCGCTGCGATCTGCATCTCGGTGCTGCTGATGTACCTGGAGGGGCGCCGCTACGATTGGGACGTGCGCGCCAAGGGAGCCGGTGCTGTGGGCGCCGGAGCAGCACCTGCCGGGGCCGTCCCTGCCGGCCAACCGCCCGCGGGTCAGCCGCCCGCTGAGCAACCAGCGGCTGGCCAGCAGGCTCCGCCAGCAGGCCAACCGGCGGGCCAACCTGAAGGTGCTCCGCCTCAGCAGCCGCCGGCGGGAAGCTGATTGTAGCCGCAACAGTGCGGCGGTCTTAGCGCGATTGACAGTTTAAGGCAAGGATGCTATCAGCCCTGGCGGCAGTTTGGAGCAGCGACCTCGCGCTCGATCTGGGTACTGCCAGAACGCGCCTGGCCGCGCCGCGCGCTGGCGTGGTGGTGGATGAGCCCTCGCTGGTGGCCATCGAGCAAGCCACACGACGCGTTGCCGCGGGCGGACTGGCCGTGGGAGAGCTGGCACGCCAGATGCTCGGGCGGGCACCAGACGCCTTCGTGGTCGATCGGCCCTTGCGAGACGGTGCGGTTGCCGACCTTTCTACCTGCGAGGCCATGCTGGGTTCCCTGCTGCGGCGGGCATGCGGCGGCAGGCTTCGGCTCCCGCCGCGCGTGCTGGTGGCCCTGCCCGCGCGGTTGACGCCCGTAGAACGCCAGGTGCTGTTCCTGGCAGTTCGGCGAGCCGGAGCGCGCCGTGTGTGGGGGCTCGAACAAGCCAAGGCAGCCGCGCTGGGTGCCGGTCTTCCCGTGGCGGAGCCTGAGGGAGTGATGGTCTGCAATCTGGGCAGCGCCAGCACGGAGTTGGCGGTGCTCTCTGTAGGGCAGGTCGTTGCCAGCGCGGCCGTGCCCGTGGGAGGGGCAACATTCGATGCGGCCGTGGCGCAGTACCTGCGGCGGCAGTACGCCCTCCGCATCTCCC
Organism: Pirellulales bacterium; assembly: GCA_023511675.1. Lineage (GTDB taxonomy): Bacteria > Planctomycetota > Planctomycetia > Pirellulales > JAIMBC01 > JAIMBC01. The sequence goes on from JAIMBC010000033.1 coordinate 1,797, forward strand.
TGGCGGCAGCCGAAGAGTTACGGCGCGAGCTGGGAACGGCCTGGCCCGTGCAATCGGAGCGGTATGCCGAGGTGGCGGGCTTCGACGTGCCCAGCAAGTCGGCTCGTAGAGTGTGCGTCAGCAGCGAGGAGATCCGCCAGGCGCTGGCCGACCCGCTCACTGAGCTTGCCGAGGCGCTGGTCGCCTTGCTCGACCGTGCGGGCCCAGAGTTAGCGGCAGATGTGTTGCGGCAGGGAGTGGTACTGGTAGGAGGCGGCTCGCGGTTGCGGGGGTTGGACCGATTCCTCACCGAGCATGCCGGCGTACCCGTGCGCCTGGCCCCCGAGCCGGAACTGGCTGTCGTCCGCGGCCTTGCCGCGTGTTTGGAACAGCTCTCCGCCTGGCAACACGCACTCAGGTCCGATCCCCATGCGTAGGCCAATCCTCCCCATCACCCCACATTCGCCGCGCGGCAACGCCCTGCTCTGCTGCTGGCTGGCAGCGGCCTGCCTGGTGGTGTTACCTGCTGGCGAAGTCCAGCAGGCACGTGCCTGGTACCACCGCGCGCTTGAGCCTGCGTGGCAGGTAGCGGGCAGCGTACGCCGGGCTGTGCGGCAGCTTGAACTTTGGTACGCGGGCATGCGCACGCGCGCCGGCGAGCTGGCCGCGCTGCGGGCCAGGCTTGCCGAGGCCCAGCTTCAGCTCGCCGCCTTGCAAGCGGAGCTGGCGGAACAGAGGGCGACCCATGGCCTGCTGATGCCGGATGCTCCTCGGTCCTTGCACGTGGAACTGATGCCGGCACGCATGCTTGGCCGCCAGGGCCGCAACGCCTTCGAGCAGCTCGAGGTCATCGAAGCCGGCAGGGCATGCGACCTGCAACACGATGCTCTCGTGGTCGCCCTTGCTGCCACGCTGCCCCCATCGCCTAGCCCCGTGCCACGTTCGGCTAGCCCCCTGCCGCCTAACGCCGAGCCGCGTTCGGCTGCCGAACAAGGCCTGGAGCAAGGGCATTGGATGCCCGAGCTGGCCCTGATCGATGTGGGCAGACGTGCGGGCCTAGAGCCGGAAAGCCGCGTACTGTGTGCCGGGGGCATTTGGGGCCGCGTGCTCGAGGTGGGTGTGACCTGCTCGGCGGTGCGCCGCGTGTCCCATCCGCTGTACCGAGATGTGGTGCAGCTTGCCACGCCGGGGCCGGGGGGATTGCGGCCCGGACCGCGCGGCATGCTGCGGGGTGGCAGTCCCTGCCGTGTGGAACTGGTTGATGTACGACATCCGGTGCAAACGGGCGATCTGGTGCTGGCGGCCGGCGAGCAAGGGCTGGCAGAAGGACCGCTCCTCTATGGCAGGGTGGCCCGCGTGGGGCGGGAACCGGGGAAGCCGCACTGGGAGATTGAGTTCGATGCCATCGAGCCGCCGGCGTGGCAGGACCGCGTCTGGGTTGTGCATGCCACAGCGCGGGCAATGCGGGGTCACGCTGCTGCGCAGAACAACGCGCAGGGTTCGGCGGCTCGCGCTTTCAGGCGCAAAGGAGGCTCATGATGCTGCTCGCTGTGCTGGCCACCTGCTGGCTGGCGGCTGCGCTGACCATCTTGTTACAGGCCTGCTGGCCGGAAGGCATGGCCATACCCGACCTGTATTGCCTCGCCGCGATGCTGTGGGCACGGCGCGCGCGGGGCGCCGCGGGCGTGTGGTGCGGGGCCCTGCTGGGTCTGGCGAGCGATTTGAGCGGCGGTGCGGCGTTGGGGCCAGGCGTGGCCGTGTTCTCTCTGGCGGGCTGGTTGGCGAGCCTCGCGCCGTCTAGGGGGGGGGCTGTTGCTGAGGCAGTAACCGCGGGCGTGATGGCAGGCGGCATGGCTTTGATGCTGCGTGTGGTGCTGGCGGGGCTGGCCTGGTGGCAGGGCGGGGGAGAGCTTTCTGGGTGGAACGTGGCGGCGGATGCCGTGGCATCGGCCATCTTGACGGCAGGCATCGGTTGGGGATGGACAGCTATCCTGCTTGGCCGGAGGCGGAATGTGGTGCCGAGGTGGTAGGATGCGTCGCCTGGCCGCGCACGTATGCTGGCGAGAGGCAGCGGCACGGGCTGTCCATCGCGAGCACAGCAGCATCGACCGCCTCTTGCTGTTGAGATGGCTGGTGCTGGCGGGAGGCATGGTCGTCATCAGCCGGGTGGTCGCGCTGGAGCTTGCCTACGGAGCGAGATTTCGCCGCATGGCCGCACGGCCGGTGGTCAGTGCGCAGCCGGCGGTGGCAACGCGGCCGCGGATTCTCGCACGCGATGGGTCCGTGCTGGCCGCGGACCGCGTGGTGCCAGCTCTGGCTGTACATTACCGCTACCTGGAAGATCCTCCTCACGAGGGTTGGCTGGCCGCCAGGGCACGTGCGCGGCTGCCGCCGGCGTTGCGCCGGCAGCGGAGCGCGGTGGCGGCGGAGGTTGCTCGCCTGCGCCAGCAACATGCCCAGGTGCGAGCTGCGCTGGCGCGTGCCTGCGGCATGACGCTCCACGAGTTCGCTGCCCGCGCCGCCGTCATTCAGCGCCGGATCCAAACCATGCGGCAAGCGGTGCTGGCCCAGCGGCAGCCGGTGCCGGCCCCCCTGGCAGCGGACACGCCATTCAGGGGGGGGAAGATGCTGGCCTGGCTCTCCGCGCTCTGGCACCTGCACGACGAGACGGCGGAGCAGTCGGCCGCGTCTTTGCCCCTGGCCGAGGAACTCTGGTACCATCCCATCTGTGTCGGCCTCAGCCTCGAGAGCGCGGCTGGAATCGAGGCCCATCCGGACCGCTATCCTGGAGCCCTGGTGCTGGGCGTGGCTCGGCGCGAGTATCCGCGTGGCGCCAGCATGGCACACGTGGTGGGCGAGATCGCCGGCAGCTTGCCCGCGGCCCCGGCACGGGGCGCTGCGCTTGCGCCGCTGCCGGTCGCAAGCCGCGGCACGCGTGGAGCCGAACGGCTGCTCGATGCCCTGCTGGCTCGAGATCGCGCAGCCGCCACGGCCGGCGGCACGCGCCGCGGCGAACCGCCGGCTGCCGCCGGCGGCGAGCAGTCGGCCGATCTTGTGCTCACGCTGGATCCCCGCTTGCAGCAACGTGCCCACGACCTGCTAGAGGCTGCCTCCAGGAGGAGAACCGGCAGTGGTCCCGCCGGCGGTGCGCTGGTGCTCGCTGAGGCCGCTACCGGAGAGATCCTGGCTTTGGCGAGCTGGCCCACGTTCGAGCCCGGCCGGCGGCCGGAAGGCCGTGGGGAAATCGGCCGTGCGGCCGCCGGGGTGCCGCTCGACCGCAGTGTGCGGGCGGCCAGGCCGGGGGGCATGGTGCTGGCGCCGGTGCTGCTGATCGCCGCGCTGGAGGCAGGCCAGGCCGACGAGCGGGAGCTGGTCCGCGCCCTGCGCGCCGGCAGGCTGGCGGAGCTGTGCGGCGCCAGCCAAGCGGATTGCGTGCTCAGGTGGGCTGCGCGCTGCGGGCTGGGTGCTGCCACGGGAATCGAATTGCCTGTTGAGGCGGCGGGTGTGTTGCCGTTGCCTGCTGGCGACGTATCAGGGAGGCACGGCGCGTGGCGGATCGCCAGGGCATTGGCGGAGGGGCAGAGGCCCGTGGCGGTAACGCCGTTGCAAGTCGCTAGGCTGATGTGCGCATGTGCCAACGGCGGGCGGCTCGTACGACTGCACGTGGTGCGCAACGCCGGCTGGCTGGAGATGCATGAGCCGTTGCGTGGAGGCGCAGCCGGCAGCAGGCCGGTCGTACGGGCGGCCGTTCTCTCGGAAGAGGCCGCTGTTCTGCCGGCACAGACGGTAGCGGCGGTTCGTCGCGTTTTGCATCAGGCGGCCATGGCTGCTGGGCCGCCTGTTCATGGGGAGATGGAGTTGGTGTGTCTGGCCTCTCGGCCGCCGGCGGGGCGCGGTTGCATGTGGCTTGCCGGCTACGCCCCGGCGCAGCGGCCGCGGGTGGCCTTCGCCCTGATGCTGGAACAGGACGAAACGCCGGAGGCAGCCCTGCGGCGTTGGCTGCATGAGTTGTGCGCCGCGGCGCTGGAGGCCCTGCGCCGCGAGCAGGGGCTGTGAGCCGTGAGGTGATGGGCCAAAGGGCCGGTGCGGGTTCGAGACACTGTCGCCGTGGCGTGCGGGCCGGCAGCGCAGCCGGTTGCTGCTGAAGTGGAGCATGTGGCGCCGCGATGGCCCCGGCTCGGCAGGAGCAGGCCGATGTGCCGTCAAAGCCCCGCTGGGGTGGCTGCCCCCTGCAAGCGGGCGCCCAGCCCTTCGAGCCACGCGACGGGGGGTACGCTGTACGGCCGGAATTTCTCCAGCAGGCCCTCGCCTTCCGAGGCCAGCAGTGCCCGGTGCAGACCAAGGCGGCTGGCGGCGGGGGAGTCCAGCCAGTTGCTCGAATCTGCCTGGCTCATCTGCATGGCCACGCGCAGGCCAAACTCGCGCAACGCCTGCCGGTCCAGCGCACGCTGCAAGTTGCTCCACGTGTCGCACCACAGCAGGGTGTGGATGCCCACGCCCGGCCCGTCTCGCAGGACGTTGACCCACTGCCGCGAGGGAGGCAGCGGCTGGTCGGAGCGAGCAAAGCCGAAGTCGTCTTCCGCCTTGCGCAGGTCGCGCAGCCGACCCAGGTCATAGATGATGCAGAACCATCCTGCCGCTTCAAACTCGCGAGCCTGCAAGCGCCGATCTGCCTCGGCGGCTAGTTGGCCGATGAGGGAGGTGGTATCACGGAACGAAAGGTGGCGGATCACGCTTGGAAAGGCGGCGGCCAACTGCTGCCAGAGTGCGCTAGCACGGCTGCCGGCCGGACTGCCATCGAGCACAAACAGGGCGGCTCCGGGCATGCCGCGTGCGGCTTGTACGACCAGAGACAAGGCGGCGGCGGCGAGCATGCCCAGCGTCGTTTCTTCCTGCTGGCCGAGCACGGCCAGATTCAGCCCGCTGGCCCTTACCAGGCGGGCTGCCGTGGGTTCCTTGATGGCCACCGGCTCGCCCAGCCAGCAGCAGGGGGCCAGGGGGGATGGTGCGATTTGGCCCGCCAACAGCGAGGAAAGGATGGTGTTGTTTTGCAGTTCCGCGGGCACGTTCCCCTCGAACACGATTTGGGGGTAGGCGTGCGGCCCTCCATCGGCGGCGGCGTGCCTTTGCCGGCAGAGCGACTGGATCTCGGTGAGGTAGCGTTCGCGTACGTCATCATCGATCCAGGCGACCTGGAAGGGCTGATTGGCCTCCACCAGGCCGCCGGCGTCGTTATAGATGGCCTCGCCGGGACGCGAGAGCAGGCGGGCGGCGGCATTTTCTTCGCTCAGGATCAGGTGGGCATCCGCTTCGCTGCATTGGAGGGCGATGCGTACGGCCATTTGACCGAGGGTGCTGCGGGCCAGGGTGTAGGCGCCGGCGAGTGTTTGGGAGCCGAGCAGGACGTGCATGCCAAAGGCGCGGCCCTGGCGGACGAGGCGGTCCAGCAACAGGGCTGCTTGCTGTGCGAGCTTGTCGTCTTCGACGAAGAACTCTTGGAACTCATCGATGACCAGCAAGATCCGCGGCAGCGGCTGGCCATCGGCCCGGCGGTAGCCGGCCAGGTCTTGCACGCCCAGGGCGCGGAACAGATCGCCGCGGTGTTTGAGTTCCGCATCGAGCCGTTCCAGGACGCTGAGCCCAAACTCGCGATCGCTCTCAATGGCCACCACGCGCGCGTGCGGCAAGCGGTGTGCGGCGTAGGTCTTGAACTCGACGCCTTTCTTGAAATCCACGAGGTACAGCTCCACCTCGTCGGGGCTGTAGGTGAGGGCCAGGTTGGTGATCAGGGCGTGCAACAGGGTCGATTTGCCGCTACCGGTCTTGCCGGCGACAAGCACGTGCTGGGCCGTACCGGAGCCCAGCCGCAGGTATTGCAGCCGCGTGGCACCGGCTGGCCCCAGCGGCACGGCCACGCCAGCAGCAGCGCTGGCGCTCCAGTAGGAGTCGGCGGGGGGGGCGATGCGGGCGAAGGGAACTTCCACGCGGCGGGCCCCTTGCAGGTGCTGGCCGAGGGTGCGCAGCAAGCGGGTGCATGTCTCGGGATCGGGGGGCTCAGCCAGTTGGAAGCAGAGAGGCTGGAAGAGGGGGTCTTGCCACTGGAAGGCGTCGTGGTGCCAGGCGAGCAGGTGGGCATGGGCCTCCAGGTCCGCCAGGGCGAAGCCGGGCGGCAGCGGCTGCTTCTCGTCCACAGAGACCAGCAAGTGCACGCCGCAGCGCGGGCCGCTGGCCGCGATGTTGAGCAGCCGGCGCGCGGCCCCTTCCGAGAAGTGGACGGGGAAGTTTGCGATCACCAGCACGCGGTAGGGCTCGGCCACCTCTCCCGCCTGGGCATTGTACTCATCGAGCGTGGCATACTCGTTGCGAAGGTACTTCTGAATGATGGTCTCCATCTGCTCGCAGAGGTCCGCCAGGCGGGCCTCGATCTGCCCGGGCTCGGTCCAGATCCGCCCCCCGATGATCTGCTCGTCGTAGTCGGACAGGTGCATGAAGGCGGCGAAGTTCTGGCCCAACCCCACCGGGTCGATGACGGTGAACCGCACCTTGCCGGGTGGAAGCGAGGTCAACAGCCGCAACAGCGCGGCCTGGATCGCGCGGACGGCCTGCTCGCGGCCCGCCCCGGCGGCGCGAAACACCAGCGAGGGACGTTGTGGAAAAGGGACCAAAGCCGGCAGGCAGAAAGGGCCGATCGGTTCTGCCTCGGGCAGAACCTCTGCCAGCGAGACGGCGGGGACGTGCCAGAGCCCCACGGGCAGTGCCGTGGGAAACCCCTGCGGCGGCTGGTACTGCGCCGCCAGCGCGTCCCAAGCGGGAAACGCTTCCTGCACACACTGCTGCAGCGAGTCGATGTGGGCCAGCAGCTTCGCGCGGCCGGCCTGCCAGGATTCCAGCACCTCGGTGTGTTGGCGCTGATAACGCGATAGCGCCTGCTGGCGCGCCTGGTCGAAACGATCGTGCATGGCGTGCCATGCGATCTGGTACTGTAGCCGGCTCTCCTCGAGGCGGGCTTGTGCCTGAGCGTCACATCGCGCGGTCTCCGACTCGCGGCGGCGTGCCAGTTCTGCCAGTGCTCGATCACGTTCCGCCACCACCGCCTGGGCAGAACGCTCATGCCAGGCCACCAATTCTCCGAGGTCCTGTTGGTACTGTGCGTCCGCCGCAGCGCGTTTGCGGCGCTTTTCGGCGCGGTGCCGCTCCCGATCATGCTTGTAGTGCCGTGCCAGACGCGCCTTCCAAACGTCTCGCGCCCGTTCTGCTTCGGCCAGGGCTTGCAGCAGCGGCACGTACACTTCCAGCGTACGCCGCCTGACAAGCATGCGTACCACCCACAGCGTGCCTGCCCAACCCAAGCCCGCGACGGGAATGGTAACCGCCGCCCAAACGGCAGGGCGAGGAAAAACCAGCCAGACCGGCAGGGCAATCGCCGCTAGCCACATTACCAGCCAGAGTACAGGGGCCAGGCCGGCGGCAGCCCTGGCCACGCCCAGCTCTCGAAGCTGCGTCAGGTACGCCTCGGCCCGCGCCAAAGCCGCCGTGGTAGCGGCAGCCGGTTGCCGTTCCCGCGCCGCGGGAACGTCTCCAGCCAAAAGCTGGGGGACCTCTTCCAGCAAGCGTTCTTGCTTGTAGGCCACGAGCTGCTCGCGGGCAGCAGCGGCGATGTCTGCGGCGCGCTGGCCGGCCTCGCCAATTTGGGCCAGCGCCTGGTCGAATTCGCTTTTCAGGCCACCGCGCGATGCTTCGTAGACGGCGGCGGCCTCCCAGCACGCCTCGTCATGAGCCTGCTTCAGCCGGTTCTGTTCCGACTCGTAACGTGCCTCGATCCGCTCCAGCTCTTCCGCGGCGCGACGGCGGATGGCTGCCTCGGCCTCGTCCAGGCTGCGGTCGAGTTCGTGCCGCTGCCGAACGGACTCGGCCTGCAACGCGGCCTGCTCAGCCTCGAAGGCGGCCAGCCGCGTGCTCCGCTCCCCCTGGAACTGCTGCTCGGCAGCCGCCAGGGCCGCATCGCGTTCTGCTCTGGCTTGTCGGGCACGTTCGTCGGTCTCGGCCAGCAAGGCCGCCAGCGACTCGAGGATCTCTCGCACCTGCGCGTGCAAAGCCGGCCTGCTCATGTCTTCTCCACGCACTCATGGCGGATCTGCCAGAACACCTGGGCTAGATGGTTCATGCGGTCCGTCGCGGCGAGCACCAGCGGCTCCAGCGGAACCAGCACGTCTTCACGCAGTTCACGCTCCTTGACATCGTGCCACTGGTCCGAAATGGCATCCCACCGCTCCCGCAGCCGCTTAAAAGCCTCTCGCAACTTGGCCGCACCGGGACTGAGATCGCCCTCTTTCATGGCCCTGCTCCAGCGACAGGAGACCGCTGGCTGGGCGTCTCCACCGTGCCTTCGGCTGACCCGCCCGCTGCGGCGTCTCGCGATGCGGCGTGCGGCGCCAAGCACTCCTCCGACTCGGCCGCTTTCGACACGCCCTGTGTGGACAATTGCTCTGCGGAGATGGCCCCGGCGGAGGTGGCCTCGGCGGAGATGGCCTCTGGTGACTCGGCCTCTGCTGCGCCGCGCTGCCCCGGCTCGGGCACGCTCGACGCGGCCTCACCTCGTGCGGCCCTGCCTGATGCGGCCCTGCTCGCTGGGGGCATACCCGCTGCGGGCATGCTCGACGCTCTCTCGCTCGACGCCATGTTCCTGGCGCTCAGCTCAGCGGCCTGCGGAGGCGTCTGGGCAAGGTAGCCTTCCAGCGCTGCCAGCATGCGTTCAATGCGTGCGGCGGCGGCGGGGATGTCTGCGTCCAGGAAGTTGACAAGCTGCTGGGTGGGACCGCGATAGTCTGCGGCCTCTTTCTCGGCGGCGGGCAGCCAGCGGCGGGTTACACGCAGCAGTTCTTCAGCCTCCTCCAGACGGCGTTTGGCGCGGGCCAGGGCAATCTTCTGATCGGTGCAATCGGGCTCATCTCCGAACGCGGCCGAGAGGCGGGCACGCTCCAGGTCGGCCTTGGCATGGGCGACCAGGTCTTCTCGCCGGCGTATCTCGGCTTGCCAGCCTTTCACCAGATCATGGCCCAGCCAGTCGAGAAAGCGGCGGATCTCCAGGTCGACCTGGCACAGCGCATCGCGCGCCTCGGCCTCGAAGGTGAGCAGTGCGGCCCGCAGCTCAGCAAGCGCCGACAGGGCGTGGACATGAGCGCCACGGTCCATCGCACCTACCGCTGCTGCAAGTACTCTTCAACCCGTTCCGCCTTGCGCAGCAGGAAGGGGATGTGCTGGGCAGCCGCCTGCGTGAAGCGGCCTACCGCCGCCATCGTTTGCTCGAACTCCTGCACGAACTTCTCATGTTCCTGATCGCGCCAGGTCTGGCCCAAGGCGCCAAGCTGGCCGTGCAGCACGGCAATGCGGCTCTCCAGCTCGCTGGTGAACACCTTGAGGTTATGCGCAAAGCGCCGCAGCTCCTGGGGATCGACAATGGCCTGAGACATGTTCTGCTTCTCGCTGCGCTCGCCCTGATGCCTGTTTGTGCGGGGAGCGCTCCGCCATGCCCCCTTCAGCACAACTCTACCTTGAGCATAGCCCCAGCGTGCAACCAGGTAAAGCAACGGTTGGAACGCGGGATAAGCGGACGCGCATGCGTGGCGCGGCGCAGGTCCTGAAGGTGGTCTGACTCGGCGCACGGCGTTACGGCCATCATGTGCCGCGTGAGGGCGCCGGCAGGGCGGGGACGGGGGGGCGGGTAGACGCGGGCTAGAGCGGGGCGGAGGGCGGGACGTGCACCGGCGCAGGGGTTCCGGGCGCTGCCGCGCTGGTAGAGCTTGCTCTGGCAGGGCTGGGGGCAGCGGGCATGGCAGTTCCCTCACGGGGGACCGCGGGGAGGCTGGCGGATGCTGCGGCCTCGCGTGCCACGGGCAGCTTGATGGTGAAGGCCGTGCCCTTGCCCACGGTCGAATCCACGCGCAGGCGGCCGTGATGGGCCTCGATGATCTCTCGACACAAGGAGAGTCCAAGCCCCGTGCCGCCCTTGCCGGTGGCGTCGGGACCTTGCTTGGTGGTGAAGAAGGGCTCGAAAATCCGCCGCAGGTTTTCCGGGGGGATGCCGCAGCCCGTGTCCCGCACCAGCAGGTCCACCGTGTTGTGTTCGGCGTCGTGCGACAGGCGGACAGTGATGCGGCCTCCCTGGGGCATGGCCTGCCGGGCGTTGATGAGCAGGTTCAGCAGCACCTGCTGGATCTGGTTGGCGTTGGCCAAAGCAGGAGGCACGGGAGGAAGCTGCGCGTCCACCGCAATGCGGTACTTGGCCAGCTCGCGCTCCAGCAGCAAGAGGGCATCGCTCACCAGCCGCACCATATCGGTGGGCTCCAGCGCGGTAGAGCGGTTGCGTGCCAGGGCCAGAATACCGTTGGTGATGCGGGCGGCCCGCGTGCTAGCGGCGAGGATCTTCTCGAATGCCTTCACACGGGTCGCGGCATCCTGATATCTCAGCCCCATCCGAGCATAGTTGATGATGGTGGTGAGCACATTGTTGAATTCGTGCGTGGTGGTGCTCACCAGCTCTCCCAGGGCCGTCAGCTTCTGGGCATGGGCCAACTGTTCCTTCAGCAGGGCGACTTGCTGTTCCAAGGAGGGCGATGGCATGGCGGCTGAGGCGTCGCTCGCGTGGGTACTCATACAACAACGGTATCGACGAACTCGGCTGGCCAACTCAAACCCACAGCACTACAATCCGCGACGTAAGTGCCGAGCAACACGGAAGTTGGCTGAGAAACTGGCGAACTGGGGAAGCTGGGATGCACACGGTAGACCTGCTGGAGCAGGCGATTGCCGCTGCCCGACGGTTGGGCTGGCAGGTGCGCGAAGATTGGCTGGATGGCAACGGCGGCGGCGCATGCTACATCAAAGGGCAGAAATGGATCTTCCTCGATCTGGCTCAGGATGCGCGCGACCATCTCGCCGTGGTCTGCGAGGCCCTGGCCCGCGAAGTAGGGATCGAGGACCACGCCTCACCCAGCCAGCGCGCCGCCCCTGCCAGCGGCACACCGTGCGCCAGCAAGATGCTCTCCAGCCAGCCATCATGGCGCGAGAATACCGCAGTGCACGGCGCCCCGGTTCGCCACGACGAGCCCTCGCGGCACCGCGATACAGCTTGTCACGGCGAGATGGTAGGGCGCCGGCCTGCCATGCCCGCGCCCCTGCATCTATTCGGCGGAGCGCCTCCTTCCGCTGCGTCGCCGACAACGGCGTCTTCGTGCCAGCCGCGTGCGTACTCTGCGCAAGCTTCGGCTGAGCGCGGCACCGTGGCTGCGCGGGCACCGGACGCGTCGGAATCCTTAAACCTTCCTACCCTGCCGGCAGATTGGAGCCTTGAACTGCGTGCCCTGGTGCTCGCCCGCAGGGCAGCCTAGGCCCGCTCAGGGCGACGAGCCCGTTCGTCCTGCCGGCACCTATGCCAGGGCCCACGCGGCGCAGCGCCCTGGCCGGGGCACTACAATGGCTCGTATGAGCGACAGGGGGAAACCGGCACCGGATCTGCTGACGCCCGTGCAGTATCTCAAGGGCGTGGGCCCGCAGCGGGCAGAGCTGCTCAAGCGGCTGGGCCTGTGCACGGCGGCGGACGTGCTGTTTTACTTCCCTCGGGACTATCAGGATCTGAGCGACATGACCAGTGTGACAGCGTTGCAGGAAGGGGCGCTGGTCCGCTTACGGGGGCTGGTGGCGGAGGTGGATTGGCGGCCGCTGCTGCAGGGGAGGAGCGTGCTGGGGGTGCTGTTGCATTGCGAGGGGGGGTGCGTGCGGCTGATCTGGTTCAACCAGACCTACCTGCGAGATCGCTTTACCATGGGAGAGGAGCTGGTAGCCACAGGCAAGGTGCGCATGCGTGGGCTGGTGTGGGAGCTGGTACATCCGGAGGTGCAAACCCTGGACGCCGATCCGGGGTTTACGGGTGGACTGTTACCGGTGTACCCGCTGACGGAAGGGTTGAGCCAGCGCACGCTGCGGCAGATTGTGCGGTCGGCCCTGGAGGTGCATGCCCCCTTGCTGGAGGAGGCCTTGCCTGCCGAACTGCTGGCCCGGCACGACCTGCCTTCCATTTCCGAGGCGCTGCACGGGATGCATGTTCCCGAGTCGGCGGAGATGCTGGCTCGCGCGCGCCGGCGGCTGGCGTATCAGGAACTACTGGTGTTGCAGCTTGCCCTGGCGATTCGGCGCCATCAGAACGAGCAGGCGGCGGCGCCGCGGCTGGCGGCCACGCCGAAGATCGACGCACGGATCCGGAGGCTGTTTCCGTTCGACTTCACGGCGGGCCAGCGGGAGGCCATCTCGGCCATTGTACAGGATCTGGAATCCGGCCGGCCCATGAATCGGCTGTTGCTGGGAGATGTGGGCAGCGGCAAGACCGTGGTGGCGGTGTATGCCTTGCTGCTGGCGGTGGCCAACGGCTACCAGGCGGTGTTGATGGCGCCCACCGAGGTGCTGGCGCGGCAGCACGCACTGACCCTGGAGCGGACGCTGCGTGCCAGCCGGGTCCGCTGGGACGTGCTGGTAGGCGGGTTGGACCCCGCCCAGCGGCGGAAGCTGCTGGAACGTATTCGTGAAGGGGAGCTGGACCTGGTGATCGGCACCCATGCCGTGCTGCAAGAGGGGGTGGAGTTTGCGCGATTGGCCCTGGTGGTGATCGACGAACAGCACAAGTTCGGCGTCCGCGAGCGAGCGGTGCTGAAGCGTGCGGGGGCACATCCTCACTACCTTGTGATGACCGCCACGCCCATCCCGCGCACGCTGGCGATGACGCTGTTTGGCGACCTGGACATTTCCACTGTGCGCGATGCCCCCCCCGGGCGCCAGCCCGTTCGCACGTACCTCGCCGGGCCTGAGCAGCGCCAGCGATGGTGGCAGTACTTCCGCCGCAAGCTGGAGGAAGGCCGCCAGGGCTACGTGGTGGTGCCGTTGGTGGAAGAATCGGAAGAACTCGACGCGGTCAGCGTGGGAGAAGCGTATCAATCGCTGGCAGCCGGTCCTCTGGCTGGGATCCGCCTGGGCTTGCTCCACGGCCGCCTACCCGCTGCCGAGAAGCAAGAGGTGATGGAACGTTTCCGCCAGGGCCAGCTTCAGGTGCTGGTAGCCACCACCGTGATCGAGGTGGGGATCGACGTCCCCAATGCCACGCTGATGACCATCGAGGGAGGGGAACGCTTCGGCCTGTCGCAGCTCCACCAGCTTCGCGGCCGCATCAGCCGCGGCAACCTGCCCGGCTTCTGCTGCGTGTTCGCCAACCCGACCACCCCTGAAGCCGAAGCGCGGCTGCGCGCCTTCGCGGAGACGAACGACGGCTTCGCCCTTGCCGAGGCCGACTTCCGCCTGCGTGGCCCCGGCGAGTTGCTGGGCACGCGGCAGCACGGACTGCCGCCTCTCCGGGTTGCCGATCTGCGCCGCGACGCGGGCCTGCTGGAACAGGCACGCCAGGACGCCCAGGCTCTGGTGCGGCAGGACCCCGGCTTGGCTCGCCCCGAACTCGCCCGACTCCGCCGCCTGGTGCTGGCCCGCTACGGCAAGGTGCTGGAACTGGGCGACGTCGGCTAGACTACCGGCCAGCCGTGGTTACGGCACCGTAAGATGGTCAGGGATCTGACTGGTGCGGCCGCTGGCCTTTGCCGCGGGCAACGAGCTGTTGCGCTCACCATGATAGGTACACGCGGCGTCCCTCCGCGTGGCTGACGCGGGCCTGGATCACGACCGTCAGGGCGCGGTAGGCATCTTCCAGCCCAGAGGCATTGCGCACCAGGCTGGTCACCGAGCGGTAGAACGTGCTCAGCAGTTGTTCGCCCACGGGCCGCTCGCTTTCTAGAGATTCCTGGTGGCGCCCGGCGCGGTCGAACCAGACCAGCGTGGCGGGCAGATCGACGAAGGCGATGCCTTGCTCGCACGCCACCTGCAACGCCGCCGGCGGGCGATACGCCACGGCCTCTTGCCACGTGGCGGGCATGTAGCGGCCGCAGCTTACCTGGGCCACGGCGCCGGTGCCGGGCGGCAATCCCTCGGAGAAGTCGAGGCTCATCATCTGGTAATCATCCTCGTCCCCGTCGCCGGGGCTGCGGTGGCGCAAACCGAGCACCGAGGTCGGCGGCCTGCCCACCACGTACGAGCACCAATCGACCAGTTCGATGAGATCCTGTGTAGGAGAACTTTGCACGCTGGTGCGCGGGCCACCCGGCCCATGTTCGGCCGGACGCCGCATATGACAGAAGAGCAAACGGGGCTTACCGAGGCGGGTGGCAATCAGCTCCTTCAACCGCAGCGTGGCCGGCGCCTGCCGGCGCGGAAACTCGCACATGAAGGCGATGCCGGCCTGCTCGATGCGCTCCTTGAGGCGGCGGGCCTGATCGAGATCCATCTCCAGCGCCGTGGCGCAGTACACGGCCTTGCCCGCATCTGCGGCCGCCAGGATGGGCAAGTACCCGTACCACTGCGGCGCCAGCATCAACACCGCATCAATGTCCGGGCGCTGGGCAAGTGCCCGAAAACCGTGGACCGCTTCCGCACCGAACTCCTTCGCCGCGTTCTCCGCACGCGCAGGGATCTGCTCGCAGATGGCGCGCACCTCAAATCGATCGACCAGCGCACGCAGGGCCGGGCGATGGCGCACCTCCCAGGCACTGCCCAGCCCCACCAGCCCCACTCGAAGTCGCATCAAGACAGGTCACTTCCCTAAGAGAACGTCCTCCGAACCGTGCGGCGATTATAGCGGCCCAATCCATGCTCTCAATACGCAACCAAGAACCAACCGCCCCGCTCCGTGCAGGACCATGCACCGCCTGCCAGGGCCCACGCTCCCGAGCACGTCCCACATGCTGCAGATCCCACGTCCAACCGCCTATACCCTCCGCCTGCCCGGAGCAGGTGGGAGCATCAGCCGGCGATCGTACCAACCTCACCCCCCCGCTGTGCGCGGCGTCACACCTTCTAGCCCCCACCGACGAATTGGCTGCCAGGCCGCCAGCGGTGCATTGCAGCAGACCACGCACGCTTCTGGCATCAACGCCTGTCTGGCATCAACGCCCGGGGCGAACGGCGGCGCCTTTCACGCGGCAACGACCGATGCTACTCCTTCTTTTCGATGCGGCGCTTCTTGCCACGCGTGAAAGCACGGTACTTCTCTGCATAAGCAGAGGGAGGATCCGAGCGGGCAGCCTCCCGCGTGTTGCTGACGCGCGTGCCTTCCCCCGTACCGCCAGAGAGGGCCGCTCCTTGCGGCCGGAGGCCGAGACTACGCAGCAAGTCGTCCAGTTCCACCTGGGCTTGCTTGCCCTTCTCACCAGGCTGGCCGGCAGCCTGCTTGAGCGCCTCCCAGCGGTCTACAAAGCGCTGCATGTCTTCGCGGGTCCAGCCCAGACGGTCCAGCAACTCCTGGTCCGGCTGCTCCTTGGCAAGCTGGTCTTTCAAGTACTCCAGCGCCAGGTCGGTAGCGCGGCGGGCATAGTCGAGATTTGGGTCGTCTCCTTGCGGTACCTCTGGCGGCGGGCCCCTGTCGGGCAGGCCATCGGCAGGCTGCCCACTACCGCCTGTGGGGCTGGCCGTGCCATCTCCCGGCTGGCTGCCGGGCTGGCCGGGCGCACCCTGCTGGTCGGCGTTAGCTTGCGGGCCGCCTGCGGGCTGCTCGTCTTGCTGCTGGCCTTCGGCGGGTTGCGTGCCTTCAGCGGGTTGCTGACCGGCCTGCGGCGAGCGATCGGGTTCGCTCGGTTGACCAGGCTGGGCATTCTGGCGTTCTTTACCCGCGGATCTCTGTTGACGGCCTTTCTGCGTATCGTCCGGCTGGTTGTTTTCCTGGGACTGATTGGAGTCCTGACCTGGCTCCGGCTGTTTACCGCCTGCCGGATCTCCAGACGCCTGCTCACCAGAGGCTTGCTTGCCGGAAGCCTGCTGCCCGGACGCCTGCCCGCCGCCGGCTTGTCGGCCGCCTTTTTTGCTTCCGCCTTGCTTCTTGCCGCCGGGCTGGCGAACCTTGGTGCCGGAACCGTCGGGGGAGGTGCCCGATGTATTGCTATCTCCGCCGCTTTCGGCCGTGGGGCCCTGACCCTTCTGGTTTGCCTGACCACCTCCATCGTCCGCCGCGGTGTTCTGGCCTGCGCTGCCTGTGCCCTGGCTGGGGGAGCGCTGTCCGCCGCCCTGGCCGCCGGATCCAGAGCGGTTGCCTGCTTGGCCGCCCTCGGCGTCGGACTGGCGACGGCTCGTGGTGGGCGATTGGGCCTCATCTTCCACATCAGACGGCTGTTCTTGATCGGTGGGGTGTTTTTGCTTGTCGAAGTTCCCTTCTTGCGGGGCGGGGGAGCCCTCTTGCTCATGGCCGCGGCGCGCGGCGCCTGGCGAGCCGCGGTCGGGCGACTCGGAATCGCTGCCCATCGGTTCCTCGCCTTCGCGTTGCTGCCCGTCTTGGCGATCTTGCTGGGGTTGATCGGGCCGTTCTCCGTTGCCCTGCACGTCTCCTCCCTTGCCGGATCGGTTCTTGCCTGGCTGAGACGGCTTGGCCTGATCCTCCCCTTCGCGCGCAGCCTGAGCAGGCAGATCATCGGGCTGCTCGCCGGGTTGGCCTGGGCTGGGTGTCTGGCCGTCTTTTTCAGGCTGCTGGCCCGGCTGTGCTTCTCCACCTGCCTGGCTTGCTGCATTTCCCTTGCTTCCCGCCTGCTTGGTGCCAGAGGGCTTCGTCTCCTGCTGGCCGGCCGCCTGTGGGTCAGGCGAGTCGACGGCTTGTTCGTTGGGGGGCATGTCCCCTGGCGGGAGATCTTGACCGGGCTGCGGGGAGTCTGCCGGCGGACGGTCAGGCTGGGCCGGAGTGGGGGATTGCTTGTCCGGTGTCTGCCCTTCCTTGCCTGCGGGCGCACCCGGTTGCTGCTGCGCCGGCTGCGGCATGTTCTGCTGCGGCTGCTCGCCGGACTGGGTGCCGGGTTCAGGCTGGCGTTGCTGGCCTGGTTGTTGCTGGCTGGGCTGTTGCGGTTGAGGGGGGTTCTCGGCGGGCTGGCGCTGTTGACGGTGTTTGAGGATTTCTTCGATGGCGCGGCCGGGATCGCTATCGGGGTCAATCGGTTCCTTTGGCCGCTGGGAGTTTGAGGGCTGGTCTTGCGCCGGGCGTTGCTGGTTGTCAGATGGCGGGAGGTCTTCCAGGGGATGCTGGCCCGGTTGGCCTTCTGCACGCTGTCCTTCAGCAGACCGAGCGGTGCTGTCGGAGCCGTTGCCATCCTGTGGGTTGCCGTCCTGAGGATCTGGGGCCTGCTGACGTGACTTGAGGGGCTTGTGCTGCTGGCCGCCTTCCTGGGGTTGGCCCTGTTGGGGCTGGCCCTGTTGGGGCTGGCCCTGTTGGGGCTGGCCCTGTTGGGGCTGGCCATTCTCGGGCTGGTCCTCTTGTGGCTCCCCTTGTTGGGGCTGCTGGGCCCCCTCCGGGGGCTGATCTTTTTGGCGGCGAGGCGGAGCTTGCTGGGGGCTGTTTTCAGGCGCCTGGGCTTGGGGGTCACCCTGTTGCGGCTGATCGGGCTGCGGCTGGCCCTGTTGCGGCTGGCCCTGTTGCGGCTGGTCCTGTTGCGGCTGGTTTGGCTGGGGTTGATTGGGCTGCTGAGCCTGGGGACCGCGCTGGCGGCCCTTGGGCTGCCGTTCGTCGCCCTGCTGGGATGGCTGTTCCTGTGGCTGGTCCTGGGGGGGGCGCGGGAGAATCCGCAGCGTGTACTTCGGCGTGGAACAAACGTTGGGGTCCAGGGGCCGATCATCGTCCGGCTGGCGGTTGTCTCTTGCCTCAGCCCAGAACTGAAGCACATCCCCTTCCTTCAGACCGTAACGGCCGCTGTGAAAGAGCCATGCACGGCGGAAGCTTCCTGCGCGCGGCCCATCGATGAGCAATGGCTCTTCGTGCAGCAACTCGCCGGCGCGTTCAAATCGCACAACCACTGAGGAGAGCTTGTAATCGGCATCGGCCGCGGTAATCACCAGCGGAAGGGCCTGACCGAGTTCGAGGACCAGCTCCCGGTCCGGGGGCGTGTCCGGTTTCTCGAAGGCCACCGCCGGCGGCTCGTCCCGAAAACAATCGATCTTGTAGCGCACAGGGTGCGGGTTCTCGTGCCCCTGGGCGTTGATGAACCGCACCTGATAGCTGCTGTGCTCCGGCCGGCCAGCGGCCTCGTCCCAAGAGAGGCGGAATTGTGCCCAGGCCGTGCGGCCCTCGGCACGCATGGTCAGATCCCGGCGGCCGTCGCACTCGAAGTCGAGCATCGCCGTCTGGATCTCTTGATTGGCTGTGGCATGGATCGTCACCACCGTGCCCTCGATCCCATGCACGTCTCCCTGCCGGGCCACGCTGCGCGGCTCCAACTCGGTGTAGCGCGGGTAGCGGTACTCCACCCGATCGACCACAATCGCCGGTGCCGTCAGCGCACGCACCTGGTAGGTTTCGCTGGCAGCGTCTCCCGCTGTGATCCAGTACGTGGCGTCCTGACCCAGGCCGGGTCCGGTAGGCGGAAACTCGCCCTGGTAACGCTGGCCCCCCGCCGCCCTCTGCATGGCAGACTGCTGGTCCACCGCCTGTCCATCGGCCGTGGTGTAGTGCAGCACCACTGCCTCTCCCTCGCGCAACCCGCGCACCAGAGCACTGACCCGCACCCGCTCACCCTGGTAAATGCTGACAGGACCCGGTTGCACGTCCGAAATAACGACCCGCGTGGGCGGCGCAATCTCGGCCCAGGGCACCACCACGCGCCCCACCGAACGATACAGGTGACTGGGCGCCGCCCCTTCGATCAACAGCCCGATCGCCGCCAACGCCAGGGCCAGAAACACCCCTAGCACGAGCCACAGCAGGCGAATCACCCGGCTGCGATCGACAACCGTTTCGATCGGCACCACAGCCAAACGCTCCGCTGCTTGCTCGCCCACCGCCCGGAAAATCTGGGGCGGCAACGACTCGGGCCTCCGCCGCAAGAGCAGGAAGTTGACCAGGGTGTTCTTCAGGCCCGGCTCGCTGCGTTCAATGGTGCGTGCGGCGAACACAGGGTTGATGGAACGCACCAGCAGGGGCCAGACGCAGACCGCGGTCCAAGCTGCGCTGCCGCCGACGGCCGCCAACCAGACAAGCAGGCGGATCCAGGCGGGCAGTCCCCCAGGGACCAGCCAGTGATCGGCCACCAGAAGCACCAACACATAGCCGAAGAGAACCGCGGTGAGCGCCAGCAGATTCGAGGCCAGATCGACGGCGCGCACCTGCCGGCGTGCGCGGCGCAACTGCGTCTCGATATAGCGCTCGTACGCCGGCGGCTCGTGCACCGCGGCGGCGGGGCCCACGCTGCTTTCGCCCGGCGGGTTGGTGATCGTTGCCATGCTTGCGTTCCCGTGCCAGGGTTGCCCGCTTTCCGGGCCTCACTCCATTATAGACGCACTGACTGGCGTTTCGATTCCTCAAGTGTACCATGAATCCCACCCTTGCATGTGCCTGGCGGCCCAGGCCCGGGGCGGGCGGAGGTCCGAGGCCGTCTTGCAGCCTTGATGCCGCGGCGCGGTCGCACCTACAATAGCTCACCTGCGGGGGGCGAGTTGCTGTAGATTCGCTGGCGCGGCCAGGTTGCCGCCCGGCGCGCTTGCCGACGGACGCCGCATGCGGCTTGCTGGAGAGAATTTGGTGTTCGATACCATTGCTGTTGTTGGCGCCACGGGCGCCGTGGGCCAAATCATTTGCAACCTGCTGGAAGAGCGTGAGTTTCCCTGCCGGCGGGTGAAGTTTGTGGCCAGTGCTCGGTCCGCGGGAAAGACGATTCGCTTCCGCGGCGCGGAGCACGCCATCGAGGCCCTCACGCCGGACGTTTTTGCCGGCGTCGAACTGGCTATTGGCAGCACGCCGGACGAGGTGGCCCGCGACTTCGCCCCCTGGGCCGTGGAGCGGGGCTGCACCGTGGTCGATGAAAGCGGCTACTGGCGGATGAACCCTCGCGTGCCGCTGGTGGTCCCCGAGGTGAATCCCGAAGCGGCCCTGGCACACGAAGGCATCATCTCCAGCCCCAACTGTTCCACAACTCAGATGGTGCTGGCGCTCAAGCCCCTGCACGATGCGGCCCGGTTGCGGCGGGTGGTGGTCAGCACCTATCAGGCGGCCAGCGGCGCGGGCGTAGCAGGGTCGCGCGACCTGCTGCAAGGCACCCAGGCACGGCTGCGAGGCGACTCGTACGCCTATGCCGCCTTTGCCCATCCGCTGGCGTTCAATTTGATCCCGCAGATCGGCTCGCCTCGCCACGGCGGCTACACCTCCGAAGAGATGAAAATGGTGTACGAGACGCGCAAGATCCTGGCTGACGAGACGCTGCGCATCTGCGCCACCTGTGTGCGGGTACCCGTGAGCAATTGCCACAGCGAGAGCATCCTGGTGGAGACGGAACGCAAGATCTCGCCGGAGGAAGCGCGCGAACTGTTCTCCCAGATGCCGGGCATCGTGGTCGTGGACGACCTCGCCGCCGGACAGTACCCCATGCCGGCCACCTGCGACGGACGAGACGAAGTGTTCGTCGGCCGCATCCGGGAAGATCTCTCCTGTGAGAACGGCCTGGCCTTCTGGTGCGTGAGCGACAACCTCCGCAAGGGTGCCGCCACCAACGCCGTGCAGATCGCCGAACTGCTCGTGCGGCAGGCTGCCGCCACGCGCCGCTAGGACCGGACAGACCACGCACGTGCTGTTACGCCTGAAGGCGGCGCATGCTCCCCTGCCGGCCTGCCGCACCTCGCCCTGCCTCAGGAAATGCATGCGAACGCTCAAGCTGGTTCTGGCCTACGATGGCACGGACTTCTCGGGTTGGCAGCAGCAACCAGGGCGGCGCACCGTGCAAGGCGTGCTGGCCGAGGCGCTCGGGCGCCTGACGGGAGAAGAGATTCAGCCCGCAGGCAGCGGCCGCACGGATGCGGGCGTACACGCCCTGGGACAGGTGGTGAGCTTTCAAACGCGCAGCGAACTGCCGGCCGCCACGTTTCAGCGGGCTCTGAACGCGCTGTTGCCCCACGATGTGCGCGTGCTGGCGGCCGGCGAGGCGCCGGCAGCATTTCACGCGGTGCGCGACGCCAAGCGCAAGCGATACTGCTATCTGGTAGACGATAGCCTGCTGCCCTCTCCCTTCTTGCGGCGTTATGCCTGGCAGTTGCGGCAGCCGCTGGACGAAGGGGCCATGCACCGGGCGGGCCAATTCCTGCTGGGCCGCCACGATTTCGCCAGTTTTCAAACCGCTGGCTCGCCGCGTGCAAGCACCATGAGGACGATCTATTCCCTGGTGGTGAGGCGGCTCGCCGCCAGACCCTTTCTGGAACCGAGCGGGGCAGGGGAGGCCGCCACGGACCACGGCTCGCGGAATGATCCCAGGGCAGGGCAGGGGGGGGAGAAGCACCCAGTGAGGGCAGGGGAGGGGGGAGAGGGCGCCCCAGGCAGCGAACGGCAGGCTCGCGAGAAAGCGGAGGAGGCCGCGGCCGCCGCCAATGTCGAGAGCAGGGCAGTGCAGGGCGGGGAGACAGCCGCCGGCGGAGCAGGCGGCGACCCAGACGAATGCTGCCAGCAGCCCTCGCCAGCCTTGCCGTTCGCGGCCGCCTTGCTGGCCACGGCGCGACTCCTCCTATTACACATCGAGGCGGACGGATTCCTGTACAACATGGCCCGCGCCATCGTCGGCACGCTGGTGGAGGTGGGCACGGGCCGTCGGCCGGAAAGCTGGGTGGCCGAGGTGCTCGCTGCCCGCGATCGCAGCCGTGCGGGCAAGACGGCCCCGCCGCATGGCCTGTACCTGGTCGAGGTGCTCTACGATGAACCACAGGCTGGGCAGGGCGAGAGTGCGGCGGAGCAAGCCGGATGAAGGGAGGGCAGGGGGGTGCTGCGGGGTGGATCATCAGACGTCCTCCCGCGCGAGAAGGCCGAACGCCCGGAGCACGATCCTCACGCGGGATGGGGACGCCGCCATCTCCGCGCGCCAAGGCGAAGCGGAAAAACCTGCCTGTTTGCTCCCCCCCCTCCTGCGTGTACCATGCCGGGCGAGAAGGTCGAGGAGGGCAGGGGAGGGGGGGAGCGAGTGCGGCTGGTCCGGGCAGGCCCGTAGGCGATGCGGCCCGCGGGTCGTCTCGGCTTCAGGACCGATGGAGCGGCTTGTGGGTTTGCTGGCTGGGGTGCTCTGCGTGCTTGCCTGTGGTGGCCTGTGCCCGGGGCGACTGTGTATGCTGAAGATGGGGGGACGGTTGGTGTGATGGTAAGTGTGGTTGGCGGCGTGCTTCGAGACGGTGCGGGTGTGCCGGCCCTGCCCTGGTTCGCTCACCGGGCCGGGCAGGGCCTTGCGCGATGTGCTGGGATAGCCGCCGGGGAAGCTGTCTGCGCGGCAGGGCCGGCCGTGACCCTCGGCGCGCAACCGAGAAGGGCAGACCAAGTAAGGGCAGACCCAGCCAGGGCAGACCCAGGCAGGGTAGGGAAGGGCGGGGTAGGGGAGGGGGGGGCAGGGCAGGGGAGGGCCTACCCTGTGGCTGGCGGGCCGGTGCCGGCTTCTGGATGGTGAGGCACCTGCGGTGCGGATTGCACACATCATTACGCGGCTGATCCTGGGCGGAGCGCAGGAGAACACGCTGCTGACCTGCGAGGATCTGCTGCGCGAGTATGGGGACGAGGTGTTGCTGATTGCCGGTCCGCCCCTGGGGCCGGAGGGCAGCTTGCTCGAGCGTGCGCGGCGCAACGGCGTGCCGGTGGAACTGGTACCGGAGTTGCGGCGGGCCATCCATCCCTGGCGAGACGTGCGGAGCTATGTGGCGTTGCGGCGGATTCTGCGCCGTTATCGGCCGGATGTGGTGCACACACACAGCGGGAAGGCGGGCCTGCTGGGGCGGCAGGCGGCCTGGTCGCTGGGTGTGCCGGTGGTGGTGCATGGGGTGCATGGGGCGCCTTTCCACCCATATCAGTCGGCGGCGGCGCGGGCCTTGTTTCGGGCCTGCGAGCGGTATGCGGCGCGTCGCTGCCACGCGTTTATCAGCGTGTCGGACGCGATGACGGAGCTGATGGTGTCTGCGGGCGTAGCGCCGCGGGAGCGGTTCACCACCATTTACAGCGGCATGGAGGTGGAGCCCTTTTTGCAGGCGGGGCAGCATCGAGAACGGATGAGGGCCGAGTTGGGGTATGGCCCGGAGCATGTGGTGGTGGGAAAGGTCGCTCGGCTGTTCCATCTGAAGGGGCACGGGGATGTGATTGCGGCGGCCCAGCGCGTGGTAGCGGCGTGCCCCGAAGTGCGGTTCTTGTTTGTGGGAGACGGCGTGTTGCGTGCGGCGCTAGAACGGCAGATCGAGCGCGCGGGCTTGCAGCAGCACTTTGCCCTGACGGGACTGGTGCCGCCGGAGCGGATTCCCGAGCTGCTGGCGGCGGCCGATCTGGTGGTGCATGCGAGTCTGCGCGAGGGACTGGCCCGCGTGCTGCCGCAGGCGTTGCTGGCGGGTCGGCCCGTGGTGAGTTACGACATCGACGGGGCGCGCGAGGTGGTGATACCAGGCGAGACGGGGCTGCTGGTGCCGCCGCGCGATGTGTCTGGTCTGGCCGAGGCCTTGTTGCGGCTGGTGCAGGACGGTGCGTTGCGGGCCAGGTTGGGGGCGGCGGGGCCGCCCAGACTGGCTGAGGTGTTCCGCCACCAGTACATGACCGCGCGGATTCGCGAACTGTACCAGCGCCTGCTGGCACAGCGTACATAGGCTGGCGAGGATGCCTGCCGTTGTTGGCCGCGCTGCGGGCGAGTACACTACCGGTACATCGGACCCGTTCGGCGGCGTGCGATCGTAACAAGACTTGCAGTTGAGGTGCGTCCTTTGGCACTCGGCGGACAAACAGCTCTCGGTCCCTATCGGCTGCTGCGGGTCATCAAGACAGGCCAGACCAGCCAGGTCTGGTCGGCGATCAACGACCTGAACCAGCAGCGCGTGGCGGTGAAGGTGCTGCTCAGCGACTTCCGCCAGGATCGGGAGCACCGCGCCTTTTTGAAGAACGAGTACGAGGTGGGCAAGCGGCTGGCGCATCGCTCGATCATACGGATGATCGACTACAACGTGCTCGCTGGGGTGCCGTTTCTGGTGATGGAGCACTTTGACTACCCCAACATGAAGGACATTATCAACAAGGTGCTGGACCAGGTGGGCTGGCTGATCCCCAGCATCATCCAGCGTGCGGGGGAGGGGGTGGCGCACATGGGGGACTCCGGCTGGGTGCACCGCGATATCAAGCCGGACAACTTTCTGGTGAACATCGAGGGGGAGGTAAAGCTGATCGATTTTGCGCTGGCCCAGCGGGCGCAGGGGGGGCTGGCGGGGCTGTTCTCGTTTGGCCGCAAGAAGGTGCAAGGCACCGTCAGCTACATGTCTCCCGAGCAGGTGCTGGGCAAGCCGCTGAGCCCCGCGTCGGACGTGTACAGTTTTGCCTGCACGATCTTCCACTTGCTCACGGGAAGTGTGCCCTTCACCGGCTCGAGTGCCAACGAAGTGCTCAACAAGCATCTCAAGGCACCGCCTCCGTCCATCGAGGCGTACAACCGCAACATCACCCCCGAATTCGGCGCCCTGTTGGCGGCCATGATGGCCAAGCGGCCCCAGGACCGGCCGGGCCCCCTCTCCAAGGTGCTGAAGGAGATGAAGGCCCTGCGGCTCTACAAGGTCCCGCCCAAGCCCCCGGCAGGCGTCGATGTGGCCATCCCAGGTAGCTAGCTCGCGTTCCATGTCCACAAACAGAGACCGCCTGGCCTTCGAACGGCCGATCTTGGAACTGGAAGCCAAGCTCGCCGCACTGGAAGCCCAGCCCGAAAAATCAGCCGAGACTCTCGAAGAGTTGCGCCGCTTGCGCCGCGAACTGACCGAAACCACCCGCCGCATCTACAGCCAGCTCACGCCGTGGGAAACCGTCCAGGTCGCTCGCCATGACGACCGCCCACGCACCACCGACTACATCAACCTCGTCTTCGACGAGTTCGTCGAACTCCACGGCGACAAGGCCTTTGGCGACGACCGCGCCATCCGTACCGGCTTCGCCAAAATCGATCAGTTCAAACTCATGCTCGTCGGCCAGCAAAAAGGCCGCACCCTCAAAGAACGCCAGGAGTGCAACTACGGCTGCGCCCACCCCGAAGGCTATCGCAAGGCCGTCACCAAGATGAAGTTGGCCGCCAAGTACGGCATGCCCGTGGTCTGCTTCATCGATACCCCCGGCGCCTATCCCGGCGTGGGGGCCGAAGAACGCGGTCAGGCACAAATGATCGCCAACGGCATGTTCGAAATGTCCCGCCTACCCACTCCCATCATCTGTGTGGTCATCGGCGAAGGCGGCTCCGGCGGCGCCTTGGGCATCGGCGTGGGCGATCGCGTGGCCATGCTGGAGCACGCCTACTACTCGGTCATCAGCCCCGAGGGCTGCGCCGGCATCCTCTGGAAAAGCGGGGCCTATGCCGAGCAGGCCGCGCACGCCCTGCGGCTCACCTCGCGCGACCTGGCACGCTTCGGCGTCATCGATGACGTGATCGAGGAGCCCCTCGGCGGCGCCCACCGCGATCACCACCAGATGTCTGCCCGCCTGAAGATGTACCTGCTCCGCACGCTGCGGGAGCTGACGGCCCGGCCCATCGAGCAGCTCCTCGCGGAGCGCTACCAGAAGTACCGCCGCATGGGCGTGTTCCTGGAGCAGTTGCCCGTTGCGGCCGCCGAAGGGTAAGCCGCCCGTCCCGGCGACAGGCCTCCACGGACGACCCTGGCCAGCTCCGCCCAGCCCCCCCCGGTGCGCCCCCAGCCTCGCAACGCCCGCGTCACGAGCCCGATCCCGCCTCCACGCACGAGATGGAGCGGGTCGCCCCGAACGCCCGCCGCGTCGGCACTGACCCGCCTCGAGCTGTGCGATGAATAGAGGCGCTACGAACGCCCGCCACGCAGGCACCGATCTGGCCTCCAGCAACGCGATGGATCGGGTCGCTACGAGCCGGGCCGAGCCGCTTTGAGCCCCTCGCGCCAACGTCCGATAATGTCTCTTATGTTCGGTTTGCCACGCGCCAATCACGGGAAATACCGCAGGGCCCATCCCGCATAACCGCGCGGCGAACCCCTCAGCCTCCTCGCCGCTTGCTGGCCGCTGGCGGGCCGCTGGCTGATCAGCGCACGTCTCCGCGATCGCCCCGATCCCAGAAGGGGCGGTGCGTCGTCACCGGCGGCCGTCGGCCACCTTGGAGCTGCCCCTCCAGCTCTTTGAGGTACGGCCCCAGCACCTTGTGCACCTCGGGAGGCATCAGGGGATCGGCCCGGTCGATCAGGCGGGCAATGTACACCCCTGAGCGCGAACGCAATACCTGCTCCCGGCCGGCCTCGGAGAGGGTCACCGCAAAGAAGGTGATCACCACGCACAACACCACCCCCTTGGCAGCGCCCAGCAGCGCTCCAAGCTGGCGGTCGAAACTCGCCAGCCGGGCCTTTTCGATCGCCTCTCGCAGCATGCCGAACACCAGCCACACCGCCGCCGCCGTGCCCACAAACAGAATCGCCATGGCTGCAAAGCGGTTCCACGGCTCCTCGGCGCTGATGTAGGGGGCCAGCCGGCTGCTGAAGTTGAGCGCCACCAGATAGCTCGCCACAAACGAGGCCAGCGAAGCCACCTGCCAGGCCAGACCCTTCCACAAGCCAAACAGCGCCGCACCCCCCAGCACCGCGAGCATGATCAGGTCGTATGCTTGCATCGATAAAAGCCTCTCTTGTGAGACCAGGGCAGCCGTCGGCCGTTGACTGTCACGCCGCACCGCCAGCCGGGGAATGTCTCGCTGGAAGCACACAGCTCGTGTGCCTTGGGCCAGACTGGCGGAAACTCCGCTCGCCCATGCCCGGTTGGCCGGCAGCCAGCAGGTGTTCCTACCAGGGCGACCCCAGACCTGCACCAGCCAGCCGTGCTAGCAGCCGCACCTCGCACTGCCCGCGAACTATACCCAGCCCGCGCCGTTCAGCGAAGGCCAGATGCGAGCGCGCCGACAGCGTACAGCATACAGGCTCCCGCTGACCGACGGATCCCACGAAGCGCACGGATCCAACGGTTCACAGCGGCTCGGCAAGGGCAGTCGCTCTGGCGGCGAAGGCCAAACGAGTGCAGGACGCGGGGCAGCATCGGTGCAAGCAGTCGCTCTGCCGGCTGGGGCCGATCGGTTTGCCGCCCTCACGCCGGCCAGCAGGGGCCACGCGGATCATGCAACAATGCAATCGCTCTTGGAGCCAGCGTGCGCAGCGGCTACAGTTCCGAGCCGCTTGCCAAGGAGACGGAGCCATGGCCGACTTCAAGACGCACATTACCACCAGCACGGTGCTAGGCTTCGCCTACGGCGGGGCGGCCTACAGCATGTTCGACGTGCCGCTGGAGACCAGCGTGCTGGCCTGCGGGCTGTGCAGCGTCTCGGGCATGTTGCCGGACTTGGATAGCGGTCCGGGCATCCCGCTGCGTGAAAGCCTGGCCTTTGCCGCCGCATTTGTGCCGATGCTGCTGATGGATCGTGCCCGGCACATGGGCATGTCTGCCGAGAGCATGGTGCTGGCCGGGGCGGCGGTGTACCTGGCCATCCGCTTTGGTCTGGGCTGGCTGCTGCGGCGGTACACGGTGCATCGAGGCATGTTTCACAGCCTGCCGGCCTGCGTGATCTTTGCCGAGCTGGCCTTCTTGCTCTGCACCAGCGGGGGGCTGAGCATGCGCTATTTCAAGGCGGGCGCCGTGGCGCTGGGGTTCTTATCCCACCTGGTGCTGGACGAGATCTGGAGCATCGAGCGCCGCGGGCTGGGCCTACGGTTCAAGCAATCGTTCGGCACGGCGCTCAAGCTGTGGAGCAAGAGCACCTGGGCCAACATTTCTACCTATGCCAAGCTGGCCGTGCTCACGGTGCTGGTGCTCAACGACCCGGTGTGGGTCGATGTATCTCCCACGGGCGAAAAGCTGCACAACATGGCCCGCAAGGTGGTCGAACAGGTCCAGCGCCGTGAGGCAGAGCAGACGCAGCGGTAGGGGACGGGCACAGGGCAGTCTTACGACGTTTGGCTGCCGCGTGCCCCTGGCGTTTCTACCAGCAGCGTGACGGGACCATCGTTCACCAGAGCAACCTGCATCATAGCGCGAAAGCGCCCGGTGGCCACGGGCAAACCGTGCTGCCGCACACAGGACACAAAGTGCTCATACAGCCGCTCCGCCAGCTCGGGGGGGGCGGCTCGAGTGAAGCTGGGCCGACGGCCCTTGCTGCAATCTCCCAGCAGCGTGAACTGACTCACCACCAGCATGGCGCCGTGTACATCGGCCGCCGAGAGGTTCATCTTGCCCTCCGCATCGTCGAACACGCGCAGACCGACGAGCTTCTGGGCCAGCCACTCGGCGTCCGCCGCTGTGTCGGTGGCGGCCACGCCCAGCAACACCAGCAAGCCGCGTCCGATCCGGCCCACCACCTCGCCATCAACCGTGACAGAAGCCTTGCTCACCCGCTGCACGCACGCCAACATGCAGGCAGTGTAGATCGTGCTGCGGCCGCTGAAAATGGCGCGGCCTTGGCGCAGCCGGTCTCACGAGGCTGGGCAATTGCCCTTGCGGCACCGAAGGCACGGCCCCCCCCCTCCCCTGCCC
>JAIMBC010000328.1 GCA_023511675.1 Pirellulales bacterium
GGCTGTGCCTGTGGCCGCGTGCAAATCGAAGGGCAGGCGGGCACCCTGGCAGCCAGCCCCCCCCTGGTTGGCAGTGCCGAGGTTTTCGACACCGGCTGGCTCGACCTTGCGGATGCTGCAAATGACACTGCCCGCCTGCTGTTGACAGCCGATGCCTTGCACGAAGGACGCCCCCTAGGTGCCGACCCTCTGAACATTCGAGATGTGCTGAACTGGATCGAGCCTGAGTTCGAACTCGACCGCCGCCCGTTGCAAGAGCATCTAGATCTTGCCCTGCGCGCATTGCTCGAACACTGGTCCGGTTGGGAGCTGGCTGGTGAAACACCGCGTGGAACCAACCTCTGGTACGTCAACGACCTGAGCCAGCCCGCCTTCCAGTTCTGCCTGACTCCGCCGGCAGAGGGGCTGAAGCTTAGCCGCACGGTCGAGATTGGCTCCAGTCAGGACGTGCTCGTCCTAGCGGCCGACCGGCCCCCGGGGCAAAGCGCCCGATCCGAAGTCGAGGTACGCATCGAGGGGCAGGTCGTGGCACGTTGGGTTGTGCCCAGTCTGGATGCCGGTCAGGGGATGGCCGATCCTCTGGTTGTGCCCTTGGCAGAGTACGCGGGCCGGCAGGTACGGATGGAAGTCTGCCAGAGGGCATCGGAACAACCGGCCTGGACGTGCTGGCGGGCGCTCAGCGTGGTCAGTCAGCCGCCCCGCCTGGTGCGGCTTGTTGAGGAACAGCACCATCAGCCCGATGCGGCCGGCCTGCTGGCCGCAGGCGATGGGCGCCTGGCATGGACTGCCGAGGACAGCTTTACCGGGACGACCAGCCTGCGGATCGAGGACGGCTGGCGTGGAGCTGCGGCCATTGCAGGATGGGAGTTGCCCATCCGCTATCGACCGCGGCTGGGCGAGTTCCGCTACTTGCGGTTCGCCTGGCGCGTGCGCGGGGGACGCGCCGCCCTCCAGCTCGGACATGATGGGCGGTTTGGTCCCGATCTGGCAGATATGCGTCAAACGTTCGCCTACGAGGTCGGCCCGGGCATGCCGCTGGTGGGTGCCGCCATGCAGCTTGCAGCAGACCCCCGCGATGAGTGGCTGCTTGTCACGCGAGACCTGTATGCCGACTTCGGCAGCTTTACGCTCACGGGGCTGGCGCTGGCCGCCCCCCAAGGCGAGGAGGTGTTGCTCGACCATGTCTACCTCGCCCGCTCTCCAGATGACTTTGACGCCATCGACGCGCTCATCGCCGCAGATGCGGCACAGCGGCGGCGGCAGCGCCTTGCGGTCTTCCTACCCGGCCAAACGCAAGAGCCAGATAAATATGCCGCCTGGGCCGAAGCATTTGCCCCCCACTTCCAACTGGTGGCAGTGGGCGCCAACGGCCTGGATCTCCTCACAGAACACGCCGGTCGCACCGCCGTGCTGCGCGTAAGCTGCTCCTCCTCGCCGCTGTGTCTCTGGCGCGGTACGTACCTGTTGCGGTGGCAGCGCCGTGCACGCCTGCGCGTGGCAGTAGGGCACGATGGCGAGCATGCCTGGCGGCTGGTCGTGCTGGCCAATGGCCAGAACCTGCTCGATTGCGTGGTCGGCCCCCAGTCCGCACCGGCCGGCTGGCTTGACCGGACGGTGGAATTGGCCGACTTCCACGGCGAAAAGTTCGGCGTCGAGCTGGAATTGCGACACGAGCCGCTGGATCAACCCGACTTCTCCGCCTACTGGCACGCACTCGACCTGGAGTATCACTAAAACCGCTGCTCCACGGATGCCACAGCACCCGCCGGCCCGCTCCCAGTTCTACGTAGTGGATGAGCTGCGCTACCTTCCCGTAGACATACTGGCGGCCGAGCACTTGTTCGGCGTCCTCAGCCACTACTACGACCGGATGAGCCTGATCGTCACCACGAACCTGCCGTTTACCGACTGGCCGCACATTTTCTGCAGGCGACGAACATCGAACGAGTGCATTGATCGGCTGCTTGAGACATCGCTTCCATGTGATCGAGATTTAAGGAGAGAGTTACCGGCTGCAAGCCAGCCTGGATGCCAGCAACTGAGGTGGCGTCCCGAAGCTGCCGACATGTAAGGGCCGCGACCGGCCCACGTGGGCATGCGGCCAAGGATTGACGGCTCGCCACAGCGGCTACTGTTAATCCAGGTAGCCCCCCTCTTCGCCGCCCGCCTTAGCCCCCCTTTTCGCTGCTCCTTGCCACGCTGGATCCGTGGCCTGGCAGGACGCGTTCCGTCAAGCCCGAGCCCCCTGCAGAGACGCGCTCCGTCGCGTCTGGGTCCTCTGGAGGGACGCGCTCCGTCGTGTGCGGGCCTTTGGAGGGACGCGCTCCGCCGCGTCCGACGCAGCGCAAACGGTAGGCCGCAATCACGGCCACGACGGAGCGTGGCCCTCCGTCGGCGAGCGTGGCTCTCCATGAGGGAGCGCGTGCCCCAGGGAGCCACGCACGTACGGCTGGATGCGGCGGAACTGGCCATGCTGCTTTCCGGCGCGCCGCAAAGCAGTCCGTCCGCACTAGTCGTCCTGCTCGAATACGGATGCAGGAAACGCAAGGTCGCCAGGACGCAAAGACGCGGGAGTGCGTGCTCTTCTACTTTGCGGCGTGGCGTCTTTGCTCCTGGCGCTCCGTGATTCTCCATGCGTCGGGAGACTTATCCTCATAGCAGAACACCTTTGGAACCGGCGCGTCGCACAGGCTTCTCGAGGACTTATCGCATCCAGACTTCTCAGTGGCAGGGAACAGCGGCCGCTCCTGCCGGGGAAGGGGGCCCTGCCGTGTAATCGTGGACACGGAAGGCTGCGCGGCATGCGGGCATGCCTGGTGTTGACGTACAGTTCCATGTCCGCACACCCCCACACGCGCGCCCGCCTCCCCATGGCGTCGCAGTGGCACAACATAACCCAGGCTCGCGCCCGCGCACCCTCGGCTGCGCCTCCGCCCACGACCGCCGCTTCTGGCGATCAATTGGCCTTGGCATCCTCCAGCTTGCTTGCGTGCATTCGTGCTCTCGCCGGGCCGCACGCAAGCTACCAACCCCGTCAAGAATGGTTGTGGTGTACGGCTACGTTCATACCTCCCTGAGCGTGCACAGGGCCGTGCGAGCGGCGAAGGCCTGATTGACCGGCGGCAGCCATCAGGTGCCACAAGCTGCGCCGCCTGTCGAGCCGCGCATCCGTCCCATCGGGGAGGCACGCACGAACCAAGCTGGTCTGACGCACATCTGAAGAGCTATGCCTGGCGCGGCACCGCGCCAGAGCGCCGCACCCCGCCTCGGCCCTGGCGCAAGCGGCCGTAGGACTGCACCTCCCGGATGGCCTGCCGCATGCGGCGGCGGTCTATTCCATGCACGTCGATCGGTTGGCCTACCCCGGCCAGCATGGTCAGCGTGAGCCGGCCCCCCAGGTGCTGGCGGAACTCTTCGAGACCCTCGAACAGCGGCTGCACCTCATCGAGGGCCGGCTCGTACAGCGTAAAACCAAGATCCGCCAGCACGGCCAGCACGCGCTGGGCATCGGCCGGCGGCAAGCCATGCACCAGAGACGAGTAGACGCTGTCGATGGCCACGCCCAGGGCCACCGCCTCTCCGTGCCGCAGGCGGAATTGCGTCTGCGCCTCGAGCTTGTGTGCCGACCAGTGGCCAAAGTCCAGCGGCCGTGCCTCCAGCATCTCGAAGGGATCTCCCCCCCGTGTGATGTGCTCCAGGTGCAAGCGGGCACTGGCCTGGATGGCGGGCAGGGCGGCATCGGGATCGCGCGCGGCGATCCGCGGCGCGGCCCGGCACAACTCGTCAAACAGGGCGGGGCTCTTCAACAGCGCCACCTTGACCGCCTCGGCAAAGCCGCAGCGGAAGTCGCGGGCAGAAAGCGTCTCCAGCAACGCCGCATCGTTGATCACAGCCCACGGCACGGCGAACGTGCCGATCCAGTTCTTCTTGCCGAACAGGTTCACGCTGTTCTTCACGCCGATGCCCGAATCGGCCTGGGCCAGGGTGGTGGTGGGCAGGCGGACCAACCGAATGCCCCGGTGCGCAACGGCCGCTGCAAAGCCCACGGCGTCCAGCACCGCGCCTCCCCCGATTGCCACCACATAGCTGCGGCGGTCCAGATCCGCCGCGTGGAACACCTTGAGCATGCGTTCCAGAATGTGCACGTCGTTCTTGCACGCCTCCCCGCCGGGCACCACCTGCACCTTGCCGGCGAGCACCAGACGCTCTTGGCGGCTGCGTGCCAGCGCCTTGAGCCTCGCGGCTAGGTCGGGCCGAGCGGCCGCTAGGCACTCATCTACCCAAAACTGCACACGCGGCAGACGGCCCTCTGAAGGCTCCAACACCTCCCAGAGCACGTCGGCATCGGCGCCTAGCACGTCTTGCGTAAAGCGCACCCGATGCACAAAAGGCACCGCAAAGGGTACGTCCAGCGAGGCAGTCCAATCAGCGTGGCGCATGACTAGGGGCGGGAGGCAGCAGGTAGGATTTCCTCCATTATGCCTGGCCGAGCGGCCCCGGCCAATGGGCGGCCGAAGCCGCCAGCCCAGGTATGACCGGGCACAAGGTTCCGCCCGTGGCCAACCAAGGTACAATCTCCTCCAATAGCGGAGGACGCCCCATGTGCCGCCAAGTAGCTAATGCCCCGCCGACAGCGACCATCCTTGCGCAAAACGTCAACTCGCTGGTGCGTAACGCGCTGGCAGGCTCTAGGCTGGCGCACCTTGCGCTGCCGCACCTCGCGCTGTCGCACGTGCCACTGGCGTGCCTGGTGCTGGCGTGGCTTGGCCTGCCTGGCGTCGCGGGGTGTCAGTATGCGTGGGCGAGTGATCAAGCTAAGGGCGGGCCCAGCGGCGCTCCTCCGCGGCCCAACGTGGTGATCATCCTGGCAGACGACCTGGGCATCAACGACCTGAGCTGTTACGGCCGTACCGAGCACCACACGCCCCGATTGGACGCGCTGGCCTCCTCGGGCGTGCGCTTTGCCAACGCGTACGCGGCGGCGCCGCTCTGTTCTCCCACGCGGGCGGCGCTCTTGACCGGCAAGGCGCCGGCGCGGCTGCACATCACCACGTATTTGCCTGGCCGGCCAGACGCGGCCTCGCAGTTGCTGTTGCACCCGGCGATCAACCAGCAGCTTGCCCTGGAAGAGGTCACTCTGGCCGAGCGCTTCAAGGCGGCGGGCTATGCCACCGCCTGCATCGGCAAGTGGCATCTGGGCGGAGCCGGGTTCGGGCCGGCTGAGCAGGGCTTTGACGTGGTCCATGCCGGTACAGCCAACACCACGCCCGGTCCGCGGGAAGGAGGCAAGGGAGAATTCGACCTCACCGCGCACGCGGTGGCATTTATCGAGCAGCATCGCCAGCAGCCGTTTTTCCTGTACCTGGCACACAACACACCGCACATCCCGCTGGCTGCGCGCGAGGAGCTGGTGGCTCGATGCGCCCACACTTTCAACCCTGTCTATGCCGCCATGATAGAGACACTCGACCAGACCGTCGGCCTGCTGCTCGACGCACTCGCCGCCTGCGGCCTGGAGGAGCAAACGCTGGTGGTGTTCACCTCAGACAACGGCGGCCTACACGTGCTGGAGTCTCCCGATTCTCCCGCCACGCACAACACGCCGTTTCGAGCCGGCAAGGGCTTTGTGTACGAAGGGGGCCTGCGCGTGCCGCTCATCGTGCGGTGGCCCGCGGCCATCGCAGGCGGCCGCGTAGCAACAGAGCCGGTGATCAGCACGGATCTCGTGCCCACGCTGGTCCAGCTCTGCGGGCTGGAACCGCCCGAGCTTTGCGACGGCGCCAGTCTGGCCCGCTTGCTACGTCACAATGAACCGCCGGGGCCCCGTCCCCTCTTCTGGCACCAGCCCCATTACAGCAACCAGGGAGGGCGTCCCGCCGGCGCCGTGCGCGAAGGGGCGTGGA
>JAIMBC010000329.1 GCA_023511675.1 Pirellulales bacterium
GGGTACGGGGCTGGGGGCCCGCCCGATCTGCAACACGGATGTGTTCTGTTTCGCGCCGCCGGAGTTGTCCCATGAGCAACTGCCGCCTGGGGTGCTGCATCCCCGGCGGGTGATCAAGGGCGTGGTGGCCGGCGTGCGGGACTATGGGAACCGGATGGGCATTCCCACCGTGAGCGGGGCCGTGTACTTCGATCCGCGTTATCTTGCCAATCCGCTGGTGTATTGCGGTACAGTGGGGCTGCTGCCGCACGACCGGGTGGAAAAGGGTCCGCGTTCCGGAGACTGGGTGGTGGTTGTAGGAGGGCGTACGGGACGAGACGGTATTCACGGGGCCACGTTCAGTTCTGCCGAGTTGACCAGTGCCAGCGAGGCCGTTTCCGGCGGTGCCGTGCAGATCGGCAATGCGATCACTCAGAAGAAGATGCTGGACGTGCTGCTGGCGGCCCGCGACCGCGGCCTGTACCACGCGATTACGGACTGCGGTGCGGGCGGCTTTTCCAGTGCCGTGGGCGAAATGGGGGCCGAGCTGGGGGCGGTGGTCTGGCTGGAGCGCGCCCCCTTGAAGTATCAGGGCCTTTCCTACGCAGAGATCTGGATCTCGGAAGCACAGGAGCGGATGGTGCTGGCGGTACCGCCGCAGCACTGGCCAGAGCTGGAGGCCCTGTGTCGCGCCGAGGACGTGGAGGCCACGATCATCGGCCGCTTCGGCAACGAAGGGCGGCTGCGGCTGGAGTATCAAGGCCGCACGGTGGCGGACCTCTCCATGGAGTTTCTGCATCACGGCCGGCCGCGCGTGGTCCGCCAGGCCGTGTATGCCGCGCCGCCAGAGCGGCCGCTCGTCCTGCCTTCGCTGAACGCCGGGGATGCGCTGCTGCAAATCCTCGGCAGCCTGAACGTGGCCAGCAAGGAATGGATCATCCGGCAATATGATCATGAGGTGCAGGGAGCGAGCGTGATCAAGCCCCTGGTGGGCGCCGCCAACGACGGCCCCAGCGATGCCGCCGTGCTGCGGCCGGTACTCGGCGCGCGCCGCGGCATCGCCGTGGCCTGCGGCATGAACCCTCGCTACGGCGACCTGGACCCCTACCACATGGCTGCCAGTGCCATCGACGAGGCGGTGCGCAACTGCGTGGCCGTGGGGGCCGATCCGCGGCGGATCGCTCTGCTGGACAACTTCTGCTGGGGCAATACGGCCCGTCCGGAAACGTTGGGCACGCTGGTCCGCGCCGCACTGGGATTGCACGATACGGCCGTGGCCCTTGGCACGCCCTTCATCAGCGGCAAGGACAGCCTCAACAACGAGTTCCATTACCTCGATGAACAGGGCCGCCAGCGCGCGCTGTCCATCCCCCCCTCGCTGCTGGTGAGCGCCTTGGGCCAGCTCGAAGACGTGGCCCTGGCCGTGAGCATGGATCTGAAGCGGGCCGGCAACCTGCTGTACCTTGTCGGCGCGACGGCGGATGAGTTGGGAGGTTCGCACCTGGCTCTGGTGGCCGGGCTAGAGGGAGGAGCGGTCCCCAAGGTTGAGGCCGCGGCTGCCCGCTCGCTGTTTACAGCCCTGCACGCCGCCATGGTGCAGGGTCTGGTCCGCGCCTGCCACGACCTGAGCGAGGGCGGTCTGGCGGTGGCGCTGGCAGAGATGGCCTTCGCCGGCGGGCTGGGAGCAACCGTAGATCTTCGGTCTGCACCGCGGCGCGGTTGGGATGCGCCCGGCTCCGATACCGCGTACAGTCCCCATGCGGCCAACCTGGTGCTGCTGTTCTCCGAATCGAACAGTCGGTTCCTTTGCGAGGTCGAGCCCGAGCGTGCCGCGGCCTTCGAGTCTGTCTTGCAGGACGTGCCGTACGCACGCCTGGGCACGGTCTCGGCTGCTGCGTGGCTGGAAATCTGGGGCTTTTCCGCTCACGATCGGCCCGAACTCGTGCTCCGCCAGCCCATAGACCAACTCAAAGAAGCCTGGCAGCGCCCGTTGCGCTGGTAAGATGCCCATGCCTCAGCCCCGTGTGTTGATCCTGCGTGCCCCAGGCACGAATTGCGACCTGGAGACGGCCTATGCCTTCGGCCAGGCAGCGGCCATCGCAGAACGCTGCCACATGCTGCGGCTGCTCGAAAGCCCCGCGCTGCTGCGCAACTACCAGATCCTGTGCGTACCCGGAGGCTTCAGCTACGGCGACGACCTGGGGGCCGGCCGCGTGGCAGCCCTCCAGATCCGCCGCCGGCTGGCGGAAGAGCTGCATGCCTTCCGCGACGCGGGAAAGCTCATCCTCGGCATCTGCAACGGGTTTCAGATTCTCCTCCGCTCTGGCCTGCTGGTGGAGGACGTGCCGCAGCAAGATGGCGCCGTGCCCGGCGCCACGCTCGCCTGGAACACCTCCGGCCGGTTTGAAGACCGCTGGATAACGCTGCGGGTTTGCAGCCAGCGGTCCCCTTTCTTCCGGGAGATCGAACACCTGGAGCTGCCGGTGGCCCACGCCGAGGGGCGCTTCGTACCGCGCACGCCAGATGTGCTTGCCGCACTGGAAGCCGCGGGCCGCGTGGTGCTGCGGTACACGGCGCCCCATGGGGCCGTGCCGGCCCCCTACCCCTACAATCCCAACGGTTCGGTCGATGACGTGGCGGCCGTGTGCGATGCCACTGGCCAGGTGTGCGGCCTGATGCCCCACCCCGAGCGGCACGTGGAGGGGACGCACCACCCACAATGGACGCGACGCCCCCTGCACACCCCAGGAGACGGCTTGCGGGTGTTCCAAAACGCGGTGGCGTGGTTCCGTTAGCCCAGGCTCAGGTTTGGTGCACACAGCTTGTTGCGGCCCGGGAGTTGAGCTTTGGTTGAGTCACTCGATCGTGGTCGGTTGGGCGGCGGGGGCTGGGCGGATTCGCAGCGCTGTGATCTGAGGAGCCGCAGCGCCTGCCATGCACGTGGGCGTGTGGGGCTCGCGCCGCCGTACGTGCCATGGTTAGCGCTCTTGCTGACGTGCCTGAGGCGCGGGGCCTTTTACGTGGCCTTGGCCCATGGCATGGCCTTGGTCTGTTGCAATCTGCTTGCACTGACGCATCGTGCACGGGCGCATCGCCGTGCCCTCCCTCCTCCTTGCCCTGCCGCGTGCGGGGTGGAAGCAACTCGCTGGATGTGACGCCCCTGCTGTGGCCGCCTTACCCTGCCACGTACCGGGCGGCCGAGAAGGTCCCGCCGGCGCCTGATCCGAGCGTCGCTGGGGCAAGGTGCCGGATGCGCTGGGGCTGGGGGCTGGAGCCGACCATGAACATCGAGTCAATCCGTGCTGGTCAAGACGCCTAGCGCTGGAGGAGGGGCCCAGTATCGCTGGCGTTTCGTCGCTGGTAACCAGGACGCCCCGGTGCGGGGGCAGGGAACGGGAGGCCGTTGTGTGGTTTCACATGGCCGATGCGTGCGATGCAGAGCGGCTGGTCTGGCAGAGGAAGGCGCGACCTGGAATGCCGTTCGCGGCTTACCCCAGAATACGCAATTTGCCCAATACGTCGCGGAAGGGGGGGAAGCGGCCCCCGCTCCGGCGTGTGCTTGGGCGTTGTAAAAAAATTTTTCGCCGCCGGCGCCGATTTGGGCCATTTCCTTCGTTTTTATATATAGGGGGACTTAGATCCCGCGTCGGGCACCTGCTGGGGATGCCTCGACGCGGGGCCCCCCGTTGTTGGGCGAGGGACAGAGCGCGCCAGGGGGAGGGTGCGCGCGCAACACGGCAGTTTGCGGGGCAACAACCCAAGTAAGGAGTGTTTGGAATGTGGTCTGTGTTTCCTAAGTACAAGCCGCGCAGTGCGTTGCGCAAACCGCGGTTGGGCCGCTTCGAGCGGCTCGAGTCTCGGTGGTGCCCCGCTGCCCCGACGATCACCTCGTTTGTTGCCGACGTGGGGCCCGGCCGCAGCGTAACGCTGAGGGGTCAGGTGTCTGACGAGAATCCCGGCATGGTGATGGTCCAGTTTACGGGTGCCGTTAGCGCCACGGTGTACACCAACCCCCGGGGGCAGTTTACCTACTCAACCCAGAATGTTCAGCTTGGCACGGTCACTGCGAAGGCCCGAGACATGCAGATGCTCTGGTCTCAGCCGGTCACCGCAGACATCACGAGTAATCCGCCTGTGTTTCAAAATGTCACCGTCGTCGAAAGCGGTCCGAACCGCCAGGTGACAATCAGCGGCCACATCACAGACGAGGATCCGGGCGAGTTGTGGGTGGTGGTCACGGGTCGGGTCAATGCCTACGGCAACACCGACGAGAACGGCAACTTCTCCATCACTTCCACATCGAGCGAATTGGGAGAGATCACCGTCACCGTTCTCGATCCCTGGGCGCTGGAAGACGTGACGACCGTCACCATTACCAGCAATGCACCCTCGATCACCAATCTGACCGTCACGCACGAAAGCCTCGACTACTACCTGATCCAGGGTACCGTGAACGACGAGTTCGCCCCCGGACTCACCGTGTTCTTCGGCGGCGTCTTGCAGGGCGAGTCCATCACGGTCAATAGCCAGGGGATCTTCCAG
Source organism: Pirellulales bacterium (assembly GCA_023511675.1). GTDB lineage: Bacteria > Planctomycetota > Planctomycetia > Pirellulales > JAIMBC01 > JAIMBC01. The sequence continues at coordinate 4,522 of JAIMBC010000329.1, forward strand.
ATCACCGTCTATGCCCCGGATGGAGGCGAGGCCAACGCCTACGTGTACGACTGGTGGGGCATCCAGTCCGAGTTGGTGTGGTTCACCATCCCGTGACCAGGCATGTCAAGGGACTGACCCATGTACCACGCCTCTCCCCCACCGAGTGTGGCACGTAGCAACCTCAACGACCTGCCCCAGCACGACCCGGCACTGCTGGCTGTTGCCCGCAGATGGTTGAAACTGCCTGATCAGGCACCGCCGGCGGTGCAACGCGTGTTGCAGTGCGAGCAGGCCCGGGCCAAGGCCGCTGGGCGGCCCTATCATCCGCCCTCGGCCGACAGGCTCGCCTACCTGCTCCAACGGCAGTTGTGCGCCCCACGCTCAGACGCCGAGACACGCTTGAATTGTTCAGCGAGGACGATGACCTAGGGCGCAGGCAGTGGGCAGGGACAGGGCGTGCAGGTTGCCAGATGGCCCTGCACGCCCCCGAATACTCAGCGGCTGACTGGCAACACCCGGTCCGGCCGCGATGGACCGGGTCAACACCGGCGGGCTGCAGCGTGAGACATGCCGCTGGGGCAGGGCGTGCTCACCTGCAGTCCCGTCGGTGTCGGCCCGCGGCGGCAGGCAGATGCTAGGCCTGCCGCAGCCTGTATCTTCTGGCACACCTGGTTAAGGCTCAACGCGAATTGCTAGTTTCCATGCTCACGCCCGCACGGCATCGCGCGCGAACGTCGGCATGTATGGAGGGCGGCCATGATCGACATCCACCCAGGCAGCCGCAAGATCGCCGATCTCTCCGGCTACCAGAGAAAGGTGCGGATCATCTGTCGTTCCACGCACAACCCTGACTACTACCTGTGCGAGGACGAGAAGAGCGGGCAGCACTATCTTGTCGCTGAGCGGAACTTGCACGAGCTGGAGTGGCAGCAGCCCGGCACGGTCAAGCCTCCCAACGACGGCTAGCGCGGATCGCGGTGCGGCGAACTATTTAATCAAGGGGGGGCGGTTGCAGGAGTGCAAGGCTGTGCGCGGGCCTCGCTGCGCCGCTGGGTGTGCGCTTCACTGATGCAGCGAGTACAGGATGATATTGAGGCCGATCCGCGCGGCGTCATCGCGGGTATAGCCAGGGCATTCGAGAGACTCTTGTTTTTCTAGCGCGCAGCTCAGGTCGTAGGGAGAAAAGATCACGCCATAGCGGTCGCCGAGGCGGATGCCTTCGAGTTCCGGCGGCACCTGGCGAACCTGGGAGCGCAGTTGTCCGCTGGTTGTGCGCTGTTGGGGGTCGCGGCGTTTGACGGAGCGAATGTCCGTCCC
>JAIMBC010000330.1 GCA_023511675.1 Pirellulales bacterium
ATCCCGGACGTCAGGCGCGAAGGGTGCCGTCCCCCCTTGCGCCGCGATTGGGGCCGCCGGCCTCGTCTCTCATACGAGAGCCAAGGCTCCGCGCGCGGCGCCGGACTAAGCGAGCTTGTATGGATCTGAGCTTTCTGGTGCTGCGAGGAGGGCGCCGGCCTCTGGCCGTGCCGGGCTGGGGGTGCGTGGAGCAACCAAAAGGGCCCGGCATGGTTGGCTGCGAGCTGGCGTTCTCCTACGGATTGGCTGGCGCTGCAGGGGCCGGTGCCGGAATCTCCGCCGGGGCGGGCACCTGAGCCGGTTGAGCGCCGCCGGGCGGCACGATCTCTTGCTGTGCGGCTTTCATGTTGGCCGCCTCATTGGCCAACTTGAATTCATTGCCCGGCGGGAAATACTGCACGTCGTCGTAGTGCCAGTAGGGGCTGGGAAGCGTCTGGCCGCCCACGTGCACCTGGCAGCCCGTGAAAGCAGCTAGCAGCAGCGCCGCAGCGCTACGGTGAACGCAAGTGCGCCTGGAACATGGGGTGCTAGGCTTGCTCATCGCCGACCTCCACCGTCGTGCAAGGAACCTCACCAGAGAAGCATGCCGCTGGGCGGCAGGGCTGGTGTTGGCAAAATCGACAGGTTCGTTATCGACCGGCGTGGGCGGCAAACTTTGAACGAGGGGAGAAAAAGTTGGCGAAACTTGCCCGGTTTATCGGCTGAAGTACGTTCTTGCGGCTGGGGTTCCTGGCGGCGGCTCGAAAAAGGGAGAGATGGGCAAACAAGGCCGCCGGTTCTGAGATAGGTTCTAGCACGTGCATGAGTTGCTCAGCCGGTGTGATTGCATCGGCCGGCGGACGCCCGCCCTTAAAGGGCGGGTGGAGCTGTTTCCCTGCGGAGCTGGGTGGAAGAGGCCCAGAAAATGGTTACAAAGCTTTGCCACGCTTGCGGAGGGCCAGTATCCTCAAGGTTGGCACAATGAGAAGTGGGTGGTCAGAAGAGGAGGCGGTTTCATGCGCCTAGCCACGAGTCCGGTGTGGGGCGGCTGCCCGAGGAGCCTGCTCTCGGCTGCCTGCGCGGTGTTGGTGGGGGGCTGGAGCTGCCTTGCCCTGGGCCAGGCCGTTGCCGTGCCTGCAACGCTCGATCGAGGCGCTCCCTCGCCCAGCTACTTTGCCATCTTCCCCGTGCTGTACGAGGGAGAGTTTCTGGAGGCCATGCGGGGCTTCCGCTCCGAGGCGCGGGGCGCCATCAAGTTTGGTCCGGGCGGTTACTGGATCGACTCGATCTGCTACCAGGCGATGCTGGGCGAGTGTTTGTACCACATGTGCCAGTACGAGCAGGCCTTGCAGCATTACACGAATGCCTTGCAACTGGCCGTGGAGTTCTCTGACTGGATGGCCCGTGTGCAGTTCGACAACGTCATCCAACCGGCGGGGCCGGGGCGGGTGCGTGCGGTGCCCTGGGGTGCCAGCACCCGCGTGTTTACGCTGGGGCGTTTCAGCGAGACCCAGCTTACGGCCCAGGGGGAGCTGGATCAGCGGCGTCTGCTGGTGCAAGGGGGGGTGGTCCAGGCGCCCGTGCTGTACCCCGTGAACGTGCAAGAAATCGTGCGCTGTACGTGCCTGGCGATGCGGCGGTGGCGCGAGCTGGCCGGTCCTGTGGCTGCCAAGGATCCGCTGCCTGCCAAGTTGACGGCGGCCCTGGCCCAGCCTCATCCGCACCCCAATCACTGGTCTGAGGTGTATCACGATGTGCAGTTGGGCGTGGCCTACACCTTGCAGGGCAAGACGGCCCAGGCGAAGGCGGTGCTCGAGCGTGCCATCGTTGCGGCCGGGGAGTTCGACCACCCGCTGACGGCGACGGTTCTGTTCGAGCTGGGGTTGATTGCCTTGCAACAGGGCGACTTCACGGCGGCCGAGGCGCTGTTCGCGGAGACGACCTATTCGGCAGCGACGTTTTTCGATCCCCTGCTGCTGGAGGAGGCATTTCGCTACGGCCACCTGACGCATGTGATGGGCAATCGGCCCGGCCCCTATCCGCCGCTGGAAGCGGCAGCCGTCTGGGCGGGCCGCGAGCAACTGCGGCACCTGCAAGCCTCGCTGCTGATCCTGGCTGCCGAGAATGCGTGTCTGATCGGCCAACCCCGGCTGGCGGAAGGCTACTTGAGCACCGCGCGCAATGTGGCGGCACGCCGCAACATGTCGCTGGGCCGCATCGGTACGCGGCTGCGTTTTGCCGCCTCCATGTGGCATTACGATCAGGGCCAGATTCCCGAGGGAGACGCCGAGCTGGCCGCTGCGCTGAGCATGCAGCAAGATCGCTCCCTCTGGCTGTTCCACATGCAGCTTGTAGATAGCCTCTGGCAGAGCAAGTCCCTCTCCGAGCGAGATGCCGCCGAACTGTTTGCCACCGTGCTGCGGGATCCCACGGCAATGGACTGGGCCACGGACCCCCTGGAGTCGATCTCCTCCCAGTCGATACCCCACCCCCAGTACTTTGAGCACTGGTTCGAGCTGGCACTACAGCGCAAGGAGGCAGAACGGGCCCTGGAGATTGCCGACCTCGCCCGCCGGCACCGCTTTCTGACCACCTTGGATGCAGGCGGGCGCCTGCTCAGCCTGCGCTGGGTCCTCGAGGCACCGGAGGGAGCCCTGAACCAGGCAGCGCTGTTGCAGCGGCAAACGCTGTTGGCCCGCTTTCCCGCCTATGACCAGCTTGCACAGCAGATCCGCGGCGTGCGTGCCCTGCTGGCACGCCTGCCTCCACCAGGCGAGGCCGCCGATGCCGACGCCCAGCGCACGCAGCTCTTGGCCAGCCTCGCCGAGCTGAGTGCCCAGCAGGAAATCTTGCTGCGCCAGATCGCCGTGCGGCGCGAGGCGTGCAACACCGTGTTCCCGCCCGCGCGGACCACCCGGGAGATCCAGGCCGGCCTGGCCCCCGGCCAGGGATTACTGGCGTTCTTCAAGACGAGCCGGCAGCTCCACGCCTTTCTCATGTCCCGAGACAAGTACGGCCTGTGGAAGGTGGGTAGTCCAGCCCAGGTACAGAAACAACTGGTGACGCTGCTGCGTGCCCTGGGCCAGTTCGGCGAGAACAAGGAACTCTCCCTGGCCGATGTCAGCAGCGACGAATGGCAGAAGTCCGCGCGGCAGCTCTACGACCTGCTGCTCAAGGACGCCAAGGCGGATCTGGCGGGCCTGTTCGAAGAGTTGATCATCGTACCCGACGGCGCCCTCTGGTACCTGCCGTTCGAGTGCATCCAGGTACCCGTCGCCGGCGAAGATAAGCCGCTGCTCTCGGTGTTCCGCGTGCGCTACGCGCCCACGGCCGGCCTGGGGGTGGGAGATGCTCGTCCCCGCCGCCAAACCCTGGCCAGCGGCATTGTGGTGGGCAAACTCTTCCCCCGCGCAGCGCCTGAGGCGGCGCAAGAAGCCTTTGCCGAGCTGAGCCGCTTCCTCTCAGGCGCCGTGGCGCTGAGCCCTCCGCTGCCAGGCCCGTCTGCTGTGTACCGCACACAACTCGACCAACTGATTGTGCTGGCCGACGTGCCAGCGCCCGACGGCAGTCCCTACAACTGGCCGCCGTTCGCCATCGATCGTGCCGATGCCCGTGCTGCGCTGGCACACTGGTTCGCTCTTCCCTGGGGCGCGCCGGAGTGCGTCGTGCTCCCCGGCTTTCATACGGCGGCCGAGAACTCGCTGAAAGGCCAAACACCCGCCACCGCCGGTAACGATGTGTTCCTCCCCCTCTGCGGCCTGATGTCTGCCGGTGTGCGCACCGTGCTGCTCAGCCGCTGGCGCACGGGCGGACAAACCTCCTTCGACCTGGTGCGGGAATTTGCCCAGGAACTGCCGTACAGCATGGCCGCCGAAGCCTGGCAGCGAAGCGTGCTGCTCTCGTGGGAAACCACCTTGAATCCCGAAGCCGAGCCGAGGCTACGGGCCAAACCGCGCGAAGAGCCGCCGCAGGCACGCCATCCCTTCTTCTGGGCAGGCTACCTTCTGGCAGACAGCGGAGCGCCCGTTGGCACGGCGGATTCCGAGCCTGTCGAGCCTGTACTGCGCGAACTTCCTGCCGATGCGCCCATGCCTCCGCCTATGCCCGGCCGTCCCGCCGGACAAGCGGGGCCCGCGGATCAGCCGGCTCAGGGGGCAGTGGATGCACACGAACAGCCCGCGGACGACAACGCCCCAGCGGACGACAACGCCCCAGCAGTCAAGAACGCTCCGGCAAACCCTCCTGCCGCGGCAGACGAGGCTCCCCCAGCAGATAACGACGCGGGGGCAGGCGATCCCCCCGCCAAGAAGCCGCGGCCGAAAAAGGCCGTTGGCAAGAAGGGCAAGAAGTCCAAGCCCTGAGCCGCATAAATTGGCCGGGCCAGTGAAGCCGCGCCAACCGCAGGGGCCGGGCGGACCACCCAAAGCGGTCGCTCCACCGGATCCAGCGGAGCCCAGCCGACAGCCGTGCCGCGCCCGGGCCGCCGCCGTCAAGGCCGCACAAGCGCGGTTCCCGTCCCAACGCTGAAGCTGCGCGGCACGGCAGGCCGCGCAGCCCTCTGTGGCTCAATACCTGGGACGCACGAGCGCTAGCGCCTTCAGGCCTTCTCGCGCAGACGCCCGCTCGTTTGCCAGTCTTGCGGGAGAAACTCGCGCACGTACTCGATCAGCCCCACGTCGATCAGCTCTCGCTCGATCCGCTCCGGTGTGGGGTCGGAAATGTTGCTGGCAATCTCGTCCACCAGAAACTGGGCAAAGCGCAGCCGCGCACGGCGCAGTTGCTGGCGGACCGCCTCCGGCTTCCACTCTTTGCCGAGCTTGGCGTTGAGGAGTTTGGTAAGGCCCACGGAATCGGCTGCTGGATTCTCGGCTCGCAGCTTCAACAGGGTATAGGAGATGGCGCCGGGCGTACGGGCTTCATAGTCCTTCAAGGCCTTCCAGGCGAGGTCGAGCATGCCGTCGCGCCAGGTGGCCAGCCACGTCTTGTCGTCGGGATCGGCCTGGGGATGTTCTTCGCCAAGTTGCTCGATGTCGATGTTCACGCCGGCGCGGCGGTTCTGACGCGCCCAGTAGGTGCGTACCATGTTGCGTACGGCCACCTTGAGCAGATCCCGGAAGCGGCCGCGTGCGGGCGTGGCGCAAGCGAAGTCTCCTTGCATCAGGCGGCTTACCACGTCCTGGGCCAGATCGTCGGCGTCGTGATCGTTCTGCATCAGGGCGCCGATGTAGCTGCGAATGGCCGGAGCATAGCGCAACACAAGTACCTGCCGGGCCGCCACGGCCGGTTGGTCGGACCCGTCGTGTGCCCGGGCAACCAGGCTCCACTGCGTCTCGATCTCTTCTAGGCGCCGTTTTTCGGGACGAGGTGAATCGCTAGCCACGGTCAGACTCCTGGAATCAACCGGCCTCCGCTCCAGCGGCAGTCGAGGGCAACCGCCGCCAGAGGCACATTTCAGTCTACCGCCAGTCCGCGTTCTCCGCCATGCTGGGCCAGCATTCCGAGCTGCGGTAGCGTTGCCTGGGAGATTGCGCTCCTTCCAGTATCCGTTCGCCGCCATCCTGGGCCAGCCTGTAGGCGAGGGGCTGCCGCAAGAGGTGCATGTTCTACATCGCCACGCGAAACTCCGCGGCAGCGAGCACGGCTCAGCTCCACGTCATACATGCAACCGCCGCCGCGCGCATCTGCTTGGCACTCCATCAGCGCCGGCCAGCGCGTGCTCTTACCTCTCAAGGCACGTCGCCTTGCGCGCTTGCTGGAGACGCCCCTGTCCAAGAGGCGAACCACACTTACCCCTGGCCCGTGAGTACCCCCCCCCTCGCCCCGCCCGCTGTCGAGTGTC
>JAIMBC010000331.1 GCA_023511675.1 Pirellulales bacterium
AACCTCGGCCCCGCCGAGGATCCCACGCTGATCAGCATCCCCCTCGACGCCGAGGTGGGCCCCAGCGTGAGCCTGGTGCCCAACACGGTGTACGTGGCGTGGGATCAAGCGACCGGAGCATATCGTCCGGCACAGTTGATGGCCATAGCTCGCAGACGCGGGCATGTCATCGGGGAACTGACCCCGGTGGGGTGGCCCAAAGGGGTACGCTTCCGGCTTTGCACCTCTCATTCCGAGCGGCTGCAACGCTATGAGATCGAGCTGGAACCCGGGACCGAGGTCCCCCGCGCAGGGCTGCGGCTGGAGCTGGCCGTCGCCAATTCGCAACAGCGCGTAGAATTGACCCTACTGCCGGAAGAGCTTTCGCATTCCCCGCCACTCGGCACACAGGCAGATTGAAAGAAGGAGCACGTATATGCGGCGCACACGTTGTGCTTTCACACGCGCTTCCATCCTGCTGGCATGCGTAGTGCTTATGTACCAGGGGAGGGCCATCAGTGCCGAGGGCGGGAGCATGACCCTCGAGCAGCTTATCGAGCTGGTACGGCAGAACGAGCTGCTCTACGGCGACATCGACGTGACAATTCGGGACGAATACGAGACCGGTAGTATGCCAGACGCGCCCGTCACCGGTACGGCCGGCGTGGGGGCATTAAAGGTGATTCAGAAAGAAGTTTGCCGCCACCGCTACGTGGTCCAGGGAGATTGGTACCACAGGGAGAGGGCGGGGATCCTTGAGTTCGGACGTGAAGATAGGCAGGAGGTGATTCAGTTCGAGCAATACGACGGCGATTCGACGCGCTCACGCAGCGGCCGACTTGCACGACTTGTACACGGCCGTGCGGAGTGTGGCGAGCCCATCCGCGCCCATGCCCTCTTTCAGCGCATGGTGGGCATTGTGGAGCCATTATCGATCTTCCTCCGTGGCGACACGTGGCAGGGAACTCCTCCACCACCGGATGCACAGACTCTCTGGTTCTCGGAGTACAAAGGCGAGCGTGATTACAACGGGGACCCCTGTTACCAAGTGGAACTTACAAGGCGCGTCCGCAGCGCCAAGGCTGCGGACGCGTCTGTCCTGGCTCGGTGTCTCATTTGGCTTTCGAAGAGGCGCAACCTTATTCCCGTCGCCTACGTGGGATATGAATACGACGCGCCCGACCTTGCGCCGCACGGGGAGGCGGTTGTCAAGAGCTGGCTCGAGGTTCAGCCGGGCCTGTGGTTTCCTCAAAAGCTTGAGTTTCGTGCGCTTGACCGCGACGTGTTGCGCACGTCCGGCAAGAAAGTGCTTGCGTGGCGCCGGATATACACAGTGGAGTCGGTCTCCCTGAACCCCGAGCATCCGAGATCGTTCTTTCAAAGCGTCACGTTTCCGCAAGGAACGCTTGTCTATGAGTACAACGGAAGCACCAGGATTCGCGGCTACCGCGTCGGCAGTCCCGAGGACCCTGACCTTGCAACCCGCAACCACAAGGGCGTTAACCGCCGGCTGCTGTGGATGCTGGGAATTGCCGCACTGGCCGGCGCCATCGCTACGGTCGTTTACTTACGCTATCGCAGAAAGGAGCGAACATGAACCGTTCCTTTGTCCTTGGCTTTGGTGTGGCAGTTGTTGTTGGGGCCGCCGGGGTATTTTACCTGCGGGCCTCGCCCGCAGCGATCGTGGCTGAGTGGAGCTTTGCGCAATGCACCAACTGGTTGAATTGCGGCAATTGCCTTCTCGGCTTCAAGCCTGATGCAAGCTGTGCTTCCGGAGACCGCTGCATTGCATTCAAGGGAACGGCTACGCAGGATCAGTTCTCACTGTGCACTCCTACCACAGATGGCAACGATCACTGCGAGGTTGATAATAGCGTGAACCCCGACATCTGGTGCCAGGGCTTCTACAAGAAGTGTGGGTGCTTCGATGCAACCACCATGACCTGCCCGAACGCCATTTGCGACTGCAGATGGGGCATGATGCCCGATGGGGCCACACAATTTCATGTCAATGCCACCTGCCAGTAGCCTGGTTGCCCAAGTTAAAGGCTCTCGAGATGCAAGCCGGCAGTGGAAAGCAGGCCCTGCCTGTCTCGGCCGTGCGGGTACAGGCCCCGGGCGGGGCGTACCGGGTGCGCTGGCGCCCGCGGAATGACGGCACGCTGGTGATCGACATCTCGCTGCGGCCAGACCTGGCCGACGGGCGCTACACCTCCACGCTGAACCTCGGCCCCGCCGAGGATCCCACGCTGATCAGCATCCCCCTCGACGCCGAGGTGGGCCCCAGCGTGAGCCTGGTCCCCAACCGCGTGCGTTTGCTGAGAGACCAGGCCACCGGCCACTACCGGCCTGCTCACGTAATCGTTCTGGCGCGCAAACCCGGCTTATTGCTGGGGCCGCTTCAAGCGCTCGACTGGCCTGTGGGCATAGCATTGAACGACGCGATGCCCACCCGCACCCAGATGCGCCGTGTGGAGATACTTGTGGATTCGAGCGTGCACCTGCCGGAGGCAGGCCTGACGCTTGCCGTGCAGACGGCTGATGTGAAGGAACCGCTTGTGCTTACGCTCGAACAGGATTGTACGCCCGACCCAGCGGCGGCCATGCCGCCGGGCCAACCGTAGAGGGAGGAGAACCAGCCATGCAACGCCTTCTCATCGCCGTGCCCCTTGCCCTTGCACTTCTCCTGGGCGGGTCCGCGGGCCATCTGGCCCGTCGCTGCCTTGCCGCCGAGCTGACGCTCGAAGACCTCATCGAGCTGGTGCGGCAGAACGAGCTGCTGTACGAAAACATTGATGTTACAGTGAGAAAACAATACGCGCAGAATCCAGCCATTGCCAATAAAGCCGGCCCCGTGATTGGCCCTGACGGCATTAAGTCGAAAGCCGTGCGCGAGTCGGAGACGGTGATTCGCTATGTGCGCCAGGGCGAGCTGTACCGGCGCGACCTGAGATTCCAAGGGCACCATGTGGGCGACGAGGAACCCCAAGCATCCCTAGAGATGGGGGCGTTCGATGGGACGACGACCCGGCTCCGGCAAGATCACATCGGTAATATTGTTGCGGGTAGATACGGGCTTGGAGGACCTGTTCTCGCCCATGGGTTCTTTACGCTCATGGGGTACGATTACGTGCCGCTTTCGGTGAAGCTTCAGGGAGAGCAAGCGCTGCGGGCCTATCCCGAGGGGCAGTTGTTCTTGAGTAATGACACCGAGCACCTTGCAGAGTACAGAGGGGTGGAGGAGTTTCAGGGCCTTACCTGCCACGTGGTGTGGCTGCCAAAGGTCTGGAGTAAAGGAAAGCCACAGGCAGGCGAGGTGATTTCGCGTGCTGTGTACTGGCTTGCGGAAGAGCGCAATTTTATCCCCGTGCGTTATCAGAGTTATGTATTCCGCGAATCCAAGACCATACCGAGAACAGAGGGTACGGTCACGGAGTGGACGGAAATCCAGCCTGGGGTCTGGTTCCCCAAGCATGTGATCATCGAGACTCTGGACGGTTTTAGCCTTGCACGGGGAGAACGTGTTCCCAACTGGAGGTGCGAGTGGTTTACCGAGGCGGTGTCTCTGGCCCCCCAGCATGACATAAGCTTCTTTCGAGACATCCCCTTTCCAGATGGCACCATCGTCTACGAGGTTGAAGGAGGCCAAATCAAGAAAGGGTATCAGGTCGGCGCGCCCGCGGTACCGGCACCGGCACCAGGGGTGGCGGCGCCGAAGCGCCTCAACCTGGCACCCCTGGTGGCGGCGCTACTGGCCGTAGGGATCGCCTTGGCAGGAGTCATTCTTTGGAAGCGGCGCCACCCCCAAAAGGCACGTGGCGATTCTTGAGTGCATGGATCGTTCATTCAGCCAACTCTGTCCTGTTCACAAGTATCACTGGAGGGAACAATGTTAACGTTCATGTCGCGGTACGGTGCGTTCATCCTGCTGTTGAGCGTGCTGATCATGGTTCTGGCCATTGTCGGCGTGCGGCCGGCTAGCAGCTTCACCAACGAGTTCCGCTACGGCGACTGCAAGCCCAATCTGAACTGCGCTAATTGCCTGCTCGGGTGGATGCCGAATGACAATTGTGCCTCCGGAATGGCCTGCGTGGCATTCTGGCGCAATCAGGCTACCGCTATCTGGTTCAAAGCTTGCCTTGCCACTGGCAACAGCAACGAATGGTGCAATACTGGCTACATGCCGTATCCGGCGGTTACATGCACTGATGCTAATTATACGCACTGTGCCTGTCGCACATCAGACACAGGCGATTGTCCATTCACTGTGAACTGCGCTTGCGACCTGAACCAAATCGATGGCACGCGCACCTTTGTCATCGACAAGGCGTGCTTCTAACCATTGCGTCCCGGACATGCGGTAGAGGGCTGCGTTGGCGCCTCGGTGGCGCCGCGTGCCGCTCGCGGCCTTATCGCGGAGTCGAGGCGGCGGGGGATGTGGTCAGTTTGCCACTACATTCTCAGTGCTCAAAACGCGACATGCCCCTGCCGTTGTACAGGGCGGCCGAGCCTGTGCGTGAGCAGGCCTGTCTTTCGTGGTATCTGTTTGTGGCCGTAGTCGGAGGGGCCGGTTGACCTGTCAGTACGGCGAACTTCGGCGGCAAATGCCCCCCGAGCTTTGTCACGGAACACGCTGCACGAACACCGTGGCTCAGGCTTCCGGAGATGGTTTCTGTGACAGCCATCTGTCGTACCTCTCGTGCCATCGCTGGACTTTGCGTGTTCGTCGCGGTGCTGGGCGCGCACACGGCCTTTGTGCACACGCCCCCGCTGTACGAACTTGGCCATCTGCCGGCCGGCATCTGTCACTGGGAGTATGCCCGCTATGAGTTGTACCGCGTGAATCCTCCGCTGGCGCGGATGGTGGCCACGCTGCCGCTGGTGCTGCTGGGCGAGTATGGGCCCAAGCGAGACTGGTCCAACTACCAACTCGACCCTCTCTCCCGCGAGACGGTGCCCATGGGAATTCGCTTCTACAAGGCCAACGGCACGCAGGCCATGGTGTGGTTCAGAATTGCACGCAGCGCCAATCTGGTGTTCTTGCTGCTGGGCGTGTGGGCCTGCTACGCCTGGGGCAGCGCGTGGTGGGATGCCCGCGCGGGGCTGGCCGCCGCGGCGGTGTGGGGGCTACAGCCGCTGGTGTGGGGCTGGGGCGCGCTGGTGATGCCCGACGTGCCCTCGGCGGCCGTGGGCGCCTACGCCTCGTACCGCTTCTGGAGGTGGCTGCGTGCGTGGGACGGAGGAGCCGGACGACGCCGCGCGAGCAGCGGCTGCCCGCCGCACGGCGCGGAGGTGGGACCGGCCGTGTCTCAAGCGGCCCGCCCTGATGGTGCAGGCGGGGACAAGGCGGTGCCGGACAGTCCGCCTGCGCCACGCGCGGCAGGTGCAGATGTTGCTCATGCGCCGGGTGCGGCGGGCTGGGCCGAAGCGGCCGTTGCGGGCGTGTGGCTGGGGCTGGCGCAGCTCACCAAGCTGACGCTGCTGGTGCTGGTGCCGGTGTGGCTGGCGCTGGGGGCGGTGTGCGTGGTGCGCGGGCGCATGGGCCGCATGGCGATGGTGGGGCAAATCGGCATGAGGCTGGGCCTGGCGCTGGTGGCGATCAATCTGGGCTACGGCTTTCGCGACAGCTTCTTGCCGCTGGGGGAGTATCGGTTTGCCAGCAGTCTGTTCTCAGGCAAGCCGCCGCAGCCCATTCGTCGGCCGCCGGGCGATCCGCTGGCGGAGCAGGAGCCGGCGGTGCGGCTGGTGGCCGGCAATCGCTGGCAAGGGACGTGGCTGGCGCGGCTACCGG
>JAIMBC010000332.1 GCA_023511675.1 Pirellulales bacterium
GCCACCTATCGACGCCAACGTCGCGGCGGCAAGGGCATCCGCGGGGACTCCGCCGACGAAGACGACCCCATCAGCCAGCTCTTCGCGGCCAGCACCCACGATTATCTGCTCTTTTTCACCAACAGCGGCCGCGTCCACTGGCGCAAGGTCTACGAGATCCCCCAACTCGGCCGCGAAAGCCGCGGCCGCGCCATCGTCAACCTGCTGCGGCTGGCGGAAGGAGAAAGTATCTCCGGCTGCCTGCCCGTGCCAGACTTCACCCAGACGGATCGCTATCTGCTGATGGCCACGCGCCGCGGCCAGTTGAAGAAAACAGCACTGGCCGAGTTTAGCCGTCCCAAGCGCGGCGGCATCATCGCCATCGGCCTGCGGGAGGGGGACGAGCTGGTAGACGTGGTGGTGGCCGGCGCGGGTGACGAAATTGTGCTGGCCACCGCGCAGGGACAAGCGCTGCGATTCCGGCAGGAGGATGTGCGGCCCATGGGCCGCCAGGCCGGTGGGGTACGCGGTATTCGACTGCGCGAAGGGGACGAATTGGTGGGCATGGTGGTGGCCGATCCCGAAGGGGCCCTGTTGACGGCCTGCCTGCACGGCTATGGCAAGCGCACGCCCTTCGGTCCCAACGCCCCCGTTCTAGATGGCGGCAAAGGGCAGGAGCCGGAGCACGAACAAGAGGAGGCGGCCGAGGTTGCTGGGGAGGAGGCCGAAATCGATGCAGCGGCCGAGATCGAGGACGAGCATGGTCCCGCGAGCGAGCATCCCCACGCCGAGGGTGAAAGCGAGGGGGAAGAGGCGGCCTTTGATGCCGCCAGCAGTGCCGCCCGCTATCCCACCAAGAGGCGTGGTGGAATGGGCGTGCGAGACATCCGCACCACCCAGCGCAACGGGCCCGTGATCGGCATTGCCAGCGTGCGGGAAGATGACGAGCTGCTGATGATCTCTGCCCGCGGAAAAATCCAACGCATCCGCGCCGGCGAGGTCCGCCTCACGGGCCGCAACACGCAGGGTGTGCGCATCATGACCCTCGAGGAGGGAGACACGCTGGCGGCCATCGTCCGCCTGCCGCGAGATGCCAATGGGCCCACGGTGGCCGTAGCCCCCCCTCCGCGCCATGCCGCCGCGCCGCATGCGAATGAAGAAGACGAGCCGGCAGAAGCGAGCCCGCCACAGACGGCCCTCGACGAAGAAGAATGATCGCTTGCCGGCGGGCACGTGGATGGGCGGTACCTCGGCTGGCCGTACCTCAGCCTTCAGCGCGAGCGCGGCGTGCGGCTTCGAGGCGAGACTGCAACGCCTCCACCTCGCGGTAGTAATCCCGCCTGGCGAGCATGGCCGCGGCCTGCTCGTCCAGGATACAGATCACATCTCGATGGAGCTGCAAGGCCGATGCCGTGACCTGGGCGGTAATCGGCCCTTCCACCGTGTCGCGCACGGCGCGGGCCTTGCTGCTGCCGCAGGCCAGCAGCAGGCACTGCCGAGATTCGAGAATCGTCCCCACGCCCATGGTGATGGCCAGCCGCGGCACGGCCTCTTCGCTGCCGAAGAAGCGGGCGTTATCGCGCACGGTCTCGGCCGTGAGGGTCTTCAAGCGCGTGCGGCTGCCCAGCGAAGAGCCCGGCTCGTTGAAGGCAATATGACCGTCCCTGCCGATGCCGAGCACTTGCAGGTCGATGCCCCCGCAGTCGCGGATCAGCTTCTCGTACTGCTGGCAATGGGCATCGAAGTCGAGTGCCCTTCCATCCGGCACATGCGTATGGCGCGGGTCGATGTTGATGTGCCGGAAGAAGTGCTCGTCCATGAAGTACCGATAGCTTTGCGGATGCGCCGGCTCAAGGCCCACATACTCGTCCAGGTTGAAGGTGACGACCTTCGAAAAGTCGAGCCCTTCTTCCCGGTGCATGCGGATCAGCTCTGCATACATGCCCAGCGGGGTGCTGCCGGTGGCCAGACCCAGTACGCACTTGGGCTTGCGCCGTACGAGGTCGGCCACAATGCGGGCAGCGTGCCGGGCCACCTCGTTCGGAGTCGATTCCACGATCACGCGCATGGTGTAAACCTCCTGGGGAGCCGCAAGCCTGGTTGTATCGCAGCGGGCAGGCGCTGCCAAGCGTGGCAGGCGGGGGCGTCTCTGATCGATCGGGCCGGCGACTTTTTTTGTCAACGAACTTGCGTGCAGGCCCCAACGGCAACGCGTGACGCTGCCTTGGCCCGTGCGCTGGCCCGTCGTCCTGGCGGCCTACGAAGTCCCCTGGCAGCGAGCCGAAAGCATGACCGGCCCTGCGCCAGATTGGCGTGGCGCCGGCGAGGAGCTACACTTTGTGAACGAAACAGCGTGATTGAGGAGACCATGACGACTGCTCAAGTTGCCAGAGAAGAACCGCGCGTAGCCGAGGCGCCGCAGCAGGCCGCCGCCCGCCCGCGCACCCTTCCTCCCTATGCCGTGGTCGTGCTGAATGACAACGATCACACCTTTGAGTACGTGATCGAGGCGTTTCAGAAGGTATTTGGCTACAGCAGGGAGCGGGCCTATCAGCTCACCCTGCAGATCCACCATCAGGGGCGAGGAATTGTCTGGTCGGGACCGAAAGAGGTGGCAGAGCTGAAGGTGGAACAGTTGCGTAGCGTGGGGCCCGATTTCTACGCGTCGCGCGAGGTGCGCTACCCCCTGCGGGCATATATCGAGCCGCTACCAGGGTAGTGCGAGCGGGCGGGGGGCAGCCTGGCAGGTACGACAGACGGCGAACGGCTTGAGGGGCCGGAGGCACCCGTGCCCTGGAGGGAGGGTAAAGGGCGTGTGTGTCTTGCGCGGTGGCGGCGTGTGGGACGGAAGGGGCTGAGTTCTCCTGCGGCCGCTGGTTGCCCCCGGGAGAGTGCGGTAGGTCGGCCAGGTTGCGCCGCATCGACGTCAGCAAGCCGCAGGGGGGGCTGGACGCCGAGCCGCGATAAGTTTGCGCGGTTGTAGGGATGCTGTCAGGGGCGTCGCAGCGTTTTTGGGTGAAAATGGCTGCTGTTCTCTTGCACGCGGGCGCAGGGCGGTTAGCATCGAGGTTTGAGGTGTAGAGGGAAAAAGTCTCGATGACGGCAGCCGGCACAGTATGCGATCATGGCCCAGCGTCAACCGACACAGCCCGATGAAGTAGAGACGTTGTTGCGTAATGCTCGCCTGCGCGATGAGCTGGAACCGTTCATGGACGAATCGATCCTCCGCCTGAACGGCTGCGTGCCGACCGCGGTGGAGAACGCCTATCTGGCGTCGATGCTCGCGTGGGAGAAGGCGCCCGTGTTGCCCATCTCTCAATGGTTTGAGCCGGAATTGCGGCTGCCGCCGCCGGAGTCGCTCGACGATGCCCGGCTGCACGAGGTGCTGTGGGACACCATCCAGAAGCTGTTCGACCGGCGCATCGCGCTGCACCACACCGACCACCTTTCGGACCGGCAGTTGTACTGCATCATCTGCCGAGACATCCTCCCCTCGCAGGAGAAGAAGTTGGATGGGGAGGATTTCTTCTTGCACTGGGAGTGCGTGGATCCGGAGCGCGATCGCGAGACGTGGCTGCGGTACTACGCCACGCCGGAAGAGCGGCAGATGCTGGCGGACGAAGGGCAGTGGGTGCCGCCTTTGGAAGCACCCCCTTATCCGCGGCAGTTGCCGGGCCGGCCTCTCTAGCAGTTGAGGCGCGCTGTGCAACGGGAGATCGTGCCCTGCTACCAGCAGGCATTCGAGTGCAGGGAAGGCACAGGGGAACGTGCCCTTCCGCCAACCTGATCTGAACGCCCGCGGGTGCGGCCGTAGCGAATTTGGCGGCCGTTCCGACCCCTAGCGGGTGCGGCCCGCGTTCGGACCGGAGGGGGCGCAGCCGGCGAGCCTCCGCCCCGGGACGCGCTGCAAGCTATATTTTTCAGGATGTTCTCGGCGCTGCCGCGGAAGTTGTACGCACATGATCAGGCTCACACAGTTTGCCGGCCAGGAGTTTCTGCTGAACGCCGAGCTGATCCGCTCGGTGGAGTCGCGCCCTGATACGTATATCACGCTGGTGAATGGAGAGCGGGTGATCGTCCGCGAGTCTCCCGAGGTGGTGCTCGAGCGCGTCCTGGAATACCAACGCAGCAAGTATCTGTGGCCCCCACAAGCTGCCGCACGCCACGAAACGTGGTAGACGGCTAATGCGGGAACACGCGGCAGCATGCTGGGAAGGCCCCTGGCCTGCCCAGGGCCGCCGCCCCGCCAGGGGATTGTGTGAGAGTGAGAGAACGACATGCCTGCCAGCGCGCCCGCCAAAGCGCCTGACAACGCTGCCCCGCCCAGTCGGGGCGGTCTGCTGCCCAAGATCATTGTGCTGGGTTTCATCGCCGCCGTGATCGGCGCCGAGTGCCTGTTCGCCTGCATGTACCTTTCCCTGGCCTCCGCCAAGGCGGAGGCGGCGGCACAGGCCGCGTCTCCTCTTCCCGCCGATGCCGCCTCTGCCGGCGGCTCGCTGCTAGCGCAACCTGGAGAAGCCGCTTCAGCCGGGCAAGAAACGGGGTCTATCCAAGATGCAAAAAGCCCACAGCATCCCCCCGCGCTGGAGAAGGAAGTCGATTTGGGAGAATTCAGCGTTACCGTGCTGCATACGGCCTCCAACACCACGCTGCTGGTGGACTTTCACCTGTTTGGCACCGTGCGCGTGGAGGACGAGGCAGACTTCTCCCAGCGCTATGAGCGCAGCAAGCAGCGTATTCGCGAGCAGATCCTCATGACCGTGCGAGGGGCCGAACTGGTCGACCTGGCTGATCCGGGTTTGGGCTTGATCCGACGCCAGATTTTAGAGAAAAGTAACCGCCTGTTGGGGAAACCCCTGCTGCTGGGCGTCATCTTCAGCGATTTCGTGCTGGTTGAGCAATAGCGTGCCGGCGCGCTGGCCGCCCGCTCAAGCGGACCCGGCAGGGTGTTTCAAGAGACCGCGGCGCGCTCGGGCCCGCCGTTGATGCGGCCGCTCAGTCGGCCAGGAATGGATTCCACATGGCAGACGATCCGCAGCAAGTCGGTCAAGACGAAATCGAACAGCTCTTGGCCCAGATGCAGAGCGGCAAGAGCCCCGCTGCCCAGACACCCACAGGCTCCGACGCGCCTCAACAAGCCGCCGCCCCGAAGGCCGTCGCCGCCAAGGCTCCGGCCAAGGCCGCCGCCCCGAAGGCTCCCGCCGTCGCCAAGACCGCCGCTCCGAAGGCCGCCGCCACCATCGGCGCGGCCACCGGCAAGCTGGTGCCGCAGTTGGCGACCGAGTGGAAGCTGGAGCCAGACGGCAAGTCCTATCGCTTCAAGCTGCGCCGCGGCGTCCAGTTCCACGACAACATGGGCGAGTTCACCGCCAAGGATGTCGTCTTCTCCTGGCAGCAGGTCAGCAAAGAGGACTCGCTGCACGGCGAATCGGCCTACTGGCGCACGCTCGTTGACCGCATCGAGATCATCGACGACTACGAGCTGGTGTTCTGGAACAAGCGCGCGGACGGCAACTTCATCCATGGCATCTCCGAGGCGGAGAGCGGCATGGAGATCCGCTCCAAGGCCAGCTACGACAAGAACGGCGAGCCGACGCTGACCGGGCGGCCGCTGGCGGGCACCGGCCCCTATCAGTTCAAGGAACGCGCGCAGGGCCAATACGTGCGCTTCGAGCGCGTGCCCTACCAGCACTGGCGGATCACGCCCGACTTCCCCGAGTTCGAGTATCGCTTCCAGCGGGAAGCCTCCACGCGGCTGGCGGCGCTGCTGGCG
>JAIMBC010000333.1 GCA_023511675.1 Pirellulales bacterium
GGCCGCGGCGGTCCTTTGACGATCACCGATTGCAACCTGCTTTTGGGCCGTCTGGCGGTCGAGCGCTTCCCCTTTCCGCTGCACCCTGCCGCAGCGGCCGCCCGACTGGAAGAGATCGCCCGCCAGGTCGGCCCGACTCCCCAGCCGCCGTCGGCAGCCGACCCGCAGCCGGCATCCCGATTGCCTCCTCCGCCGGCCGACCCAGCGTCCGACGCGACCGCCCGCGATGCCGCCCATGCCAGGACGCCGCCGGCCCCAAGCGGTGCAGAGCTGCTCGCTCTGGCGGCCGGCTTTGTGCGGATCGCGAACTTGCAGATGGCGCAGGCCATCCGCGCCATCTCGATCCGCCAGGGCTACGACATGCGCGACTATACGCTGGTGGCCTTCGGTTCGGCCGGACCGCAGCATGCCTGTGCCGTGGCGGACGAGCTGGGCATGCGGCACGTGCTGATCCCGGCGCAGGCCGGCGTGCTCAGCGCGCTGGGGATCGGTCTGGCCGAGGTGCG
Source organism: Pirellulales bacterium (assembly GCA_023511675.1). Classification (GTDB taxonomy): domain Bacteria; phylum Planctomycetota; class Planctomycetia; order Pirellulales; family JAIMBC01; genus JAIMBC01. Next base: position 507 of record JAIMBC010000333.1, read on the forward strand.
ACGGCAGAGGATGGCCGGGGTGTACGCAGTGTGGGATGCTGCGGGTCAGGCTCTGGCCGCGCAAGTGCTGGCTCAGCTTGCCGCGCAGGTCCGCAGCGACCTGACAGCCGAAGGCGTCGCCGACGACGCGATGCGGCTGGAGGAGTGCTTGGAGCTGCGGTACGTGGGAACCGAAGCAGCCCTGAGCATTCCTCGGCCTGACGACGGCGACTACGCGTCCGCCTTCGCCCGCGAGCACCAGAAGCGCTACGGCTACGTGCAGCCGGACCGCCCGCTGGAGGTGGTCCTGGCACGGGTGGAAGGATCCAGCCAGACTGCGGTGGACCTGCCACGGCTGGCAAGGACCAAGGCGAGAAAAGCCGCCACGCCGCACGCCTCGCAGCCGCTGTGGACTGCGGAAGGCTGGCGGCAGGCGGGCGTGTTCGAGCGCGATCGACTGGAAGTAGGGATGACGGTCGCCGGCCCTGCGCTGGTGGTGGAAGACCTGACGACCACGGTGCTGGAACCGGGATGTCAGGCCGAGGTGCTGGCCGGCGGCGGTTTGTGGCTCAGCCGCCATCCGCAAGAGCCGGCCGCGGCAAGCCTGCCGGCGTCGCTGGCCACGTCCATCGCGGCCCACGGCGGTGCGGGCAGTGCCGGGCTGGTGGCTTGCGGCCCTGCCGATCCCGTGCTGCTGGAGGTCTTCCACCGCCATTTCACGGCCATCGCCACGCAGATGGGGCTGGCGCTGCGGAACACGGCGATCAGCGTCAATGTCAAGGAGCGGCTCGATTTTAGTTGCGCCCTGTTCACAGCGCGTGGCGAGCTGGTGGTGAACGCTCCGCACATACCGGTCCACCTCGGTGCCATGGGCGAGACGGTCCGGCAGGTACTGCGAGACCATCCTGGCCTCTCCCCGGGAGATGTGGTGGTGACGAACGACCCCTACCATGGCGGTTCGCACCTGCCGGATGTCACCGTGGTCACGCCTGTGCATGATCCCGCCAGCGGACGCCTGCTGTTTTTCACCGCCAGCCGAGCACACCATGCCGAACTGGGCGGGATCGTGCCGGGATCGATGCCCCCCTTTTCTCGCTCGCTGGCGGAAGAGGGCGTGCTGATTTGCAACTTCAAGCTTGTGGAGGCCGGCCGCTCCCGCTTTGACGAACTGCGTGCCCTGCTGGAGGGACCGCCCTATCCCTCCCGAGCCGTGGCAGACAACCTGGCGGATATTCGGGCCCAGCTTGCTGCCAATCGCCAGGGCGCACGCGACTTGCAACGGCTCATCGGGCGCTACGGCCTGGCAGCGGTGGAAGCGTACATGGGCTATATCCAGCAGGCTGCTGAAACCAAGGTGCGCCAGGCACTGCGGCGGCTCGCCAGCGGCACCCGCGAATTCGTGGACTACCTCGACGACGGCTCGGCCATCTGCCTTCGGCTCACCTTGCATGCAGACCGGGCCGTTTTCGACTTCACCGGCAGCGCCAACGTCCATCCCGGCAACTTGAACGCCAACCGGGCAATCGTTACCGCGGCCATCCTCTACTGCTTGCGCTGCCTGCTGCAAGAAGACATACCCCTCAACGAAGGCGTGCTGACGCCCGTCGAGCTGATCCTGCCAGAGGGACTATTGAATCCTCCTCCAGGCCCCACCCCCGAGACCAGCCCGGCCGTGGTGGGCGGCAACGTCGAAACCTCCCAGCGGATCGTGGACGTGATCCTCGGCGCCCTGGGCCTGGCGGCCGCCAGCCAGGGCACGATGAACAACTTGCTCTTCGGAGATGGCAGCTTCGGCTACTACGAGACCATCTGCGGCGGCGCCGGCGCCACGCCCCACCGCGCAGGAGCCGACGCCGTGCATACCCACATGACCAACACCCGTCTGACCGACGTGGAAGTGCTCGAAATGCGCTACCCGGTCCGCGTGAGAGAGTTCTGCATTCGCCGCGGCTCCGGCGGCAGCGGAAGGCATCGAGGAGGAGATGGCGTGGTGCGGCAGCTCGAATTCTTGAAGCCATTGACCATCTCCCTGCTGTCGCAGCGGCGGGGACCCTATCCGCCCTACGGCCTGGCGGGCGGCCAACCCGGAGCGCTCGGCCGCAACACGCTGCTGCGCGCCTCGGGAGAAACACTCAACTTGCCCGGCTGTGCCCAGCTTGAGGTCCAGCCGGGCGACGTGCTGGTGATCGAAACGCCGGGCGGCGGCGGCTACGGGTGAGGGACGGTGGAAGACCGCAGCAATGCTTTCGCCAAAACTCGCCGCCATGAAGCAGCCGTCGGCAACGTCCCAGGCGTCTAGGGGCTAGCAGCAGCCACCGACCAGCAGCTCGGCCGCCCGAACCACAAGGTGATCCAGGGCACCTGGGCATCTTTAGCCTCGACGCAGACCACTTTGGCACACGGCTTGCAGCAAATCACGGTGCTTGCGTAGCTGTCTTTCCGATTCCAGTGCAGCCCCCAGGCCGGGCATTCACCCGAGAGCGCCCCGCGGGCCATCGGTGACGCCCGGTTGGCTGACCCGTTCAGCCAGCGGCGCGGCCGGAACAGAGAGAGGCCGACAAGACGTTGCACAACAGCGAGCTGTCGTCCGCCAGAGTCGGAGGGCCGGCGCAGGCAAGAGGATTGTTCGCCAGCGGTACCGCTGCTGGAAAGGCCACTGGCCTGCGGCAGGCTCCCCCCAGGCATGCCGCAGACGTTGGGGTCTATGCTGCGTCCGGGCCGGTGGGCGTGCTGAAGAGGCCGTCCACCGGCCCGTCTGTTGCAAAATGTTACTGTTGCATTTTGATACATGTGCAGCAAAATAATACACATGAGCCCCATCGAGGCGTTGCGATTTGCGTCACCAGCCCGACGTCCCGTAGCGTCGCCAGATCGTGGGGTTCCTTCAGCGGCAAGCGCTGGAATTCTGTTTGACAAGTGGCTGGCAAGCCGTAACATCAGGGATTTGTGGGGACGAGTGTGGATTCCAGGGACCTTCATCCAGGGGGACGTGGAATGAGCCGCCGCGCGAAAATGGGATGGTCTGTTAAGCTGCGAGGCTGTCTCGCCCTCGCGGCTGCGATGGCAGGGCTTTTCTGCTTCTTCCAGTCAGCGGCGTGGTTGCCGATCGCCTACGGCGCCGAGGCCAAGCCCGCGGATGTGGCGGCGGATCCGCCCGCTGAGCCAAAACTGGGCAGCCAGCTCACCGACGAGGAGGTGATCGCCTACATCAACGCCATGTTGCGCCGCGCCTGGGCGGAGAACGAGATCACTCCGTCTGCGCAGGCCACCGAGGGGGAATGGTGCCGCCGCGTGTACCTGGATCTCATCGGCCGCATCCCCTCGGTCCAGGAACTGAAGGCGTTCCTGGCAGACAAGTCGCGCGACAAGAAGCGCAAGCTGGTCGAGCGGCTGCTGGAGTCGGATGAGTACGTGGAGGAGTATGCCCGCAATTGGACCACCATCTGGACCAACCTGTTGATCGGCCGCCCTCGCGCCAATCGAGACGACGAAAACCGCATGGTCAACCGCGAGGGCATGCAGCAGTACCTGCGTCGCTCATTCCTGGAGAACAAGCCGTACAGCAGACTGGTCTACGAGTTGGTAAGCGCCACGGGCAGCAACACTCCTGGGGAGCCGGACTATAACGGCGCGGTGAACTTCCTGCTGGATAACACACAGGAGGAGTTTGCCACGGCCACGGCCAAGGTGGCGCGCTACTTCCTGGGTTTGCAGGTGCAATGCACCCAGTGCCACAACCACCCGTTCAATGAATGGAAGCAGGACCAGTTTTGGGGTCTGAACGCCTTCTTCCGCCAGACGCGGCCGCTGCGCACGATGCGGGGGAACGAGATCCTCTCGGTGCGGCTGGAGAATGAGGACTTTCCGGGGATTGGCGGCAATCCCGAGGATGCGGAGATCTATTACGAGTTGCGTAATGGAGAGTTGCGGGTTGCCTACCCCACGTTTGTGGACGGGACGAGGATCAGCCCGGTGGGCTACATCAGCGAGGTGAACCGTCGGGACGAGCTGGCGAAGCTGATTGTTGCCTCCGAATGGCTGGGGAAGGCGATCGTCAACAGGATGTGGGCCCATTTCCTGGGGTACGGCTTTACCAAGCCGATTGACGATTTTGGACCGCACAACCAGCCCTCTCATCCGGAGCTGTTGGAGTTTCTTGGCAAGGCGTTTGCCTCGACCGGTCACGATTTGAAGCGTTTGATGCGCTGGTGTGTGTTGAACGACGCCTACGGGCTGTCGAGCAAGCTGAGCGCCAAGAACGGCAAGGATGATCCCACGCTGGGGGTGAAGCCTCTGTTCAGCCGGTTCTACATCAGGCAGATGCAGGCGGAGCAGCTTTACGAGTCGCTGTTGGTGGCGACCGAGGCGCACAAGAGCAACCGCGGCAGCTATGAGGAGCAGGAGCGCACCAAGGCGGAGTGGCTCTCGCAGTTCACGCTGGCCTTTGGTACGGACGAGGGAGACGAAACCACCACCTTCAACGGCACCATCCCGCAGGCCCTGATGATGTGGAACGGCGAGTTGATGCAGCGCGCCACCAGCTTGGAGGAGGGCACGTTCCTGCATCGCATCGCCACCGGCACCATGAAGAACAGCGCTAAGATCGAATACTTGTACCTCGCCGCGCTGGCCCGGCGGCCCAATGCGGCGGAGATCAAGTTGGCCAACGAGCTGTTGGCAGCTCGCGGCGGCGATGCCGCGGCTGCTTTGCAAGATATCTGGTGGGCAGTCCTCAACAGCAACGAGTTCATCCTTAACCACTAGACCCCACGGTACCCACTCGACACAGGCTGGACCGGCCACGGCCAGCAGGGAGTAAGGCAATGCGACGATTGTGGAACGTTCCCCAGGGCATGACCCGCCGCCACTTCATGCAGCATCTGGCTGGGGCCTCCGCGCTGGCCCTGCCCGCGATTCACTTCACACAAGCCATGGCGGCCAACAGCGAGCAACTGCGCAAGAGCCACAAGGCCTGCATCCTGCTCTGGATGGGCGGCGGCCCCAGCACCATGGACATCTGGGATCTCAAGCCAGGCGCTCCCACCGGCGGCCCCTTCACCCCCATCGCCACCACCAGCGACGCCCAGATCTGCGAACACATGCCCATGATGGCCAAACTGATGGACCGCGTCGCCCTGGTCCGCTCCATGAGCACCCGCGAAGCCGATCACAACCGCGGCCGCTACTACATGCACACCGGCTACGTGCCCAACCCGTCCATCGAGCATCCCAGCTAC
>JAIMBC010000334.1 GCA_023511675.1 Pirellulales bacterium
GTACGGGCAATGTACCCAGCGTACTGCCGACAAGCTGGTGCCCGAGGGCGTGGAAGGTCGGGTGCCGTTTCGCGGCTCGCTGAGTGCCTTCGTGTATCAGCTTGTGGGGGGATTGCGGGCAGGCATGGGTTATTGCGGTTGTCGGAACATCGAGGAGTTGCGCAGGGATACGCGCTTCATCCAGGTCTCGGCTGCTAGCGTGCGGGAGAGCCATCCCCATGATATTGCCATTACGCAGGAAGCACCCAACTACAGTTCTCAGCCCATGGCCGGCGAGGTCTAAGGCAGCAGCCGTTCTTGCCGCTGCCTGCGCGTGTTGGCTGCTTGCTGCCGCAACGACGGGACGGACCGAACAGCCTGGCGACAGCGGACAGTGGAAGTCTGCCCGCCGCATGGCGCACCGTGCCGAGCCGAACGGGGCCGCAAATCATCTCCGTGCCAGTAGCACCGCCAAGCAAAGCAACTCGTCGAGCGAGCTGCGCTGGCGTGCTAAGGGTTCTGCCGCCTCGTCCCTCAACAGCCCTCCGCCCGGGCAGCAAGCGGCAGCCGATGCTCCGCCCGCCCTCAACGACCAGAACGTGCAGGCTGCCGCCCTGGCACAGGGTACCCATCGCGTTTCCCCGGTACGTTGGCGATCTCCCGTTGTGCAAACGCAGGGTATTGACCCCGAGCCGGCTTTGCTGCCGGCCTACGACAACTCTGACGATGGTCAGCCCGGTTTGGCCGAAGACACGTCGTCCCGAAGCGCGGGCAACGAGCCCACCTCCAGGCGTGCCGCCCCGATGCTGGCCCGCCGCCGGGCCCCGGCCAGCCAGCAGCCCGCGTTCAGCGATGTGCCGGACCCCTCGGATTACCCAGCGGACGGTCTCCAGCCCTACGCACAACCCGACGAGGACGCAGCCGAAGTGCTCAGCCTGCGCTGTGCCGACGAATACGCCAAGCTCAAACAGCTCAAGGAGCTGAGCACCAACATTGCGCCCTCCGATGGCGTGCTGCCCCCTGAGTGTCCGTTGGTCGAGCAGCCCGGTGCGCCCCACGGCGTGGTGCTCACCACGTTCACCTGGACCGCCTCGGCCCTGTGCCACAAGCCGCTTTATCTGGAAGATGTGGCCCTGGAGCGCTACGGCCATTCCTGGGGACCGCTCTTGCAGCCCTTCGTCTCCGGTACGCGGTTCTACCTGGGTACGCTGGCTATACCCTACAAGATGGGGATCGAGCCGCCTACCGAATGCGTGTACGCCCTCGGCTATTACCGTCCCGGCAGTTGTGCGCCCTACACACTCGGTCCGATTCCCATCAGTGCCCGCGGCGCCTTGTTGCAAGGCGTGTATGCCACCGGCGCAGCGCTGTCGATTCCGTAGCGGCCGACACAAGTTGCCCCTCCTTCCCAGGCTCCTGCCTGGGAACGCAATGTGCAAAGGTTTGCCGCCCTGCGAAACCTGAAGACGGCAACGCCCGGCCACCAAGATGCGCACATGCGCAGCGCGCCCGACGGGCCGGCATACCTCTCCCTGCAGGCCTATTGGCGGTACAGCACCACCAGCAAAACATCCGAGGGCGCAAAGCTGCCTTTGGTCAACCCCAGGGCCTGCGCATCTTTCGGCGTGGTTTGGGGAGCAATGTTGCCGAAGAGTTGCTGCACCTCTACCCGCGATTCAGCGAGCCAGGCGTTCACCTCCCGTTCCAGCGATTGCAGGTCTGCTTCGACATTCTTGAAGATCTTGATCTGATACACGTGGCATCCTTTCGTTGAGATCCCAGGAGGAAGTTTTTCCGGAACCTGGTTGAAACGCTGCCGGTCGCCCCGGCCGGCAAGTTGGGTTCTCGGCCGGCTTTGAAGCTTGGTTGAACGCGGGCGCAACCGCCGTGAGGAAAGATTAGGGCAGGTGCCTGGGCAAAGCAAGCGGGTGGCCCAGGCAGCGAGTGGGACCCGAAAGCGGACAATCCGAGAGCAGGTGCGCAAAACACCGAGAACCAGCCGCGCAGATCGAAACGCCCAGCTCCAACTCGTGGCGGAGCGGGTGGCATGGCTGCTGTGCCAGGGCCTGGACTTGATTGCTGTTGAGCTGGGTCGGGAAGTGCTGGCGCAGTTCCCAAAGCAGGAAGTCGAGGAGCATTGCGCCCGGCGCCATGAGGGGCGATAAGGAGGACCGCACGGCGACGCGGTGCGGCCGGCACACCGTCGTGCATTGCCCCCCCTGTGGCACCAGCATTCTGCTCGTGAAGGTATGGCACGAGCGACAGTCCATTCTAGCGGGGGCGGGTGGGGGGGGCGTCACCGTGCACCGCGACGGTTGCAGAGGCCTCGCTGCCTGGGCAGGGCTGTGCCGGTAAGCTCTGGGCGCTGAGGCTCATGCTAACAGCGGGCAGCGACTTGCCACGGCTTGCAGCGGCCAAGTATTCTAGGGGCGCAGCCTGCGCGGCGCAGCGAGCTGCGTGTCCGCTGTGCTGCCGTCTGACCTGCGGAGCGGCCGGCGGGGCATGCAGCCAGCGCCTGGTTCGCTGGGCGACATACCGTACCACTCGAGTTGCACCTGGAGACGCCACCATGTTTGATTTCCATCCAGCCACGTCTGTACCAGCCCCAGGCGCAGAGGATGAGACGCCTGCCGACGCGGTGGCGCGCCGCACGTTCCTGGCGGCTGCCGCGGCAACGACCGGTACGTGGCTCATGTCTGGGCCAGCCGCGCTGGGCCGCGATTATGGACCGCAGGCGCAGCCCGTGCGTTACCCGGACCCGGATATCCTGGTGCTCGACAAGCGTTTTGCGCGCTACAAAATTGGCAACACGCCCATCCAGCGGTTGCACACGGGCATGCTTTGGGCAGAGGGCCCGGCCTGGAATGGCGTGGGCAAATACCTGGTGTGGAGCGACATTCCGAACGACGTGCAGCTCCGCTGGCTGGATGAGGACGGCCATGTGAGCACGATGCGGCATCCGGCCGGCAACTCGAATGGCAACACCTTCGACTATCAGGGGCGGCAGATCTCGTGCGAGCACGGCAACCGCCGCTTGGTGCGGTACGAGTACGACGGCCGCGTGACCGTGCTGGCAGACAGCTTTGACGGCAAGCCGTTGAACGCACCCAACGACGCGGTGGTGCATCCTGACGATGGGGCGGTGTGGTTCACGGATCCTGGTTATGGGGCCCTGATGGACTACGAAGGGCACAAGGGCAAGCTGGAGCTGAAAGAGGCCGTGTACAGGCTGGACGTCAGGACGGGGAAGTTAGACAAGGTGACGGACGAGATCTTCAAGCCGAATGGGCTGTGCTTCTCACCGGATTACAAGCGGCTGTACGTGGCGGATACGGGTGCCTCTCACTATGACGAGGCACCGCGCAACATCAAGGTATGGGACGTAGTAGAGGGGCGCAAGCTGGCCAACGGGCGCGAGTTTGCCAGCATGGAACTGGAGGGACGCGCAGGCTTTGCTGATGGCATTCGGGCGGACATCGACGGCAATATTTGGGCCAGCGCCGGCTGGGTGGGGGAGGGCTATGACGGCGTCCACATCTTCGCACCCGATGGCGATCGGATTGGGCTGATCTTGCTGCCCGAGATCTGCTCGAACGTCTGCTTCGGAGGCCCGAAGCGCAACCGCCTGTTCATGACGGCCAGCCAGTCGCTGTATGCCGTGTATGTGGAGACGCGCGGGGCGCACCTGACGTAGGGCGCAGAGCGTGTCAGGTGGTGTGGGGCGGCTTTTCCCGGCGATTGCCGTCGCGTGGGGGGCGCCGTGCGCGCTGCCACGGGGAAGCGTCGGCAAGCGTGCTTGCTGCGTTGGTGGGCGGCTATCCGCGGCGGCGTTCGGCTGCGTGGTTGTCTTCCAGCACCTCGCCCAGCAGCACGTCCAGGCCGCGTGAGGCGGCGGCGGTGTACAGGGGGGCCAGCGCGTCGAGAAACCTCTCCTCGCCGCGCCACAGGGGAAAGCTGCCCAGGCGGTTCAACAGCGGGGCCGGCACGGGGGGGGACTGCACCTCATGCGGGGGCTGCTGGGGGAAGTCGCCGCCGGCGAAGAAGCGGTGGGGATCGTGTCCCAGCGGCTGCCTCGGCTCTGGGGCCCGGCGCTCGGTCGGCAGACCCCGCCTGGCAGCGCGCCGGCCGCGCTTGCCGCGGCCCTCGCCGTCCTGCGGCCTCCGGCCGCCCGAGAGAGCGGCGACCAGTTCTTCTCGCGTCATGCCCCGCAGCTTGAAGATCAAGAAGGGATCCCGGTCGAACTCCTCTCCCAGCAGGTAGTACACAGCGGCGATGTGCTTGCAGGGATTGGCCCAATCCGGACAGGAACAAGAGGTCTTCAGATCTCCGGCCCGCGAAGGGAATAAACTCACGCCTGCCTCCTTGAAGGCGTGCTCGATCTCGTGCGGCATCTCGCCGGCAAGCAGGGCCGCGGTGTACATGGCCTGGCCGGCCAGCAATTTCACCACCCGCCGCCACTGTGCCGGCGAAAGCGTCTTGACCTTGATGGAGATGTCGTAAGGCTTGGGACGCGAGCCCTGGACCCTGGCCAGCACACGGCCTTTCTGGATCGCGATGGAGAGCACCTGTCCGCTGCGTGCATAGCTGCGGCCGCGTTGCAGGCGGCCGCCGATGTTGAAACTCTCCAGTACGCTGATCCAGCGCTTGGCCCACCAGCTTTCGCCGAAGGAGCCGCGTTCCGACTGGCTCTTGATGCCGCCGCGGGCGGCTCGGGGACGCGAACGCCGATACCGCTGGTGCCACTCGCTCATGGGTTATTCTCCTAGTGCCTCCTGGCGCAGCGCAAACAGCTCCTTCAGTTCCTCGTTCGAGAGTTCGGTCAGCCAGCCTTCTCCCACGCCCACCACCTGGCTGGCGACCTGTTCTTTGCGTTCGATCATCTCGTCGATTTTTTCTTCCAGCGTGCCGACGCAGAGGAACTTGTGGACTTGCACATTGCGCATCTGCCCAATGCGGAAGGCGCGGTCGGTGGCCTGGTTTTCCACGGCGGGGTTCCACCAGCGGTCGAAATGGAAGACGTGGTTGGCGGCGGTGAGGTTCAAGCCGGTGCCGCCCGCCTTGAGCGAGAGCACGAAAATGCGGGGGCTGTCCCCATCGGCCTGGAAACGTGCCACCATGGCGTCGCGGGCCTTCTTGGCGAGGCCGCCGTGATAGAACAGCACTTCGCGGCCAAAGGTCTCTTGCAGATGCCGCTTGAGCAACTCGCCCATCTCCGTGAACTGGGTGAAGACGAGCGCCTTGTCACCTGCTTCCAGCAGTTCTTCCAGCATTTCGGTGAGGCGGGCCAGCTTGCCCGAGCGGCCCTCCAGTGGAGAGGTCTCGCCCAGAAAGTGTGCCGGATGATTGCAAATCTGCTTGAGCTTGGTAAGGGTGGCCAGCACCAACCCCTTGCGCGCGATGCCTTCGGCACCTTCCAGTTGGCGGGTGGCGTCGCGGACAGCGGCGGCGTACAGACCGGCCTGCTCCTTGGTGAGATTGCAGAACACCTTCATCTCCATCTTCTCCGGCAGGTCGGCGATCACGGAGCGGTCGGTCTTCAACCGCCTGAGGATGAAGGGGCCCGTGATGCGCTTGAGCCGTTCGGCAGCGTCCGGGTCGTGGCGCGCCTGGATGGGAATGAAGAAGTTCCGCTTGAACTGCGCCTGGTTGCCGAGCAGGCCGGGGTTGAGAAAGTCCATGATCGACCAGAGGTCTCCCACGTGGTTCTCCACCGGCGTCCCGGTG
>JAIMBC010000335.1 GCA_023511675.1 Pirellulales bacterium
CTGGCCGTGGAGCTCCTGCGCAAGCTCCTGGAGGGCGAGATCAAGACCCGCCGGCGCAAGAACCTGGTCCAGGCGCGGTCATTTGCGGAGATGCTGGAACAAGCGATTCGCCGCTACCAGAACCGGGCGGTCGAGGCGGCGCAGGTGATCGAGGAGCTGATCGCCCTCGCCCGAGAGATGCGCGAAGCGGACCGCCGTGGCGAAGCCCTGGGTCTCTCCGAAGAGGAGCTGGCTTTCTACGACGCTCTCGAGACCAACGACAGCGCCGTGAAGGTCCTCGGCGAGCCGACGCTGCAACAGATCGCTCGCGAACTGGTCGAGACAGTCCGCCGCAACGTCACCATCGACTGGACCGAGCGCGAGAACGTGCAGGCCCACCTTCGGCGCCTCGTCAAACGGGTGCTCAGGAAGAACGGCTACCCGCCGGACAAGCAGGAGAGGGCGACGCAGACGGTGCTTGAACAGGCCGCGCTTCTGTCCGCGGAATGGGCGGCCGCATGAGAGGGGCGTCTAACAATCGGTTGCACCGGACGGCGCTGCGCGGCCTGCCGCTGAACCGCATCGTTAGAGGCTGTGACAAAACCGGTTTTCTTGGGGACAACTGGCTTGCGCATTACTCGAGGAGACGGAAGCACATAACACTCGCGGCGAGCGCGTTCCACGCGAGCTGCATCGTGGCGAGACGATCGTACCGAAGCCGCATACGTCGCATACCCTTCAGCCAACGGATGGTGCGCTCCACCACCCACCGCACCTTGCCCAGTCCGCTGCCATGCTCCCTGTTTCTCTGCGCAATCACGGCCAGCACCGTGCGATTCGGCACTCTGGGACGGCCACCTTGAGGGCCTGGCGGCCCGTCCGGCGGAAGGATGTTCTTGGCTTGCATCTAGACTTCCTCGGGCATCTCTGCGTCCATCGCATGCCTCCTCGACATTTTGAAAGCCCGGAGGACAGAATGGCGCAAATTCCGTGCCAAAACCCAGTTTTGTCACAGCCTCTTACACCCGCGCAACCGGCCTGCTCTGCCGAGTTCTTGCGTTTCCTTAAAGCAAGTTTCTCCGTTACTCCGTAGCCTACACCAAACGGCCCCTCGCTCAAGGATGGAGTCGGCCAAAGGCCGCAGTCGGGTCGAATGAACGGCTGAAGCTGACTGTGGCCGCTATTCTCGACTCCCCGGCGTCAACGTCCTTCCAGGCGGAACCGGCCGCTGAGGCATTTCGTTCCAGACCGCTCGCCGTTCCCTTGCTGCGATGCAAAGCCGATTCGCTCTACCCGGGTGCCACTATGTTCCAGCCTGATGAACGACGAACGTGAGGATGGCGCTCGCCTTAGGTGCGTCACCCAAGTTGGCCCTGCCTTGACGCGCCCCCGCTCGGCGAACTGGCGGGGCCGTTCGTTGCCAACGCCGTGGCCCTTCTGTCTCGCTCGCAGAGGGCCTTGGTGCCGTGTCTCCTGGCGAACGCTTTGACGTGCCAGGCTCGCTTGGCGTTGGGTCTTCCGCTGGCTACGTCGGGCATAGGCGGCGTGGGCCCTTGGTAGGGCTCGGGATGTAGGGTGCGTCACATCTGCCGGAGGCTCACGCCCAGGCAGGCCAGCAGCATTGGGGCGATTACCGCCGCGAAAGACGGCACGATCGCCGTCGCTTGCGACCCTCTTTCTCGCGCACCTGTGCGCGGGTAGTCCGTGGCGACTGCCGAGCTGCCAGCTACGGCGTTCTCGCGCCCTCCTCCCCACGGCTGCCCTCGTTCTGGCCGCGCCGTACGCACCTCGACCGCGTGCCGGGTTTCGGCCAGCTCTTGGGCCGCCGCCGTGCCGTCCGGCGGACGCTCCTCCAGCTTGAACGCCCCGCACCGCTTGCACGGGGCCGCCAGGTCCGGTACCGCGACGCAGCCATCCAGCCGCTCGAAGTCCTCGGCGGTCTCCGTGCGCGGCCTGCAAGCGTACGGCGTTCTCGTCCCAACCGAGGTACGGGGGCGCCGCGGCGATGGTCTCGCACAGCATAGCCCCCAGACGGAAGACGCTGAGGAGGCAGCCCGGTTGCGCATCTGCCGGACTGGCTGCTGAGGCAATCAAGGTTGAGGTACCGAGCGGCGGAGAAATAGGAGCAGCTCCCGCGCGTGCTGGTGCCGAGCTGCCGCGTGGCGATCATGTGGCCCGACGGCCACGTAGCAATCCAGGGGCAGGATTGCTACCATGTGCTACCATGACCGAGCAGCCTCAAGCACAACTTGTAGCCGATGCGTCGCTGGCTCGTGCCCTGGCTGGCGCGGCCGAGGCGCCGGGGACCAGTTTTGCGTGGACGGTGCACCCGCTCAAAGAGCGGCCCTGGGCCGGCGCTGGGGTAATGGCCGCCGTGGCCGGCCTTGGTTTGGCGACGGGTATGCTTGGGGGACCGGGGTGGGGATGTCTGGCCGTGTTGGGCCTGGTGGTGTCGCTGCACCGATTCTGCTTTCCTAGCCGTTTTGCGCTCAGCGAGACGGAGGCCACGGCCGAATACCTGCTGGCGAAGGAGAGTTGCCCTTGGTCCGCAGTGCGTTCCACCGTGTTGGGCCAGCACGGCATCTGGCTGATCTACGGCAGTGGCAAGCGAGGCCGAGGCATGCAGCTCTTGTGGGGGCGGCACCGCGAGCGTGTGCTGCGAGAGGTAGAACGCCTGCTCGCCGCCCGGGGGCCTGCGGCATGAAGTGGTTGAAGCATGCCTTTGCCCTGGATCCGCCGGGGCCGGCGGAGCCTACAGAAAGCCAGCGGCTTGTGGTCGAGCGGCTGTGTGGCGAACTGGTGCGACGGCATCTGGACGGCGTGGCGCTGGTAGCGCTCGAATCATGCCGGCCTCTCCATTACGTGGGCGCACAGGTGTTGCACGTCATCGCCCCCTTGGCTGGCATCGTGTTATCCACCTCGGCGCTAAACGAGCTGGCAGCGTTTCTGGAGCGGCGAGGGTCGATCGATTACCTCTGTATGCGCCTCGAGATGCTACGGCAGAATCAGGCGGCCGGAGTTGCAGACCGCATGGTCGGCGGCGAGGAGGCCGCTGCCGCCACGCTCGGCCGCATAACGTCTGAGTCCTCCTGCCCGCAGCATACTCCTCATGAGTCGTGAGCCGCGCCCGGTGCATCCTGACCAGATTCGCGTGATCCTGGCCACGGATTGCGGCAGCACTACCACCAAGGCCATTCTGATCCAGCGGATCGACGGCCATTACCGCCAGACGCACCGCGGGGAGGCGCCCACCACGGTGGAAGAGCCGTTTGCCGATGTGACCATTGGCGTGCGAAACGCCGTGGCCGAGGTGGGAGAGCTTGCCGGCCGCCGGCTGCTGGACGAGCGGGGCGAGATCATCCGTCCCGCCACAGCCGACGCCGGTTGCGACGTGTACATCTCCACCTCCAGTGCGGGAGGCGGTCTGCAGATGATGGTGGCCGGCGTGATCCGCGAGATGACCGCTGCCAGCGCCAAGCGTGCCGCCCTGGGCGCCGGCGCCATTGTGATGGATGTGATCGCCGCCAACGACAAGCGCCGCCCCCACGAGCAAATCCGCCGCATCAGGGAACTGCGGCCAGACATGATCCTGCTCTCCGGCGGCATCGACGGCGGCAACACCACCCAGGTTGTGCAGCTCGCCGAGCTGATCGCCCCGGCGCGGCCCCAGCCTCGCTTCGGCAGCGCCTACCGCATGCCCGTGATCTTCGCCGGCAACAAGGATGCCGCCCCGCTGGTACGCGAGCGTCTGGCCGAGGCCTTCGACCTGGCAATTGTGGATAACCTCCGTCCCGTGCTGGAAGTAGAGAACCTCGGACCCGCACGCGACAAGATCCACGATCTGTTCCTCGAGCACGTCATGGCCCACGCTCCAGGCTACGACAAGCTCATCTCCTGGACCGATGCCCCCATCATGCCCACGCCCGGGGCCGTGGGAAACATCTTGCAGACCATCGCCCGGCAACAAGGCATTAACGTGGTGGGCGTAGATATCGGCGGCGCCACCACCGATGTGTTCAGCGTGTTTCACGGCACGTTCAACCGCACGGTGAGCGCCAACCTGGGCATGAGCTACTCCATCTCCAATGTCTGTGCCGAGGCCACCATGCTGCGCGTGCTGCGCTGGGTCCACTTCGATATGGATGAGCGCGAGCTGCGCAATCGCGTCAAGAACAAGATGATCCGGCCCACCACCATCCCCTACACGCTCGACGATCTGGTGTTCGAGCAGGGCGTGGCACGCGAAGCGCTCCGTCTCGCCTACGCGCAGCACAAGGAGTTTGCCACCACGCTCAAGGGCGTGCAGCAGCAGCGGACGGTGGGAGATCTGTTTGCTCAGGAGCAGTCTGGCCGCAGCATCGTGGATAACATGGCGCTGGATCTGCTGGTGGGCTCCGGCGGCGTGCTTTCTCACGCCCCGCGCATGGAGCAGACAGCAGCCATGCTGATCGATGCCTTTGAGCCTGAGGGCTTTACCACCCTGGCCAAGGATAGCATCTTCATGATGCCGCACCTGGGTGTGCTGGCGGAGGTACACCCGCAAGCAGCCATGGAAGTGTTCGAGCGAGATTGCCTGATCTACCTGGGCACCTGCATCGCCCCGCGCGGCCAGGGCAAGCCGCGCGAGCGTTGCTTTTCTTACGCGATAGAGACGTCTGCTGGCACGCTCCGCGGCGAGCTGCGCTGCGGCGAGCTGCGGCTGCTGCCGCTGGGGCCGGGTGAGATGGCGAACGCGGCGATCGAACCGGCACGTGGCTTCGACGTGGGCGCCGGCCCAGGCCGCCGGCTGGAGCGCCCGGTACGCGGCGGCACCGTGGGGCTGATTCTCGATGCTCGCGGCCGGCCGCTGGACGTACCTATCGACCGCAACCTCGGCCGGCCGCTGGTGGCCGAGTGGGTCCAGGCCCTCAACCTCTATCCTGCTCGCTCCGACTGAACCCGCCCCATGGCACATGCCTACACGCCCGGCCTGAAGGTTGCCGCCCGCGTGCACCACCGCCTGCGCAGGGCCTTGCCCCTGCCAGGAGACGTCCTCGTAGAAGTGGGCCAACGCGTGGCGGCGCGAGATGTGGTGGCCCGCGCGCTGCTGCCCGGCCCCGTCACACCCCTCAATCTGGCCAACCAGCTTGCCCTGCCGCCGGCAGATGTCCCCTCCTGCGTCCTCAAGCGCGTGGGCGATCCCATCGCAGAGGGAGAGGTGCTGGCTCGCACCAAGGGGATCTTCGGCCTGTTCAAGAGCGAGTATCGCGCACGCACGTCCGGCATCATCGAGTCGATCTCCGAGGTCACGGGCCAGGTGCTGATTCGCGGAGAACCGCAGCCCGTGCAGGTGCTGGCACACCTGCCAGGCGAGGTGACCGAGGTGCTACCGGCAGAGGGGGCCGTGATCGAGGCCGAAGTGACGCTGGTGCAGGGGATCTTCGGCATCGGCGGAGAGACCTACGGTTCCTTGCACGTCTTGCCGCATGACGCCGATCTGGTACCCGAGCTGTTGACGGACGAGATGCGCGGGGCGGTGGTGGCGGCTGGCGGAAGGGTCACGCACGCAGCGCTGGTGAAGGCGGTGGAGCTGGGCATCTCGGCGTTGGTGGCGGGGGGGGTAGACGATCAGGATCTCAAGCAATTCCTGGGCTATGACC
>JAIMBC010000336.1 GCA_023511675.1 Pirellulales bacterium
ACCACCACCCCCGCTGCTTCACCATGTGGATGGCCGGCGGCGGCACCAAAGGCGGCACGATCTACGGCGAGACGGACGACTTCTCCTACAACATCGTCCGCGATCCCGTGCACATTCGCGACTTCCATGCCACGGTGCTGCACCTCCTCGGCTTCGACCACGAGCGGTTCACGTATCCGTACCAGGGTCTCGATCAGCGGCTCACGGGCGTCGAGCCCGCGCGGGTGATCCAGGAGTTGCTGGCGTAGCAAACCGCACGGGCCGTTGCGGCGGGGGGGGACAACCCGTCCGCCCTTGCTTGCCTCCCCCCGCACTTGGCCCGCTGCATGGAGAGATTATAATCGCCCCCTACCCACCTTGCAGGTTCCTCGCCATGTTTCGTGCCCGCCCGCTGCACCTGCTCTTGTTGTGCTTCGCTCTGGCCGTATTCAGCCGGCTGGGCGTGGCGGCTGAGCCGGTGAACTTCAGCCGAGATATCCGGCCGATCCTCTCCAACACCTGCTACAAGTGCCACGGTCCTGATGAGAAGGAGCGGCAGGCCAACCTGCGGTTGGATACCTCGGAGGGCCTCCTGGCACGCTCCAGCGGCGAACTGCCGATCGTCGCGCCCGGCGATAGCCAGGCCAGCGAACTCTACCGCCGCATTGCCACGGACAACCCTGACGAGAAGATGCCGCCTCCCTCGAGCGGCAAGCGGCTATCGCCGGAGCAGATCGACCTCATCCGCCGCTGGATCGACGAGGGGGCCGAGTGGAAGCCGCACTGGGCCTTCGTCCCCGTCGTACGGCCCGAGCCGCCCGCGGTACGGCACGAAGAGCTGGTGCGCAACCCGATCGACCGCTTCGTGTTTGCCAGGCTGGAGGCCGAGGGGCTCGAACCCGCTCCTCCGGCAGATCGCGTGACCCTCATCCGCCGCCTCACGCTCGACCTCACGGGACTGCCCCCCACGCCTGAGGAGGTCGATGCCTTTCTGGCGGACAGCACGGCAGACGCTCTCGATCGGCTGATCTCGCGGCTGCTCGCCTCCCCCCGCTATGGGGAACACATGGCCCGCTACTGGCTCGACGCCGCCCGCTACGGAGATACGCACGGCCTGCACCTCGATAACGAGCGCTCCCTGTGGCCCTACCGAGACTGGGTGATTGCGGCCTTCAACCAGAACATGCCCTTCGACCGCTTCACCGTTGAACAGCTTGCCGGGGATCTGCTGCCGGATGCGACGCGCCAGCAGCGCGTGGCCTCGGGCTTCAACCGCTGCAACGTCTCCACCAGCGAGGGGGGATCCATCGACGAGGAGGTGCGCGTCCGCTACGCCGTGGACCGCGTCGAGACCACGGCCACGGTGTTCCTGGGCCTCACGTTGGGCTGCGCCGTGTGCCACGACCACAAGTACGATCCCTTCACCCAGCGGGACTTCTACCAGTTGATGGCCTACTTCAACAGCGTGGCGGAGGCGGCCATGGACGGCAACGCCCTGCTGCCGCCGCCCATTCTGGCGGTGCCCACGCCGGAGCAAGAACAGCAGCAAGGGGAGTTGACCGCCCGACTGACCCAGGTGCGTGAGCTGATTGCCAACGAACTTGCTCAGGTGCAGTACACCGATCCCACACCCGACGCCGCCCCTGCGCTGGAGCCGCAGGAAGTGGTGTGGATCGACGACGATCTCCCCCCCGGCGCTCAGCCCACGGCAGATGGAGGAGAGTGGCAATGGGCTGCCGCGCCAGCCCCCGTGTATGCAGGAGCACGTGCCAGTACGCGCACCGCTGCCGGTCTAAGCCAGCACTTTTTCACGGGCGCCAATCCCGGCCTGCGCGTGGGCGAGCAAGACACGCTGTTCTGCTACGTGTATCTCGACCCGCAGGATCCGCCCCGGGAAGTGATGCTGCAATTCAACGACGGCTCATGGGAACACCGCGCGGCCTGGGGAGAAGATCTCATCCCCTGGGGTGCGCCCGGCAGCGCCAGCCGCAAGCTGATGGGCCCGTTGCCAGCACCGGGCCGGTGGGTCCGCCTGGAAGTACCGGCAGCCGAAGTGGGCCTGGCAGCCGGGGCTGTGATGAACGGCTGGGCGTTCACGCAGCATGGCGGCACCGTGTACTGGGACCGAGCAGGCATTGTCACCCGCGTGCCGCAAGGAGGACAGCCGTTCGAGTCGCAGGCGGTGTGGGAAGTGGTCGAGCACGCCCTGGGGGGGGCGTCGCTGCCCGAGCCAGTGCGCAAGGCCGTGCAAACGGCCCCCGCGGATCGCACGCCGGAACAGGCACAAACGCTCCGCCAGCACTTCTTGCTGCACGTGTATCCGCCGACCCGTTCCCACTTCGAGCCGCTGCTCGGCCAGCAGGCAGAACTGGAAAAACAACTCAAGGATCTGGAAGCGGCCATCCCCAAGACCATGGTGATGCAAGACCTGCCCCAGCCGCGCCAGACGTACATTTTGATCCGCGGGGCCTATGACAAGCCCGGCGAGCCGGTGCAGCCCGGCACGCCAGCGGCCCTCCCGCCGCTGCCTGCGGACGCCCCGCCCAACCGGCTCGGCTTGGCCCGCTGGCTGGTCGATCCTAGCCACCCGCTCACCGCGCGGGTAACGGTCAACCGGCTCTGGCAGCAGTTGTTTGGGGCTGGTCTCGTCAGGACGCCGGAAGACTTCGGCTCTCAGGGCCAGTGGCCCACGCATCCTGAACTGCTCGATTGGCTCGCCAGTGAGTTCATCGCTTCGGGCTGGAACGTGCAGCACATGCTGCGGCTGATGGTCGGCTCTTACACCTATCAGCAGGCATCGCGGCTCACCCCGGAGCTGTGGGAGCGGGATCCGGCCAATGCACTGCTTGCCCGCGGGCCGCGCTTCCGCCTGGATGCGGAGGTGGTGCGGGATGCGGCCCTGTACTCGAGCGGCCTGCTGGTTGAGCAGATCGGCGGGCGAAGCGTGAAGCCGTATCAGCCGCCGGGCGTGTGGGAGGCGGTGGGTTTCGTGGGCAGCAATACGAGCGTGTTTACACGAGACAGCGGGCCGGCGCTGTACCGCCGTAGCGTGTACACGTTCTGGAAGCGGACGGCACCGCCGCCGGGCCTGGCAGCATTCGATGCACCTTCGCGCGAGACGTGCACGGTGCGGCGTGCCCGCACGAACACGCCCTTGCAGTCTCTGGTGTTGATGAACGACGAGCAATATGTGGAAGCAGCCCGCCACCTGGCACAGCGGATGCTCTCGGCGGGACCCGAGGCGCGAGAACGGCTGCGGTACGGCTTTCGCTGGGTGGCTGCCCGGCAGCCGGACGAGGCAGAACTCGACGTGCTGCTGCGGGTGCTGGCCGCACAGCAGGCCGAGTTTCAGGCCGATCCTGCGGCGGCGGAGAAGCTGCTGAGCGTGGGAGAAAGTCCGCGGCCGCCCGAGATGGACGCCGTGGAGCTGGCCGCGTACACCATGGTGGGCAATCTGCTGCTGAACCTCGACGAGGCGATCACCAAGGAGTAGCCCTCGGCCTGCAAGGCCAGACGACTTTTACCAAGGAGCCATTCATGGATCCGCGACAGGAGGGGATGCTACGAGAAACCCGCCGCCACTTTTTCTCGCGGGCGGCCGTGGGTATAGGCGGGGTGGCGCTGGCCTCGCTGTTGAATCCGAAGCTGCTTTCGGCGGCGGAAGAGCGGCCGCTGGGAGAGTTGCGTGCCTTTCATGTGCGGCCCCGCGCCCGTCGCGTCATCTGGCTGTTCATGGCGGACGGGCCATCGCAGATGGATCTGTTCGACTACAAACCCAAGCTGCAGGAGTGGTTCGATAAGGATCTGCCGGATTCGGTGCGCGGCGGCCAGCGTATCACCACCATGACCTCCGGGCAGGCCCGTTTCCCCATCGCTCCCTCGCTGTTCAAATTCCAGCAGCACGGGGCGCACGGTGCCTGGATCAGCGAACTGTTGCCGCATACGGCATCGATTGCAGACGAGATCACGATCGTCAAGACGCTGCACACCGAAGCCATCAATCACGACCCGGCAATCACCTTCATCCTCACCGGCAGCCAGTTGCCAGGCCGGCCCAGCACCGGGGCGTGGATCTCTTACGGGCTGGGCAGTCCCAACGAGGATCTGCCCGCCTTTGTGGTGCTGACCAGCAGTTGGAGTTCCAAGGCGGCCAGTCAGGCCCTGTTTGCGCGTTTGTGGGGCAGCGGCTTCTTGCCCACCCGGCATCAAGGGGTAGCCCTGCGTTCGCAGGGAGATCCCGTGTTGTACCTGGCCAACCCGCCCGGAGTGGGCAGCACGGCCCGCCGCAAAATGCTCGACGGCCTTGCCGAACTCAACGAAAAGAAGTACCAGGCTCAGGGAGACCCAGAGATTCTCACGCGGATCGCCCAGTACGAGATGGCGTTCCGCATGCAGACTTCTGTGCCGGAGCTGATCGATATCTCGGACGAACCGCAGCACGTGCTCGATCTCTATGGTCCGGAGGTGCGTACGCCCGGCACCTTCGCCTACAACTGCCTGCTGGCGCGGCGGTTGGCAGAACGGGGCGTCCGCTTCACGCAGGTGTTCATTCGCGGCTGGGACCATCACGGAGATCTGCCCAAGAACATCCGCCCACAATGCAGGGACGTGGACCAACCCTGCGCGGGGCTGATCAAGGATCTCAAGCAGCGCGGCCTGCTGGAGGATACGCTGGTGGTGTGGGGAGGCGAATTTGGCCGCACCATCTACAGCCAGGGCACGCTCACCCAGGAGAACTATGGCCGCGACCATCACCCCCGCAATTTCGCCATGTGGCTGGCCGGCGGCGGCATCCGCCGGGGACTCGTCTACGGCGAGACCGATGATTTCAGCTACAACATCATCGAGAACCCCGTACACGTGCATGACTTGCAGGCCACCATGCTGCACTGTCTGGGGATCGATCACGAACAGCTTACCTACCGCTTCCAGGGACGGGATTTCCGCCTTACCGACATTCACGGACGCGTGGTACACGACATCCTGGCCTAACGCGGCGGATGGTGCCCATCGCCGGCGAATGCCTGCGTGATGCGGCCCAGGCGGCCGTCCTCCCACGGCACTGATGGAACACAGGCGGCCGTGGCGCAACACGACAACGTCCCCCCCCCACGATTCGTCTGCCCAATCACGCTTGCAGGAGCCGAGCCACCGCCAGGTGCACCGCCTTCTGGAGGGACGCGCTCCGTCCCGTCCGGACCCCCTGGAGGCACGCGCTCCATCGCGTCCATGCGTTCTGGAGGGACGCGCTCCGCCGCGTCCGGCCGAGCGCAAACGGCGGGCCGCAATCACGGCCACGACGGAGCGTGGCCCTCCATGCCCGAGCCTGCCCCTCCATCCGCCCCCTGGAGGGACGCGCTCCGCCGCGTCCGGGCGCCGCACCCACGCTGGGCGGCCATCACGGCCCGTGCTGCGGACGTTCTCAAGACCGTCACTATCTCATTGCACATCCCGAACTGAATTGACGCACGTGCACCCGGGGCTTGGGGTCCAACGTTAGCCCGACGGCGCTTCACTCACCAGCCCCACGGCGGCGGATTGGCAAATGCTCCTCTCGCGGCCGCCGCCCCCAACCGCGTAGCGGTTGCACATCCTAGCCCAGGGTCGCGCCCGCGCACCCTGGGTTGCGGGA
>JAIMBC010000337.1 GCA_023511675.1 Pirellulales bacterium
TTGTACTCGCCGAGCGCGCCCGGCCAAGGACGGTAGCCGGGGTAGGGAAGGTAGGGGGAGGCGCACCACTCCCAGACTCCCCCCAGCATGTGGAGCAGGTGACCAGGGGCGGGGGACGGCGGGGGTGATGAAGCGGCACAATTTTCGTGGGCAGCGTGCCAGCCACGGCGTGAAGAAGGTGCATCGGCACGGGGGGTCGACGGGTATGAACACATTCCCGCACCATATCTTCAAGGGCAAGCGGATGGCGGGGCACTATGGGCACGAACGGTGCACCGTGCGGAATTTGCGCGTGGTGCGGTTGGACGTGGAGAACAACCTGTTGCTGGTGCGGGGGGCTGTGCCCGGGCCCAACGGCGGCTACTTGATCATTCGCAAGTCGAACAAGGTATAGGTTCCGGCGCGCAGGAGTCTGGCATGCAGCTTCCCATTTACGATCGCACCGGTGCCCAGGTGGGAACTTACGAGTTGGAGCCGCGCGAGCTGGCGCCCCGTATCAATCGCCAGCTTCTGCACGACGTGGTGGTGATGTACCAGGCCAACCTGCGGCAGGGAACGTTTCGCACCAAGACGCGCGGAGAGGTGGCCGGGACGACCAAGAAGATGTACCGGCAAAAGGGCACGGGCAATGCCCGCGCCGGTTCGCGCCGCAGCGGTATTCGCCGTGGCGGTGGCCACATCTTCGCCAAGCGGCCGCGCAGCTTCTACTACCGCCTCCCACGCAAGGCCTTGCAGGCCGCTACGCGGATGGCCCTGGCCGCCAGACTGCTCGATGGCGAGGTGGTGATCATCGACGAACTGGCTTTCAGCACTCCCAAGACCAGGGAGATGTATGCCATTCTCAAGGCCCTGGGGTGTGCCGAGCAGCGGCTGTTGATCGCCATCCCCCAGTACGATCCGCACGTTTACCTGAGCGCACGCAATATCGACCAGGTATCGATTGCCCCGGTGAGCGACCTGAATGCCTATAGCGTCCTGCTTCCCCAGCGTTTGTTGATCACGCGAGAGGCGTTGGACGTCTTCCGGGCGCGTGCCGCCGCGGCATCACGCGACGCAGCGGCGGCAGGTGCGGCGGCGGAGGCTGCGGTGTAGCACGTCGGGAAATGAGGAAGATCTCATGAGCACAGCAGGCGACACTCCTCCGCAGACAGCGGCGGGCGACACGGCAGCCCAGACGGCCGCGTCCGAGACCGAGGCTCGTTTCAGCCCGCATCAGATTGTGTTGCGGCCGCTCGTCACCGAGAAAGGCACGCGCGCCGCGGAACGCGACAACTGCTACGCCTTCGAGGTCAATCCCATGGCCACCAAGCAAGAGATCCGCACGGCGGTGGAAGAGATGTTTCACGTGCGGGTGTTGCACGTGCATACCATGGTCCGCAAGGGGAAGCCCCGCCGCGTGCGTTTCCGCGAGGGCCACACCAAGGACTGGAAAAAGGCCGTGGTCAAGCTGCACCCTGACTATCGCATTGAGTTCTTCTAAAGCGCGAGCCGTACCATGGGATTACGCCGCTACAAACCGACATCTCCGGGCCGCCGCGGGGCCAGCGTGAGCGACTTTGCTGAGTTGACGCCCGGTGCCAAGCCAGAAAAGAACCTGCTGGTGCCCAAGAAGCGCAAGGGCGGCCGCAACAACCAGGGGGTGATCACCGCGCGGCATCGCGGCGGCGGCCACCGGCGGCACTATCGGCTGATCGATTTCCGCCGCGCCAAGGATGGGGTGCCGGCGCGGGTGCACTCCATCCAGTACGATCCCAACCGCAGCGCCCGCATCGCCCTGCTCCACTATGCCGACGGCGAGAAGCGCTACATTCTGGCGCCCGAGGGCCTGCAAGTAGGCGCCGAAGTGCTCAGCGGTCCCGATGTGCCTCCCAACGTGGGCAACAGCTTGCCGCTTGCCAAGATCCCGCCCGGTCTGACCATCCATAACATTGAGTTGCAGCCCGGGCGCGGTGGCGTGCTCTGCCGCGCGGCAGGCACCTCGGCCACCCTGGCAGCGCGAGACGGCAACTGGGCCCAGATCACTCTGCCCAGCGGTGAGATCCGCCGCGTCCCCGCCGCCTGCCGGGCCACGGTGGGCACGCTGGGCAATGCCGACCACATGAACGTGGTGCTGGGCAAGGCGGGCCGCAGCCGCTGGCTGGGCCGCCGCCCGCACGTGAGGGGCACGGCCATGAATCCCATCGACCACCCACACGGCGGCGGGGAGGGCCGTACCAAGGGCGGGCGGCATCCCGTCAGTCCCACCGGCAAGAGTGCCAAGGGCGGCCACACCCGCAAGCCCCGCAAACCCTCCAACAGCGCGATCATCCGCCGCCGCCGCTCGCGCCGCTACGGACAACTCAAGATCTAGAGGTTGCGCAACCACACACCGAAGGAGACGTTCACACTCGACCGCGCAATGATCACGGCACTGCTGCCGCGGCTGCGCATGCATTGAGGCCACCTGCCATGGGACGTTCGCTGAAGAAAGGCCCTTTTGTCAACCCCAAGCTGTATCTCAAGGTACAGCGGCTCAACGAGTCTGGCCGGAAGGAGCCGATCAAGACCTGGGCGCGCGCCTGCACGATTGTGCCCGAGTTCGTGGGCCATACCTTCCTGGTGCACAACGGCAAGCTGCACATCAAGGTGTTCGTTACCGAAGACATGGTCGGCCACAAGCTGGGAGAGTTTGCACCCACGCGCACCTTCCGCGGCCACGGCGGCAAGGGGGCCAAGAAATAAACCGGCCTGCCGCACGCAGCGAGGATTCTGCCATGCCCTACCAAGCTTCTCATTGCTTCGCACGCATCAGTGCCCGCAAGGTCCGCCCCCTGGCAGACCTGATCCGCGGCAAGTCTGCCGACGAGGCGCTGAGCATCCTGCGCTACATGCCGCATCGCGGGGCGCGGATGCTGGAGAAGGTGCTGCGCAGCGCCCTCGGCAATGCGGAGGATCAGCGCTGTCCCAACCTCCGCGGGTTGATTGTGGTGGATGCTCGGGTGGACGGCGGGCCGATGTTCAAGCGCGTCCGTCCGCGTGCGCGGGGCATGGCCTACATGATCAAGCGGCGGCTCTCGCACATTCGCGTGGCCATCGATCTTCCCCAGGAGACATGAGCAGAGGTACCTCCATGAAGTTGCTTGGCAGGCGGCCGCGGCGGCGCGGCGAGAAAGGCAGGTAGGTCGCCATGGGTCAGAAGGTCAACCCGATTGGCTTCCGCACCGGCATCATGCTGGGGTGGAAGAGCCGTTGGTTCGCCTCGAAGCAGGAATTCAGCGACCTGTTGATCGAAGACCACCGGATCCGGCAGTTCATCAAGCAGGAGTATCGCACCGCCCAGATTCCCAAGGTGGAAATCGAGCGGACGCGGGACGAGGTAAAGGTGATCCTGTACACGGCCCGCCCGGGGATCATCATCGGCCGCAAAGGGACGGAGGTGGACCGCTTGCAGCAACGGATCCAGGAGTTGATCAACCGCCGGGTCAGCGTGAAAATTGAGGAGATCTCGCGCCCGGAGCTGCAAGCGCAGTTGGTGGCGGAAGACATTGCCGAGCAGCTTTCCAAACGGGCGGCTTTCCGCCGCACCATGAAGCGGGCCATGGAGCAGACCATGGAAGCCGGCGCCAAGGGCATCAAGATCCAGCTCGCCGGCCGGCTCGGCGGTGCGGAAATGGCCCGCCGCGAGAAGCAGATTGCCGGCTCCATCCCGCTGTCCACGCTGCGGGCCAAGATCGACTACGGCTTTGCCGAAGCCAAGACGGCACAGGGGCACATCGGGGTTCAGGTGTGGATCAATCAAGGCATGTACGAGGACGACTCCCATGGCGCTGATGCCCAAGAGGGTCAAGCATCGAAAAAGCCAAAGAGGACGTATAAGAGGTAACGCCACGCGCGGCAATCGCGTGGTGTTCGGCGAATACGGCCTGCAGGCCATGCAGGGCGGCTGGATCAGCGCGCAGACCATCGAGGCCGGCCGCATCAGCGCCCAGCAATACCTGCGCAGCGAAGGACGGCTCTACATCCGCATCTTCCCCCACAAGCCCATCACCTCCATCCCTCTGGAGACGCGAATGGGCAAAGGCAAGGGAGAGCCGGAATACTGGGCGGCCGTGGTCAAGCCCGGCACGGTGCTGTTCGAGATCTCGGGCGTCAGCGAGGAGGCCGCGCGGCTCTGCTTCCGCCGCCTGGCGCACAAAATGCCGGTGCGCGTGCGGTTCATCCGCCGCCAGCCCGCCTGAGCCGGCACGTCCAGCACATCAGGAGCCGCCATGTATCAAGCCAAAGAATTACGCCAGATGAGCGACGAGCAGTTGCGGATCGAGCTGAAAGAAGCGGCAGAACAGTTGTTCCGCCTCCGCTTGAGGGCACAGACCGAGCGGCTCGACGCGCCCAGCGAGCTGCGCAAATTGCGGCGGTTCATCGCCCGCATCAAGACCGTGCAAACCGAACGCGCCACCGGCCGCCCGGCGGCCCAGGAGAGTGCCTGATGCCCAAAAGAAAGGCCATTGGCATTGTAACCAGCGATCGGGCCAGCAAGACCCGCCGCGTGGAGATTCCCCGGCTGGTGCGGCACCCCAAGTACGGCAAGATCCTCCGCCGCAAGACCGTCTGCTACGTCCATGACGAGCACAACGAGTCCCACCTCGGCGACATGGTGGAGATTGTGGAGTGCCCTCCCAAGAGCCGGCTGAAGCGTTGGAATCTGGTGCGGGTACTGCCCCGCACGCGCTCCGAAGAGCTGGCCGCCGTGCAGCAAGCCGAACGCCTGCAAGCGGAGGCCGGTGCAGCAGAATCGTCCGGGACGGGCGGCCCCGCCGCCCCAACCAACTGAACAGGTGTTGCCATGATCCAGATGCAAACCCGCCTGAATGTGGCGGACAATACCGGCGCCAAGGAAGTCATGTGTATCAAGGTGCTGGGCGGGTCCCGCCGCCGCACGGCCGGCCTGGGAGATATCATCGTTTGCAGCGTGAAGAGCGTGATCCCGGGCAGCGACATCAAGAAGGGCTCCGTGGTCCGCGGTGTGATCGTCCGCTGCAAGCAGCCGACCCGGCGCGACGACGGCAGTTACGTCCGTTTCGACAGCAACGCCCTGGTGCTGATCGACAATGAAAAGAATCCCCGCGGCACGCGCATCTTCGGTGCCGTGGCTCGTGAGCTGCGAGAAAAGAACTTCATGAAGATTGTCAGCCTAGCGGCCGAGGTAGTGTGATGCTCATCCGCACGGGAGATGTGGTGCTGGTGATCGCCGGCAACGACCGCGGGGTCCGCGGACGGGTGCTGCGCGTCCTTCCCCGCAGCGGCAAAGTGGTGGTGGAAGGCGTGAACAAGGTGTTCAAGCACGTCCGCCGCAGCCAGAAACACCCGCAGGGCGGCCGGCTGCAAAAAGAAATGCCCATTCAGGCCTCCAATGTGCTGCTCGTCTGTTCCCAATGCAACCGCGGCGTGCGGCTCGGCACGCGGCTCGCCGCCGACGGCACCAAGGAACGTTTCTGCCGCAAGTGCAAGGCAGGCCTGGGTACGATCGGCGGCCGCCGCACGCTTCGCCAGCAGCCCGCCGCCGCCAGCAGGTGATTTCGAGGCCCCCCATGACCCCCACCC
>JAIMBC010000034.1 GCA_023511675.1 Pirellulales bacterium
GCAGAGCACCGCATTCGTAATGCGGGGGTTGCGGGTTCGACTCCCGCCGCTGGCTTTGAGGGACCCAGGAGACCAGGTACATGCCATCGATTGCGGATACAGATATTCGGCAACTTGTCCTCGGGGATGCGAGCTTTGGTGCTCAGGAGGTGCAGGAGCTGGCAGAGGTGGCGGCGGCCGACCTCGGAGCCTATCGTCGGCTGCGGGATGCGGTGGGGGAGCTGGAGGCTCGCGATGAACGCGGGACGGCGGCGCGCACGCGGCTGGGGTTGTGCTATTACCTGCTGGGCCGCTTCCAGCAGGCCGCGGAGATTTTGCGTGCGATCGGCGACAAGAGTGGGTTGGCGCAGTACTACCTGGCCCGCTCGTTTTTCGAACTCGAGCATTACACGGAAGCGCTGGCGGCCTATGACGCCGCCGCCAAGGCCGAGTTCGATGCGGATCTCTGCGTGCTAGGCAAGGCGGAGGCGCTTCGTTACCGGGGCCACCGAGGCGATGCTAAGGCGGCGCTGCAACTGCTGGATAAGCTCTCGGGGGCGGTCGAGCAGACGGCGGAGTATCTGTACCAGCGCGGGGCGACCGTGGCGGCCGTGGGCGGCAACCCGCAGGAAGTGGTCGCACTCTACGAGCGGGCCGTGGAGGCTGACAAACATCATGCCGGCGCCTTGTTCGGCCTGGCCCTGGAACACGACCGCCGGGGCAACGACGAGGAGGCACTGGCCCTCTACCAGCAGTGCGTGAACCGGCTTCCTGCGCACGTGGGGGCCTTGCTGAACCTGGGTATTCTCTACGAGGATCGGCAAGAGTATGCCAGTGCCCGGCATTGCTATCAGCGTATTCTGGAGGCGGGGCGGAGGAATGAGCGTGCCCGGCTGTTCCTCAAAGACGCTGAGGCCTCCGGCGAGATGTTCTACGACGAGGCGGCCAAGCGCGACCGGGACCGCTTGAATCAGGTGCTGAACACGCCGGTGACGGATTTCGAGCTTTCTGTGCGCAGCCGCAACTGCCTGCAAAAGATGGGCATCAGCACGTTGGGGGACCTGACACGTGTGACCGAGCAGGAGTTGCTGGCCAGCAAGAACTTTGGCGAGACGTCGCTGGTGGAGATCAAGGAGATGATGGCCTCCAGGGGCCTGGCCCTGGGCCAGTATGCGCACGAGCGTCCCTTGCCCGAGGCTGTATTCGAGCCGGTCGCCATTTCCGCCGATGAGCAGGCCCTGCTGAACAAGCCGATCGCCGAGCTGAACCTCTCGGTTCGCGCCCGCAAGTGCATGATGCGGCTGGGCATCACCACCATTGGGGAGTTGGTCCGCCGCACCGGCGACGAGTTGCTTGAAGTGAAGAACTTTGGGGTGACCAGCCTGAACGAGGTCCGCGAGAAGCTCGCCCAGCACGGGCTGCGGCTCCGCGGCGACTGATGCCCTGGCCGGGCTTCGCCTTCGAGCTGGAGCGAACCGCCGCCGCATCGCGGGCCCGCGCAGCCCTCTTCCATACGCCGCGCGGCACGGTGGCCACGCCGGCGTTCATGCCCGTGGGTACCTGCGGCACGGTGAAAGGTATCTTGCCCGAGCAGTTACGCGCCACCGGCGCGCAGATCCTGCTGGCCAATGCGTACCATCTGGCCCTGCGGCCCGGGGCCGAGGTGGTAGCCCGCCTGGGCGGGCTGCACGCCTTCATGCAATGGCCCGGCCCCATCCTCACCGATAGCGGCGGCTTCCAGCTCGTCAGCCTGGCCGAACGCGTGCAGGTCTCCCACCAGGCAGCCGTGTTCCGCTCGCACATCGACGGCGCGCTTCTCGAGTGGACGCCCGAGGAGGCCTTGCGGGTACAAGGGCTGTTGGGCAGCGATATTGCCATGGTGCTGGACGATGCCGTGCCCTTGCCCGCCTCTCGGCAGCGGCTGGCGGAAGCTGTAGAACGTACCCTGCATTGGGCCGTGCGCTCGCTGGAAGCACCCCGCACGCCCGGCCAGGCCGTGTTCGCCATTGTCCAGGGCGGGCTGGAACGCGACCTGCGCAGCGAGTGCGCCGCACGGCTGGCCGACCTCGATTTTGCCGGCTATGCCGTTGGCGGCCTGAGCGTGGGGGAGCCCCCCCCAGCGATGTACGAAGTGCTGGACTACACGGTCCCGCTCTTGCCCGCACACAGGCCCCGCTACCTGATGGGCGTGGGCCGCCCCCAGGATCTGCTCGAAGCCATCTGGCGAGGCATCGACCTCTTCGATTGCGTCCTGCCCACCCGCAACGGCCGCAACGCCCTGGCCTTCACGGCCCACGGCCCGCTCAAGCTGCGCAACCGCCGCCACGCCGAAGACAACCGGCCGCTGGAAGAGGATTGTCCCTGCCCGGCCTGCCGTTTCAGCCGTGGCTACGTGCGCCACCTGTTCATGTCTGAGGAAATGCTGGGGCCCGTGCTGCTTTCGATTCACAATCTCACCTTCTATCAACGGCTGATGGCCGCTGCCCGTGCCGCCATCCTGCGGGGAGATTTTGAGCGTTTCTGCCGCGAGCGGCTGGCAGCGTTCGAAGGGCCGTCAGCCGATTGAGATCGACATTGCGGGCCGGGCCTTCTGGCCGCGGCCTACGGCGTTCCATGGTTCGCGCCGCGCGAGGTGCATGGCAAGAAGCAGGCAGCGTGGCTAGCGGCGGTAGCATCGCGGCACGGTTCATGTCGCGTTCGTGTTGGTGGCGACGGGGCGAGGAGTGCACGGCAGGCCGGGTAGGTTGGGTCGGACACGAGGGCGCAGGCGGAGCATGCGGCACGCGGCAAGATGGCGTAGGCCGGGCGGCTGGACGGCGTCGCTTGGGCGCCTCGTAGGGACAGGCCGGCACCTAGAGCGCGTAGACGGGGCGCCTGGTTGGCACCGTACGGGCGGTTAGAGGACGGAGTTGGCCGTGCGGCGTGCATGGCCGTTGCTGCGGGCGGCGGTTGTAGTGGCCGGCGGGGCCACGTCAATCCTCAAACCGCCAGCGCCGAGCAGCTCGGCCACGCGTCGGCGCATCTCTTCGTGCAATTCGAGCTGCATGCCGTCGCAGGCGCATACCACGCGCTGGCCGTCGGCCAGATCGAAGATCAACTGCAAGGGAAGGCGTCCGGGATAGCCACGGAGGATCTCGTACAGGGCGTGCAGTTGCTGGGGGCTGTGCACGCGTTCGTCGATGCGGATGGTGATGCCGCGAGCGAAGCGCTCGTCTGCCCCTTCCAGGGGCAGCAGCTCCTTGACGATGAAGGTTGCTTCTTCGCTGCCGGGGCGTTTCTCGATGCTGCCGCGTGCCAGCAGGATCTGGTCCGGCTGGACGAGCTGGCCGCAGCGGGCGAAGTCCTCCGGCCAGAGGATGGCACGGATCGTTGCCGTGGCATCTTCCAGATCGAACATGGCGTAGCGTGTGGCCGAACTGCCGGCCCGGGGCGTCTTCACATGGGCAAGTTTGATGGCGCCCAGGACGCCTCCGAGCACCACCTCGGTACCATGCGGCAGATCGGCAGCCTCGGCCACCTGATGGGTGCAGAATGCTTGCAGCTTCTGGCGATGCTGCTCCAGCGGATTGCTGGACCAATAACAGCCAAGCACTTCTTTTTCAAAAGCGCCGCGTTCTTGCAGCGTCCATTCGGGCAGATCCGGCAAGGGGCATTCTGCCGCATCCTCATCCGCGGCGCGGTCGTCGAACAGTCCCAACTGGCCGCAGCGGCGGTCGGCCAGGGCCTGGGCGCCGGCTTGCATGGCGCGGTCGAGCACGGCCATCCACTGGGCACGGTGCCCGCCGCAGGAGTCAAAGGCCCCCGCCTTGATCAGTGAGGAGATCACCGTGCGATTGACCACGCCCGGGTCGAGCCGCCCACAGAAGTCGAACAAGCCGCGGTAGGGCCCTTTGCGCTGGCGCTCCTGGACGATGGCCTCCGCCGCCGGCCAACCGCAGCCCTTGATGGCTGCCAGGCCAAAGCGGATGCGGCCTGCCTGCACGGTGAAGTCGGGCAGGCTGGCATTGACATCGGGCGGGTCCAGGCCGATTCCCATCCGTCGGCAGTCTTCGAGGTGTTCGACGAGGGGGTCCTTGGTTTTGAAATTGCGGCTGGAAATATCACCGGAGAGCAGCGCTGCCATGAACTCCACGGGGTAGTGCGCCTTGAGGTAGGCGGTCATGTAGGCGATCAGCGCGTAGGCCGTGGAGTGGGATTTGTTGAAACCATAGCCGGCGAACTTCTCGATCATGTCGAACAGTTCGTTGGCCTGGTGTTCCGAGAGGCCCTGGGCTGTGGCTCCGGCAATGAACTCGGCTCGGAAGCGCGCAATCACGGACAGTTTTTTCTTGCTGATCGCCTTGATGCAGCTATAGGCGGCGGAGAGTTCAATGCCCCCCAGCCGGTTGAGGATGCGCATCACCTGTTCCTGGTACACCATCACGCCGTGGGTCTCTTCCAGGATTTCCCTCATCACTGCGTGCTTGTATTCGGCCTGTTTGCGGCCGTGCTTGACCTCGATGTAGTCGTCCACCATGCCGCCTTCCAGAGGGCCTGGACGATAAAGAGCATTGATGGCGATGATGTCGCGAAAGTGGTCCGGTTTCATCCGCTGCAGCAAGTCGCGGATGCCGCCGCCCTCCAGTTGGAAAATGCCCTTGGTTTCGCCCCGGCACAACAGCGCAAAGGTCTCCTGGTCGTCCAGGGGGAACTGGTAGGGATCCACCTTTCGTCCCGTGGAGCGCTCAATCAAATCCACAGCGCGGCGGAGGATGGTCAGGTTTCGCAGGCCCAGAAAATCCATCTTCAGCAGGCCGGCACGCTCCACGTCATTCATCGTCCACTGCGTGATGATTTCGTCCTTGCCCGGTGCGCGCTGCAAGGGCACATATTCGTCCAGAGGCCGGTCGGCAATCACCACGCCCGCCGCGTGCGTACTCACGGCGCGCGCCAGACCTTCCACCTTGGAGGCGTATTCCAGCAGTTCGCGCACCTCGGGATCGGTCTGCTGCAGCCGCTGCAACTCGCTGCTTTGTTGCAGCGCCTTGGCGAGGGTGATGTGCAGTTCGCGCGGCACGAGGGCCGTGACGGCGTCCACGCGTGCCAGCGGCAGTCCCAGGGCGCGTCCCACATCGCGGATTGCGGCGCGGGCGCCGAGCGTGCCCAGCGTGCCGATCTGCGCCACGTTTGCCGCGCCATATTTATCCCTCACATATTGCAGCACCTCGCCTCGCCGCTCCTGGCAAAAATCAATGTCGATGTCCGGAGCCTCCTTGCGATTCTCATCCAGAAACCGCTCAAACAGCAGATCGTATTTCAACGGACAAACATGGCTTAACCGCAAGGCGTAAGAGACCAGCGATCCCACCCCCGATCCGCGCGCGCTGGCGGGGATGTTCCGCTCGCGGGCGAAGCGGACAAAGTCCCACACGATCAAGAAATAGTTCGCGAAGCCGAGCTTGTTGATCACCTCCAGTTCGCGCTGCAGCCGCTGCGTCACCAGCGGGCTCAGCCGGCCTCCCGGACACATCTCCTCATTGCCTGCATAATGCTGCTGCAATCCCGCCAGGCAAAGCTGCTTGAGATACTCGGCGGCCGTGATCCCCGCCGGCAAGGGGAACACCGGAAAATGCCGCTGGTTCAGCTCGAGCTGCACATCGATCTGGTCCGCCACCGCCTGGCTGCGTTCCACGGCCTCTTCCAGACCCGGGAAGGCCGCATACATCTCCTCAGGGCTGCGCAGGTAGAATTGGTCGCCCTCCATCCGCAGACGGTTCACATCCGTCCGGTACTTGCCCGTGTTGATGCACAGCAGCACGTCCTGCACGGCGGCGTCTTCACGCTGCAGATAGTGCGCGTCGCTGGTAGCCACCAGCGGCAGACCCAATAGCCGCGCCACCTGGACCGCACCCTCCACCGCCTCCTGCTGGATGGGCAGGCCGTTATTCTGAATCTCGATGTAGTAGCGGTCGCCAAACACGTCGCGAAACCAGCTCGCCACCTCGATCGCCTGTTTCCAGTCGGGTACCTCCCGCCGGCCGCGCAGAATGGCGCGGCTGAACTCTCCCGAGACGCAGCCGCTCAGGCAGATCAGCCCCTGGTGGTAACGGGCCAAAAGCTCCCGATCGATTCGCGGCTTGCGGTAGAAGCCCTCTAGATAGGCGGCCGACGCCAGCTTGATCAGGTTGCGAAAACCTTCAGCATTCTGGGCTAGCAGCGTCAGGTGGTAGCTTGAGTCCTCAGGCTCCTTGCTGTGCCGGCTCTCGGGCGCCACATAGGCCTCGTAGCCCAGAATGGGCTTGATGCCGGCCTCCTTCGCCTTCTGGTAGAACTCCAGCGCGCCGTGGAGATTGCCGTGGTCGGTGATGGCCAGCGCATTCATGCCCAGAGACTTGGTTCGCTCGATCAAGCCATCGATCGAGGCGGCTCCATCCAGCAGGCTGTAGTGGCTGTGGCAGTGCAGATGAACAAAGGGCCGGTTGCTCATGGCATCCTCGCTCTTGGTGCTCGGTGCGATCCATCATGCATGCCGCGGGATGCTCGCCCCTTCGCTGCCCCCTACAGCGGGGGATGCTCGTGGCCGTCAGCCCTGAGTGCGGCCCGGCACGGCTCCATTCGGCATGCTAGCATGCCTGGATTCTATCATCCTCGGGGCGGATGCGGCAGAGGCCCCGCCGATGGTAAACATTGCGGTGGTGCGCACGGCTCCCTCACGGAGCATGAGGCAGCGTTGGCCGGCATCAGGCAGCGTTGGCCGCCCTGGCGCAGCGCTGGCATGGGGCCCGACGCGTGGCCTGCTTGATCTCGTGCATGGGCAGAGGCCCTGGCCTGCATGGTCCTAGCGGCGAGGGGCCAGGCACGGCCTTTGCTGCGTGCAGAAGCGATCGTAGTGAGGCTTCCGCGCCGTGGCGCAACGCACGGCCCAGGGCATCAGAAGGCAGCACCTCGGCCAGCCACAGTCAGGGCGCCTGTGGGGGCGAGTAGCGTACCAGCCCCACATCAATATACTGACCGCCGCCCGTCTGGCGGCAATGGACGGCCAGCACGTTGCGCCCCCGCCGCAGGGCCGCCAGCGCCTCAGCGCGCAGCGGCAGTTCCACGTATCGGGTGGTATAGCCGCGCGCGGCGGCGGCCAGCACGCCGTTGAGATAGACCTCCACATCTTCATCGTGGTGGAGGGAGAGCAGCAGCTCTTCCGCGGGCAGTTCGTCCACCTCGAACTCACGGCGGAGCCAGATCTCCTGAGAGTTCCACTCTGTACGAACGATCGCGCCGGGCGTTCCTTGCGTGCCAAAGCCGCCAGCCCCCTGTTGCCACCCCGTATCGTCGAACTGGGGGGCTTCCCATCCTTCCGGCGGGGCGTGGAACGTGTATCGCCAGGTCTGCGGCTGCTGGCGCGAAGTGGCTACCCATTCCGTAATAGCAGGAAAACGGCCGCGATTGGCGGCTGCGACCAGTGCCATGTCAACCTTGATGATCTCCCGGTCGTAGGTCAGCAGCCCGTTGGCTTCCGTCTCCACGTCTGTGGTCTGCGTGTACACGGCGGCACACAACCCCGCCTCCTGGTGCAATGCCCAGCAAGCGCGCAGCAAGCTCACGTAAGCCAGGGTGAGTTCCTTGCGGTCGGCCGTCCCACGGTAGCCCCAGGTCTTGTCCGTCCAGGTGTGGCCGTCGATGCCCAGCCCCAGTCCTCCAAACTCGCCCAGCACCAGGGCACGCTTTCCATCAGGCTGCCCAACCCCCGGCCCGGGATACACGTGTACATCGATCACGTCGCCCACGGGCAAATCGTTCCATCCGCTGGCGCAGGTGACCAGCCGCGTCGGATCGAACTGCTTGACCCACTGCGTCAGCCGCTGGGTGTCGTACTGGCCCCAGCCCTCGTTGAATACCACCCACTGCGTGATGCAGGGATGGTTCTGCAGGCCGCGGAGCATCCGCTCCAACTCCAGCTCGAACTGGCGGGCAGATTGCTCAGAGCGGGTGATCTCTCCCTGCCCCGGGCCCACGCTGGCATCTCCACTGGGCATGTCCTGCCAGACCACGACCCCCAGGCGGTCGCACCAGTAGTACCAGCGCGCCGGCTCCACCTTCACATGCTTGCGGATCAGATTGAAACCCAACTGCTTGGTTACTTCGATATCGTACCGCAGCGCCTCCTCCGTGGGCGCCGTGTACAGACCGTCCGGCCAGAAACCCTGGTCCAACAGCCCCACCAGAAACACCGGCCGGCCATTCAGTTCGATGCGCGGCGTGCCATGCTCGTCAGGTCGAACGCCAATACTGCGCATGCCGAAGTAGCTCTGCACCTCATCGCGTGTTTCTGTAGGCTTGGCGCGCGGATGCACGCTCACACGCAAGTCGTACAAGAACGGGTCGTCCGGCGACCAGAGCCGCAGGCGCTTGAGCACCAGCCGGCACTCTTCTCCCACCGGCGCTTCGGCCCGAGCGACCGTCTCTCCGTCCATCAACGCCGCGGCACGCACCACGTAGCCGCTGCCTCCTCCTCGACACTGGACCACAAGCCGCAGGCAACTGCCCTCCACATCTGGAACCAGCCGCAAGCTCTCGATCGAGACCTCAGGCACCGGCTCCAGCCACACGGTCTGCCAGATTCCCGTGGTGGGCGTGTAATAGATTCCCTGCGGCTCGTTCACCTGCTTGCCGCGTGGCTGAGTGCCGTCGCTCGTCGGATCGTACACCCCTACCACCAGCTCCTGCGGTCCGGAAGGCCGCAGATGCGGCGTGATGTCAAAACTAAATGCGTCGTACCCTCCGCGGTGGATACCCAACTCCTGCCCGTTCAGCCACACTCGAGCCTCCCAATCGACCGCGCCAAAGTGCAGCAGCACTCTCCGCCCCCGCCAGG
The DNA here is from genome assembly GCA_023511675.1 of Pirellulales bacterium. Taxonomy (GTDB): domain Bacteria; phylum Planctomycetota; class Planctomycetia; order Pirellulales; family JAIMBC01; genus JAIMBC01. The sequence continues at coordinate 8,828 of JAIMBC010000034.1, forward strand.
ACTCGGGCAAATCAAACGTCCGGCGGTACCACACCCGCTGCGCCCGCTGCATGATGCCAGAGAGCGCAGACTCGACGCAAAACGGCACCAGGATCCGCTGCCGCAGCGCGCGGCCCAGGGGGGGAGCCTGCTCCGCCTGCGCCAGCGCGAACTCCCACAGCCCGTTCAGGTTGAGCCATTCCTGTCGCACCATCTGCGGCCGTGGGTACTCGGGCCAGACGCACGAGGGATCGACCTGGGCCGTCCAGCGCGTGGCGAGCGGAGCTGCGGCGGGCTTCCACTCGGCGGCACCCTGGGATGTAGCGGCGGCCGGCGTTGTTGGCTGTTGCGGCGGCTCAGCCCGGGCGGCGAGGCAGGTCCAGGGAATAGCGGCGGCCAAGGGCCAGATGACGCGGGATGGCATCGCGGCGATTTCCTTTAGCAGATGGCGACGAGCGTGGAGGCACGCAGAAGCATGTTCGCCCAGAGGGCGGGTGGTTGCCGCCGCATGGTGCGGCGGCGGCACATGTCCGCCCTGCGGAGCGGCCGTAACATAGTACAATGCAGGATGCTATGAGCGAAGCGCCCCGCAGTTCCCTGTTTGCCGCCGCGGAGGAGGCACGCCGCCGGCAGGCCATGCCGCTGGCTGCCCGCATGCGGCCCGCCACGCTGGCGGAGTTTGTCGGCCAGCAACACTTTCTCGGCCCAGGCAAGCTGCTGCGCAGAATGATCGAGGCCGACCGCCTTGGCTCGCTGGTGTTCTACGGTCCGCCGGGCACCGGCAAGACCACCCTGGCCCGCTTGCTGGCGCGTGAGGCCCGCAGCCATTTTGTACAGATCAACGCCGTCACCAGCGGCGTGAAAGAGCTGAGAGATGTCCTGGCCGCTGCCGAGGACCGCCTGGCCGCAGACGGGCAGCGCACCCTGCTGTTTATCGACGAGCTGCATCGCTTTAATCGCGCGCAGCAAGAGGTGCTGCTGCCGTACGTCGAAGAGGGCACGGTGATTCTGGTAGGATGCACCACGCACAACCCCAGCTTTGCGTTGACCAGCGCCCTGCTGAGCCGCAGTCGGATCTTCGCCTTTCAACCGCTGACCCCAGAAGAGGTCAAGATTCTGCTCAAACGTGCGCTGGCCGACGAGGAGCGCGGCCTGGGGAGGGAACAGGTGGAGGCAGACGAGGCAGCGCTCGACTTTTTGGCCGAGGTGAGCGACGGCGATGCCCGGCGGGCACTCTCAGCACTCGAAGTGGCCGTGCTCAGCTCGCGCCAGCGGCCCCTGCATTTCACGCTGGCGCTGGCCCGCGACGCCGTCCAGCGCAAGCAACTCGACTTCGACCGCACGGGCGATGCACACTTCGATGCCGCCAGTGCACTCATCAAGAGTATTCGTGGCAGCGATCCCGACGCGGGGCTGTACTGGCTGGCTCGCCTGTTGGAGGCAGGAGAAGACGTCCGCTTCCTGGCGCGGCGGCTGGTGATCCTGGCGAGCGAGGACGTGGGCAACGCCGATCCCCACGCCTTGCCCCTAGCCGTGGCGGCGATGCAAGCGTGCGAATGGGTCGGACTGCCCGAGTGCCAGCTCAACCTGGCACAGGCCGTCACGTATCTGGCCTGCGCTCCCAAATCGAATGCCTCCACCGTCGGGCTGGCCGAGGCGCGACAAGACGTGATCGAGGGCCGCTTGCTCCCCGTGCCCAGACATCTGAGAGATTCGCACTATGCCGGAGCCCAACGCCTCGGACACGGCGAGGGATACATTTATTCCCACGACGCCCCCGAAGGCATCGCCGCACAAGACTACCTGGGAGTCCAGCGAGAGTATTATCGCCCTGTGCCGCGAGGGTACGAGCAAGAATTGCTGTCCCGCCTGGAGAAGATCCGGGCGATCCTCAGGAGCGAGACACGGCAAGCCGGGCCGGGCGAATAAAGGGTTAACATAGGCAGCCTCAAGGCTGTGAAGGCATTGCGCGGCGCGAAAGGTGATACGCCCGCCGCACACATCGTGGACATGACAAACCGGAGCGAGCCGCATGAGCACACTTGCGTTGCCGTCGCTGGCAGCAATGCTGCTCTTGGCTGTGGGAGCCGCAGCCGAAGAGCGAGAGTTGTGGTTCTATTATCCCACGAACCTGCTGGTTGATGAGAATGTGGACCGGCTCGAGCGGGTGTTTCGGCGCGCAGCTTGTGCCGGCTACACGCACGTGCATCTGACAGACAGTAAATTCTGCCGTCTGGGCGAGATGCCCGCACGGTATTTCGCCAACGTCTCCCGCGTCCGCGCGCTGGCAGAGGAACTGCACCTGGAGGTGATCCCGGGGGTATTTCCGCTGGGCTGGTCCAATGACCTGTTGTACCACGACCCCAACCTGGCAGAGGGACTGCCCGTGAAGGATGCGCTGTTTGTCGTGCGCGCGGGGGAGGGGCGGCTGGTGCCTGATCCCCCGGTGGAGTTGCCTGGCGGGGACTTCAACGACCTCTCGCTCTGGACGTGGAAGGACGACACGGTCGTGTCCGAGCACGGGGCGGCCTGCATCCGTGATCCGAACGGCGCGAACGCACGGATTGTGCAGCGGCTGCGTGTCGCTCCCTTCCGGCAGTACCACATCAGCGTACGCATCAAAACAGACGCCTTTCGAGGTACGCCGGAGGTGAAGGTGCTGGCCGAGGGCCGCGTGCTCAACTACAACGATCTAGGGGTGCGGCCCACGCAGGACTGGACCGAGCACCACACCATCTTCAACTCGCTGGAGCACTCGGAGGTGGCGATCTATTTTGGCGCCTGGGGGGCCAGGCAAGGCAGCCTGTGGTTCGATGATGCTCGCATCGAAGAGGTCGGCCTGCTGAACGTGTTGCGGCGGCCGGGGGCGCCTCTGCTGGTGCGTTTCGAGGACGGCCGCCTGCTCGAAGAGGGGCAAGATTACGAACCTGTCGCGGACCCACGGCTGGGCAATCAGCCTTACGGAGGCGAGTATGAAGTGTACCACGAACCGCCCGTGCTGCGCACGCGGCTGCCCGACGGGACTCGGCTGCGTGTCTCCTACTATCATCCCATGATTATTTACGGCGGCAGCGTGATGATTGCCCTGGCAGAGCCCCGCACCGAGGAGCTGCTGGCCGAGATGGCCCGCCGCGTGCACGAGGCGTGGCAGCCCCGCGGCTACTTTATGATGCATGATGAGATCCGCATCCTGAATTGGGATGCGGCGAGTGCCGCACGCGGCCTGGACGCCGGTGCGCTGCTGGCGGAGAACGCCCGCTTTTGTATCCATACGCTGCGGGCGCTGAACCCCGATGGCCGTATTTACGTATGGAGCGACATGTTTGATCCGCATCACAACGCACATGCCAATTACTACCTGGTGCGCGGCGACCTGAGCGGATCCTGGGAAGGGCTGGACCAGCGGGTGATCGTGGTGAACTGGAACCATGGCAGCCGCACGGAGAGCCTGCGCTTTTTTGCCCAGCGAGGGCACAAACAGGTGATTGCAGCTTATTACGACGCGCCGCTGGAGCAGGTGCAGGACTGGCTCTCAGCCACTCAAAATGTGCCCGGCGTGGTGGGCATCATGTACACCACCTGGCAGAACGACTACCGTCAGCTCGAGGCGTTCGCTGAATCTGTGGCCGCCTGGCGGCGGTGCGGCGGCTGAATCACTGTGGTCGCAGCACGCCCCGCCCGACGGCCAGGAGCATCTCCCAACCGCCTGCTGCCGTCCAGGACACGCTATCACAAGGCCCTGGGGCCCGACCAATAGACTGCTGCACGCTGCCCGCGCGCGTCTGTCCAGCAAACGTTTCAGGGACTGGATGACGCATCCAGCGTCGCGTCGCCGGACGCGGCGTCAGTGGTTGTCGACTCGCCCGCCGACCGTCTGGCTTTTCACTGCTCATTACCAGCAGATTCTAGAATGGTGTAGCAACCCGGCCTACCAGCAGGCCGGCAGTCAGAGCGGCGGCGCTTGGCCGCGGCGGGCGTCTGCTTTCCCACATCCAGCAGGCGGCCTTCGGCCCCCGGCGAACGTCAACGGCTGCCTCCCACGGCCGAATGCCATCTCTGCTGCGGCGAGACGATGGCCACATCGCTACGCCCGGGCCGGCTTTGCTGCATTGGGGGGAGCGGTCTATACTTTGCCATTCACAGGCGGCCAGCGCCGAGGCCTGGCATGTACCTGCCGCCGGCGCGGCCGCATTGCGGAGATTTGGCATGCTCAAGGTTCGGCTTCCGGATGGGAGCACTCGCGAATACGAACATTCCGTGCGGCCGGCGGAAATCGCCCAGGAAATCGGCCCGCGCTTGGCACGCGCGGCCTTGGCCGCCAAGGTCGAAGACCGCGTCGTCAGTCTCGATACGCCTTTGCCCGCCGAGGGCGAGGTCTCGCTCAGGCTGCTCACGCAGAAGGACCCCGAGGCGCTGGCGGTGATGCGGCACTCTTGCGCGCACGTGATGGCCCGCGCGGTGATGCGGTTGTTCGACGGCGTCCAGCTCGCCTTCGGCCCGACCATCGAGAACGGGTTCTATTACGACTTTGGCATGGAGCACAAGCTCACCGAAGAAGACTTTCCCGCCATCGAGGCCGAGATGCGGCGCATCATCGCCGAGGACGAGCCCTTTGAGCGGATCGAGACCCCCCGCGAGCAGGCGCTGGCGGTGTGTGCCGGCCTTGGCCAGGCACTGAAGGTGGAGCACATCAACGAGGGCCTTAAAGACCATGCCACGCTGTCGTTTTACCGGCAGGGTGAGTTTCTAGACCTGTGCCGTGGTCCTCACGTCCCGCGCGCGGGTGTGATCGGCCCCTTCAAGCTGCTGAGCGTGGCCGGCGCCTACTGGAAGGGAGATGCCAGCCGCCAGCAGCTTCAGCGGCTGTACGGCACGTGCTTCTTTACCCAGCAGGAGCTGGAAGCCCACTTGCAGCGGGTCGAAGAGGCCAAACGCCGCGACCATCGTTTGCTGGGCAGGCAGCTCGAGTTGTTCGCCGTGCATCCCATGGTGGGGCAAGGGTTGGTGTTGTGGCTGCCGCGAGGAGCCATCATCCGCAGCCTGCTGGAGCAGTGGGTACGCGAAGAGCTGGTCAAGCGCGGCTATGAGCCGGTGTATACCCCACACATCGGCCGCGTGGAACTGTACCAGACCTCCGGCCACTACCCCTATTATGCGGAGAGCCAGTTTCGCCCTATCGACATGGAAGAGGGCGAGCGCTACCTGCTCAAACCCATGAATTGCCCGCACCATGTGATGATCTACCAGTCGCGCCCGCGCAGCTATCGCGAACTGCCTGTGCGGCTGGCTGAGTTTGGCACTGTTTACCGCTATGAGAAGTCCGGCGAACTGGGCGGCATGACCCGCGTCCGCGGCTTTACCCAGGACGATGCCCACCTGTTCTGTACCGAAGAGCAGGTGGCCGAAGAATTCCGCGGCTGCCTGGAGATGACCCAGTACATCCTACGCACCTTGGGGCTTACCTCGTACCGCGTGCGGCTGGGCTTCCGCGATCCGGCCAGCAACAAGTACGTCGGCAGCGAAGACCGCTGGGCCAAAGCCCAGGCCGCCCTGGAACGCGTCTGCCGTGAGATGGACCTGCCACACCTGGAGATCGAGGCGGGAGAAGCCGCCTTTTACGGCCCCAAGGCAGACTTCGTGGTAGCCGATTGCCTGGGCCGCGAGTGGCAGCTCGGCACCGTGCAGCTCGATTACAATCTACCCAGCCCGGAGCGTTTCGGGTTGGAGTACATCGGGCCGGACAACACGCCGCACCAACCGGTGATGATTCACCGGGCGCCGCTGGGATCGCTGGAGCGCTTTGTGGGCGTGCTCATCGAACATTTTGCGGGAGCCTTCCCTCTCTGGCTGGCGCCGGAGCAGGTGCGGGTGATGGCGGTGAGCGAGAAGTTTGAGGAGTACGGGCGACAGGTGGAAGCACGGTTGAAGGCGGCCGGCTTGCGGGCCACGGGAGACTATCGGGCCGAGAAGATTGGTGCCAAGGTACGCGACGCGCAACTGCGCCTGGTGCCGTACATGCTGATCGTCGGTGCCCGCGAGATGGAGCAGGGCACCGTCAGCGTGCGAGATCGCATCGAGGGCGATCTGGGGGCCATGCCCGTGCAACAGGCCATCGAGAAGCTGACTCGCGAAGTGCAAGAGAAGACCGTGCGAAAAGTGGCCCAGCTCACAGCCGGGCTGGGCACGCGCCGCGAAGCGAACACGTACTAGGGCGGCTAGGCCGCTGCGGCAACCTCGCCCTGCACAACGCGCTTGTTGGCCGGCAACCGCCAGCTTTCCAGCTAGATGCGGGACCCTCGCACGGACGCTTGGCCCAGTGGCGCAGGTGAAACGATTCCCCTCACGCGCGGTTTTTGCACGCCCGGCCGGTGCGCCGGCCGCTTCCCGTCTGAGGTCGCTGTTGCAACAAGACGCCATGGTCGGTCTTGCCACGCGCGTGCCTGCCGATTCCCGTCGAACGTCGGTCGGTCTTGCAGCAAGGGCAAGCGGGCGAGTAGAGTGCAGTCGCGTCGTGGGACGTGACCGGCACGGCCCACTTATTGGGCGGGAGCTGTGGCATGGCCGCCATTGTGGCCGCCAGGGAAGGGAAGCGTGTCGCGGCCAGGGCGCTCGCTCATCCGTGGTGGAGCGGCGATGGGGTTGGCGTAACGGGGCGCGTGGCAGCCGCCCGCCGATGTAGAGGGTTCAACACCGCACAATGGGAAGGGCTGAGATGTCGCTGCTGTTGCAGTTCTGCCTGTGGAGTGCGCTAGGTGGCGGCGAGCCAGCGCCCGACGTGGTGGTGGTGGCGCCTCGGCCGTTTCACGCGGCGTTGGAGCCGTGGGTTGAGTGGCGCCAGGAGCAGGGCCATGTGGTGCAAGTGGTGGAAGCAGCGGGCGAGGCCTCCCAGGTCCGTGCCGCCTTGCAGCGTGTGGCGGAGAGTGGGGCACTGAAGTACGTGCTGCTGGTGGGGGATGCCTGGCCCGTGGAGAGCCAGGCGGCGGCAGAGAGGGGAGTTCCCGCTTATCATGCTGCTGCCGAGGTGAACGTCCGTTGGGGTTCGGAGCCCGAGATTGCCACCGACAACGGCTACGCCGATCTGGATGGCGATCTGGTGCCGGACGTGGCCGTGGGCCGTCTGCCGGTGCGATCTGCGGCAGAACTGCAAGGGCTGGTCGCGCGGATACGGCGCTATGAGGAGGCGGAGTTGCGAGGCGAGTGGCGTCGCCGGGTGAACTTTGTGGCCGGGGTAGGTGGTTTTGGTGCGATCGCCGACAGGGCGATCGAGGCGGCGGCACGCAGCATCATAGGGCAGGGGGTGCCGGCGTGCTACGTGACCAGCATGACTCATGCGAGCTGGCAAAGCCCGTATTGCCCAGATCCCGCGCGCTTTCGCGAAACCGTGTGTCGCCGGATCGACGAGGGCTGTCTGTTCTGGGTCTATATTGGCCATGGCCAGCGCCGCGAGGTCGACCGCTTGCGCACACCGGAGGGCGCTTACGGGATCCTCTCTGCTGACGATGCGGCCAAACTCCGCGCCGAGGCGCACCCGCCCATCGCCGTACTGCTGGCATGCTATACCGGCGCCTTTGATGGGGACGAAGATTGTCTGGCAGAATCCCTGCTGCGGGCACCCGGAGGGCCGATTGCCGTGCTGGCCGGTTCCCGTGTGACCATGCCGTACGGCATGAGCGTGCTGGGTATGGAGCTGATTGCCGAGGTGTTCGCTGGCGGCAGCGGCACGCTGGGCGAGCTGGTCATGCGTGCCAAGCGGAACACGCTGCGGGCCGAACGCCGCGACGCGCAAAGCCAGGCGGTCGATGCCCTGGCAGGCATGCTATCGCCGGCTGGGCACGACTTGCTGGCCGAACGCCGCGAGCATGTGTTGCTCTTCAACCTACTGGGAGATCCGCTGCTACGGCTGCGTTTGCCCGAACAGGCCGAGGTGATTGCGGACGGCCGGACGGCGGCAGGCAGCCAGCTCCAGGTGCGCGTCCGCTCGCGCCTGATCGGCCGAGCCAAGGTCGAGCTGGTCCTGCGCCGAGACCGCTTGCCCTTCAAGCCTCCCGTGCGCCGGGCCTACGACGAGTCTCCCGCCAGCCGCGCGGAGTACGAACGCGTGTATACGCTGGCAAATGCCGGCTGCCTCTGTAGCCGTGAGATCCAGGTCGAACAGGAGCAGTTCGAGCTGGAGCTGCAAGTGCCTGAAACGGCCCGCGGCGCCTGCCACGTGCGCGTGTATATTGAAGGCCGAGCGTCAGACGGTTCCGCTACCTGCGCTCTGGGCTCGGCGCCGGTTTATGTTGAGGGCAAGCGCCTCGTGTCCAACACCCCAGATGGCGACGAGGCCGGCGGCGAGTAGCCTGGGCGGCGGAATTCCCAGCCGTGCCGCCGCACGCACGTGCAGGCGGGTTGTTGAGGTGTGCTGCTAGTGCCGTCCGCCCTTTCGCCGCCATTTGATGCGGGCGGAAGTACCACGAGGTTTCCGTGACAACACCCGCGCCAAACGCTGCCGTTCCGCAATCGAGCCGTGCGCCATCCCGAGGGCGAAGGGCTTTCCGCCGCTGCTGCTTCGGGCTGGGCTGCCTGGTGGTGCTCGTCTATGCGGCCCCCGACCTCGTGGCGCACACCCCGCTGAAAACTTGGTTGCTGGGGCTGATGGTGCGTCCGCTGAACGTCCGACCTAGCATCCAAGAGTTGTCGTTGGGCTGGTTTTCTCCAGTTCGGGCCAGAGGGTTCGCACTGCAGCCGCCCGGCCATCCGCCTGTGTTGCAGGCAGAGGTATTGCAGACGCAACAACCCTTGTGGCGGATGGTGTTTGTGCCCAGCTCCGACGTGGGGGTAGAAATCCGGCGCCCCGAGTTGCACATCGCCATCACCGAGCATGGCTCGAACCTGCAAGCGCTGTTCGCGGCCGCCAGCCCAGGTGCAGCCAAGCCGCCACGGCGCCACGTGCGCATCCAGGTGGCGGAAGGGTCTTTGCAATGGTCGCCGCAGCGGGCAGAGCGCCCATGGCGAGCCGGTCCTGTGGATTGCCTTGTGGAGCTTGTTCCCGCCACGCCACAGCAGCCCCAGGCGGCGCTGGTTGTTGCACGATGACCGCTGCTCCGCCGGGTGGAGTTGAGCCGCGGGATGTGCCACGACGTGCTCAGGTACGTCCACCCCCTATTTGCCGACGTGGCCCAGGTCTCTGGGAGGCTATCCCTCTCCCTTGCGCAGTGCCGGCTGCCACTGCATGACAGCTCCTCCCAGCAACCGAACTCGGGTAGTCCCCGCACGATCGCACGGGCAGCCGTGAAGGGTACGCTCGAGCTGCATCGTGTGGGCGTGGGGCCTGGCCCCCTGATCGCGGAGCTGGCCGCTCTGCTGGGTGTCCCGCCAGAAGTAGAGCTTGTTCATGAGTCGCGCATTGCGTTCGAGCTGCGAGATGCCCGCGTATACCACGAACGGCTGGAGTTCTCGCTGTGGAGGCTCCACGTGCTCACCTCCGGCTACGTCGGTTTGGATGAATCTCTGGATCTGGTAGCAGAGATCGGCCTCGCCCCCGGCATGAAGCCCGACTCCGCTCAGCCGCTGCTGGCGGCATTGGAAACGCAGCCCATCCGTGTGCGCATTGCCGGCACGCTCACGCGCCCGCGAGTCGATCCGCGTTCATTGGGACGCGACAACCTGGGCGTGCTGGCCGACGTGATCCACGGCCTGCGAGAGCGCCTCAAGCAACAGCAGCCGCCCCCGGCCGAAGAAATGAAACCCAGCGTACCTCCGCCGGCGGACCGGTCACGCATCCGCCGCCTGCGCGACCAGATCGACCGCCTGAGGAAAAAGCTTCCCCAGCCGTAACGGCGTGGGCGCACGTCTCTGGCAAGCCGAGCCGCACTGTGCTAAGGTAAAACCTGAAGCAAGAACCGGCGAACGGCCCGCACATGGAACTTGTTGCCCGCGCTTACGATACCGGCCGGCCCATCTGGCTTCGCCTCCAGGACGGCCGCGTGGCGGAGGCCCGCACCATGCCTGAGGAACGACACGCTGGCGCACTGCCCTGGGTGGCGCCGGGGCTGGTGGATATCCAGGTCAACGGCTACGGCGGGCAAGAGTTCAGTTCGCTCGATCTCACTCCCGAGCGGGTAGCAGAGATCGCCCGGCAGCACGATGCCTGGGGGGTGACAGCCTTCTGTCCTACGCTCACCACGCAGAGCTTTGCCTGTCTGGCACATGGGCTGGGCGCGATTGCTCGAGCGTGCGAATCCGATCGTGAGGTGCAACGGCTGGTCTGGGGGATCCATCTGGAGGGACCGTACTTTTGCCCGGAAGACGGGCCGCGTGGCGCCCATCCCCGCGAGCATTGCCGCCGTCCCGACTGGGACGAGTTCTTGCGGTTGCAGGAAGCTGCGGGGGGCCGGATTCGCATTCTGACCATGTCTCCAGAGTTCGAGGAGGCCCCCGCCTTTATCTCGCGGGCCGCGGCTGCCGGCGTGGTGGTGGCACTGGGACACATGGGAGCCACAGCAGAGCAGATCCGTGCTGCGGTGGATGCCGGAGCGCGCTTGAGCACCCACCTGGGCAATGGCGCCCACCGGATGTTGCCCCGGCACCCGAACTACCTGTGGGACCAGCTTGCTGAAGACAGGCTGCTGGCCAGCTTGATTGTCGACGGCCACCATCTGCCCCCGGAGGTCGTGAAAGTATTTGTCCGCGCCAAGACGCCAGAGAGGCTGGTGCTGGTGAGCGATCTCTCTGGTCTGGCTGGTCTGCCGCCGGGCCGCTATACGTCGAGCGGGTGCGAAGTCGAGATTCTGGACGACGGCCGCCTGGTGCTTGCCGGCCAGCAACAGTTGTTGGCGGGTGCATCCCGTCCGCTGGGCATGGGGGTCATCAACGTGATGCGGTATGCGGGCGTCGATCTGGCGACGGCCATTGCCATGGCATCAGCCCGGCCAGCCTGCCTGTTAGGCCGTCGCTGCGGGGGCCTGCGGCCCGGCGATCCCGCCGAGCTGGTGCTGTTCGATCTGCGTGAAAATCCGCCTGAGTTCAGCGTGCGAGCCACCATTGCCGGAGGGCGTGTGGTGGCGGGCAGCCTGCCGGCGTACCAGCCTCTATAGGTGGAGCGTGCGGCGGCGCATCGAGCAGCAGCGAGGCGGACGGTATCCAGACGCTGCCGTGGCCGCGCGGCGGCGCTGGATGCTGCGTTGTCTGGCCGGCGGCGCGGGTTGGGGTTGCAGCGGATGGCTCGACCGATGGCACGGTTGGGTCGGCTCGGGCGGCCGGTCCTGCCTGGCGTCCGCCGCCAGCGAAAGGCGTGCTGCGCGGGATGTGCCCTGGCTGGCCGAGGTGCAGTGCCCGCCGCCCAAAGTGCCCGATGCCGCGCCTCGGCTCGAACCATTGCTGGTGGACGCACAGGGGCAACCGATTCGGGATCGGCAGGCGTGGGAGTGCCAGCGGCGCCGCGTGCGTGAGCAATGGTTGAGTTTTCTCGGCGCTTATGACATGCCCCGCATGCCGCTCGAGGTGGAACTGCTCGAGGAAGATTATCCCGAGGGCTGCGTGCGCCAGCTCGTGCGCTATGAAAGCGAGCCGGAGCTGCCGGTGGAAGCGTACCTGCTCAAGCCGCGCAATGTGCAACAGCGGCGGAACGATGATCCTTCAGTTGGCCAGGTCAAGCTGCCCGGCGTGGTAGCGCTGCACTCGACGGTTGACTACACCATCCGTCAGCCAGCGGGCTTGGAAGGCGACCCCAATCTGCACTTCGGCCTGATGCTCGCGCAGCGAGGCTTCGTGGTTTGTTGCCCACGCTGCTTCCTCTGGCAGGGCGAAGGCAGCTATGTGGAGCACGTGGCGCGCACGCAGGCACGCCATCCAGGCACGACGGGCATGGCCAAGATGCTATGGGATGCCATGCGTGCCGTAGACCTGGTGGAAACGCTACCCGAGGTCGACCCGGATCGATTGGGTGCCATCGGCCACTCTTTGGGAGCCAAAGAGGTGCTGTACCTTGTCGCCTTCGACGAGCGGATCAGGGCTGCCGTATTCAGCGAAGGAGGGATCGGCATCGCCTTCAGCAATTGGGAGGCGCCCTGGTACCTGGGCCCGGCAGTTGCGCGTGGCGAATGGCTCCATGATCATCACGAGCTGCTGGCCCTGGCGGCGCCTCGACCCATGTTGATTGTAGGCGGCAACTCCGCGGACGGTGACCGAAGCTGGCCTTATGTCGAAGCGGCCTTGCCCGTGTATGAGTTGTATGGCAAACCCGCACGCCTTGGACTGTTCAACCACGGCCAGGGCCACACCCTGCCTGCTGAAGTGGCAAGCAAGTGCTGCGAATGGCTGGAGGCATACTGCCAATAGGAAGTGTGCCGGTGCCTGCTTTGAGCCGCGGGCCTTGTGCCACGGCGCTCTGGCGCACGGGCTAAACTCGAGCGGCCTGCTCTTCTGCGGGCAAGGGGTCTACGTCCACGGCGTCGATGAACTTCAGCACGCCGGCGACGCGTCGGCAGCACTGGTGGCAGATCTGCTTCTCGTAGAAGGTCCGCACGCGTCCGCGGAGCGTGACCACGCCGTCCCGCGCCTCGACCTCGATGTGCCGCAGGCCCGGCAAATGTCGGCCGAAAAGAAAGCTTGTTACTCTGCGTTCGAGGTCCGTGTCTCGTGGGTTCGAGTGCATCGATTCAGTCTCGTGTGCCCGTTGAGCTAAGCTCTTGGGGTCTCCAAGGATGCGGATTGCAAGGGCACTTGAGCAACTGGTGTGCCATTGCTCGGGCTACGAGGGGCAAACCGTAGCTGTGTCCTTGCAAAGTATTTGTGGGTAATGGTTTGTGGTGAAGCACTGCTGCCGGCGTCGGATGCCCGTTGCAGTGCCTTTTCGTAAATGCCTTACAAAGTGGCAGGAGTGTGACCGAACATTACGCTTTGACCGCCCCGGTGGGGTTGTCCTCCCAGGGGCGGCAGGGGGCGGCATCGCGGGAATATGCCCCCCAACCTGGGAACGGCCAACTCTCGCGCCCTCCAAGAATCGACCAGGGGAGCGACACCTTGCGAGGGCGTGTGGCTAGCGTGTGGCTGTCACGCCTAGAAGTAGGCCAGGCCGTTGCCGGGGGCGCCTTAAGCTCGCCGGTGGAGCTTTGGTACGTGCACGCTGCGAGCGGACCTTGGGGTGAACCAACTTGGCGCTGGCGCCGATTTAGCTCCTTAACAGCTCGCGAAACTGGCGCAACAAGTTGCCGGCGAGAGCCAATGAGGTATTGGATCACCGGACTGGGGATTCCCGGCCAGGTAGCGCGCCACGAAATCGGAGAACAACGGGCGCCAGCGTTGCTGTCAACACGGGGGTTGCCCAGGGCCGCCTGCTGTGCGCAAGCGCGAGGACGCTGCCAATAGCTCCTCCATCTCGAGTTCAAACGGATGGTCAGCCGCTATCAGGTTCGTGACGATGTCTCCACCGTCCCTGTAGAGAGGGGGACGCTTTTCGATGCGCACAGCCGCCTGCCTGAGCAACTGCAGGGCCTGGTCTAGCCTCCCGGCGTACTAGTAGGCCAGGGCAAGGTTGTTGATCGCTGTCGAAGTTTGGTCCTGACGTGGGCCAAGTTTGGGCTTGAAATGTCTGATGGGCTGCTGGTGCAGCCGCGTGGTTTCTTGCAATCGGCCGGCCGCCTTCAGCGCACGTGCCAGGCTATTCATCGTGTTGAGGGTTTGGGGATGGGCGGGGCCCAGCGTGGCCCTCCGCAGCGCAAGCGTCTGCTGAAACAGCAGCACGGCCTCATCAAGGCGGCCAGCATCCTGACAAGCCAGCGCCAGGTTGTGCATGGTTGTCAGGGTCTGAGGATGCGATTGCCCGAGCTTGCGCTGTTGAATTGCAAACGCCTCGCGAAGCAGTGGCAGGCACTCGCTTGCTCGCCCCATGGCGCGGTACGCCACGGCAAGGTTGTTCATGGTCATCAGCGTCTGGGGGTGGTCCTGGCCGAGTGCGCCTGCCTGATGCGCAAGAGCCTCGTTGAGCAGCGACACGCACCGGTTCAATTCTCCCACCGAGCGATATGCCAGGGCCAAATTGCTCATGGTTTTCAGGGTCTGAGGATGCCGCTCACCCAGCACGGCCTTGCGCAGCGCAAGCGTCTCTTCGTACAAACAGACGGCTTCATGGTGCTGGCCGGCCGCCCGCATGCAGAAGGCCAGATTATGCATGCTCTGCAGCGTTTCGGGGTGGTCCGCGCCAAGCCTTGCCTTACGCAAAGCAAGGGCCTGCTCATGCAGCCGCATCGCCTCGTCCAGCAGCCCAGCGGCCCGCAGACACAAAGCCAGGTTATTCATCGCTTTGAGGCTGCTGGGATGATCGAGGCCGAGCGTTGCCTTCCGCACGGCCAGGATTCTCTGCTGCAGACGCATCGCCTCATCCAACCGCCCCGCCGCCCAGTAGTTCAATGCCAGGTTGTTCATGAACGTCAGGGTATCGAGATCGTGTTCGTCCTGGCGTACGTGTGCGCTTGCCAACACCTCTTCCATCAGCGGCAGCGCCTTGTCTAGCTGGCCCGCAGCGTGGTAGCTGCTGGCCAGGTTGTTCTTGCTCTGCAGGGTAACCGGATGTTCGGGACCGAACCTGGCCGTGCGCTCCTTGAGCACCTGCTCATGCAGGCGGATGGCCTCGTCTAACCGCCCAGCAGCTCGGTAGGCTACAGCGAGGTTGTTCGTGGTGTTCATGCTGAGCGGGTGGCCTGGGCCGAGTTGCTCCTTCCGCCGGGCCAATGCCCGCTCGTAGGTGGCGATGGCAGCCTGAAACTGCCCCTGCTCGAGGAGTATCAAGCCCAAGTCGTGTTGCCTTGCTGCCATGTTCAACTCAGCGACCCGCCGCAGATCCGAGCTGCGCCGTACCCGAGCAGAGTGCTCACACCACAGCATCGTTCCGCAAGCGATCAACAGCCCCGAGGCGATGCTCACAACAAGTGCTCCCCGTCTTCTGGCAGCCCACCCGAGCAGGCGAGGGAGCGCTCCACGCATGCTGCGGTCGATAAATCTGCGTAAAGCGGCTGAAACGGGACGATCCCCCCGTCCGCGTTGCGCCGTGGCAGGCGCAGGCACGCTGATGGGAATCTTCACCACGGATCCAGCAGCGCCGTCCCACTCGGCCATCCATGCCAGGTCATCTTCCGCGCCCACCGCCTCCGGACCGGTGGTTTGCACCGTGGCCGCCTCCGCAGCAGTGGCTGCCTGGGCGGCAGCTTCTGCCGTCTGGTCTGCGCGTGCCGCCGCCTCCGCCCTGGGAGCGGCTGGCATCTTCTGCCGCCGTCGCAGGGCCATGTGTACCTGCTTCATCCACACCACGGCGCCTGCCTGCGGACGATCTTCTGGCCGGGGGGCCAGGGCCTCTCGCACCAACTCGGCCACGGCACGCGTCAACCCGCTCAGATCCAGCTCGCCGCGCTTTTGCCGCTGTACAATCTCAATGTGATTGTTCCCAAATGGCTCCCTGCCTGTACGCAAGCGCACGTAGGTAGCCGCCAGGCCATAAAGATCTGCCGTGGCACAGAGGCGGCGATCCTCGAAGGCCTCAGGGGGCAGATAACCCAGCGTGCCCGAACCTGAGTGGCTGGCCGTCGACGCACCGGCAAACTTGGCCAGGCCAAGGTCCCCCAACTTGACGTGCCCGTGAAACAACAGCAGATTGCTGGGCTTTACATCACGGTGGTAAATGCCTAGCCCGTTCAAGAAGTCGATGGCTTCGGCAGCCTCCCTCAGGTACCGGCAAAGCAACGGGGGCGGCAGCCGGCCGCCGTGTTGAGCCGCCAGGTCAAGCAGGCTGCCCTCGACAGACAGCTCCCAGCGCGTCACCAGGTAGTCGTGCACCAGCCAGCAATCCATCAAAGTCACCAGGTGGGGGTGGTTGGTCAGCTCCTTGATCGCGTCTAGCGAGCTGACTTCCTGGGGGAGCTTTCCGCTCTCAGCCTTCAGCGTATCCAACGAGACTTTGACCGCGCACGGTACTCCGCCTTTCGTGCGAGCACGGTACACTTCGGCAAAAGCGCCGCGCCCAATGCGTTCCTCGATTTGCAGATGGTATTGCTCCTGCAACGTCTGCCATACTTTGGGTTCCATGTGCGTGCTCCTTGCCGGCTGAGGACGTGGCCCATCAACCGCAAATAACCTGGATTCTACCCGATGAACGCAGCGGCGCCGCCTTTCTGACAGTGTTGATATGGCTGCCTGACCTGCTTCGCTCCGTGACCACGACGTCTTCGGAGCAGACTCCAACCCGCCGGTACGGCTCGTAGCGCCCAGACGTGGATACCCATCGATGGCCAGGCTGTGACCGAGCAGCCACCCCCCATCAACTGAGTGGGTAACGATTCACCCGTGTCATGCACGATACAGACGTGCCTCCGCCGTGCATGCGTTCGCGGGGAAGGGACAAGCGCCCGGCGCCTACGGGATAGGCGCACGGAGTGCTAGCTTGGAGAGGGCGGCGTGGGGACAGTACGCGGGCCGGCGCGGCTACCGCTGTGGGCCGCTTGGGGCGCGGCCGGTGCGTTGGGGGGCTGTGGCGGTGTTGCGAGACAATGCGGCGGTGAGCGCGGCCACGCGAGCGGCCAACTCGGGTTGGAAGCGGTCCTGCGCGAGCGAGCGCTGATAATCGGCCAGGGCCTGGGCCATGTTGCCATCTTGTTCGTGCAGCCGGCCGAGCGCGGCCAGGGCGCGGGCATTGTACGGATCCACCGAGAGCGCGTCGTAGAGGTACTCGCGGGCCGTTTCTCGATCTGCCATCTCTTCGTACAGGCGGGCCAGTTCGATTTTGGGCGTGGGCGAGGTGGGGTAGCGTTCGGACCACGTCTCGAGTAGTCGGAAAGCCTCGTCCTTGCGGCCTCGTTGCACCAGCAGCACGGCCAGGCCGCGGTAGCAGTCCTGGTGGTTGGGGTCTCGGTCCTTGCACTGGTTGTAATAGCTCTCAGCCTGCTCCCAATGCTCAGGATTGCCGGAAATGCGTGCCAGCCGATGGTAGGCTGCGGCAAGGTTATAGTACCCGTCTGGATTCTGCGGGTCGCTGGCAATGGCCTGCTGGAACCGCTCGATGGCGGCCTGGTGAAAGCCCTGTCTCACCAGGCGCACCCCATCGGCATTCTGGCCATGTGCTAGCAGCGTGCAACCGCACAGCGAGCAGGCCAGCAGCACCACTGCGCACGCCGGGAGTGCGTACGACGGAGGCTGGCGGGGCCGCTGGCAAGCAAGAGCTGTTGGGCGATGGCCGCTCACAGGCTCACCCTTTGCACGTGCAAACGGAGATCAACACGCCAGCTTGGCAGCCAGCGTTCGCACCACAGGGGTACGGAGGATAGCTGTCGCAACGGGCCGGCACAAGCCCAGTCGAGTCGCTACTCGCCCGGCCGCCCTGCGGTCCGGCGCGCGGACGACCCCAACGGCGTCGTGCCGCCAGCCGAGGCCCTGGCCTGTGCACCGAGGGTCGGTATCGGACGTGCGATAACCACCGGCCCCACAGGGGCCGTACATCGCGGCTGCGGGCGCCCATCCCGGACCCCAGCCCGCGCAACTGTCGTTCCCAGGCTCCTGGCTGGGAACTCACTTTCTGCGAGGCACTGCCTCCGCCGTCATCACCCCCGCAAATGCCTGCACGGCATGTCGCTCGCGGCGCAGCGCCGCCAGGTTCGCCTTGCCCCCCTCCCTCCCTCCGGCGACCATATCCCCACCGCGTGGCGGTTGCGGATCCTAACCCACGGTCGCAAATGCGCACCCTGGGCAGGCGCTGTCACAGGCTTGCCCAGAGCGTGTATTGGCAGCAAAGCCACTCCTTGGCCCGGTTCCGCTCCACAGACACCTCGCCTCCAGCCATAGCAACTGGCAACTCGTGGAACTCACCCTGCCCCAGCCCAGCAAGTTATTGTCTGCCACTGTGTTGGCGATGGTGCTCATGGGCCTTGCGCCTGGTGCCATGCGCGCTGCGCCGCCAACCGTCGCTCGCGTGCCACGAACGCCGCCGAACGGCACCTGTGATCTGGAACCGCCCTATCAGGCGGTCCGCGCTACTAGCGTTCCGCGCAACGCCGTAGCGGAGCCTGCCCGGGTGGCGCCGCTGGCAGGGAGGCAGTGGAGCCCGCAGAAAACCTGGGTGTTTGTCGTGGGCATTCTCCAGTGGCAGGATGCGCGCCTGGCATCGTTTCCCCAGCAGGATCGCCGCGACGCGGATCTGGTTGCCGTGTTCCAAGCGGCGGGCGTACCGGCCGACCACATCTGCTGGCTGTGCGACCAGCAGGCAACCTTGCGGCAGATCGACGTCTCTTTGCACGAGATGCTAGCCCGCACGCAGGCGGGCGACATGCTTGTCGTGTACTATGCGGGGCATGGTACCCGCAACCTGCGTGACGAGGCGTTCTTTGTACCCTATGACGGCGTTTCAGGAGACCAAGGCACCTTCTGGGGCGTAAGCGACCTGCTTGACGACATCGAGGCGACGTTTCGTGGATCGCTGGCCTTGCTCATGGCAGATTGCTGCCACTCCGGAGGTCTGGCGGTAGAGGTCAACCGCCGCCAGCCGCGCGTGGGGTATGCCTGCCTGGCGTCTGCCAATGCCCATTCGGCATCGACCGGCAACTGGACCTTTACCGACTGCGTTCTGGACGGCCTGCGCGGCAGTGCTTACATGGACGAGGACGGCGATGGCTTTGTGGAACTGGGAGAGCTGGGCAACCACGTGTTTGCCGAGATGGCGTTTGTCGAAGAGCAGATGGCTGCGTTCTTGACCAGTGCGGGTTTCGATCCGTCGCTGGCCGTGGCGCGTGCGCAGGGCGAGCGGATCCACGGCCCGGTGCGTGTGTGGGCAGAGGAAAACGGCCGCTGGTACAAGGCGCGCGTGCTGGCAGAGGGGGCTGATAGTTGCTATGTGCATTACATCGGTTATTCGAGCGATTGGGACGCCTGGATCGGCTGCCAGCGCGTGCGGCCGTACTCTCCGCAGGGCCTGGAGGCCGGTACGGCCGTGCGTGTGGAGTGGCAAGGCCGCTGGTATGGCGCACGGGTGCTGCGGAGCTACCTGGGCCTGCACCTGGTGCGCTATGACGGCTACGGAGCCGAGTGGGACGAGTGGGTACCGCCGCGACGGCTGGCGCAGCAGTAGGCGGGGCTGGCCGAGACAATCGTCCGGGGCCATGCACAAGCGGGCACGGCTCGGCAGGCGAACCGGATTTTACGTGAGAGCTTTGGCGCAGCGCTTGCAGCGTTTGCGATTAGGATGCAGCTTGGCCTGGCACTTGGGACAGCGGCGGTTTTTCAACTTCAGCTTTCGGCGGGTGCGTGGACGAAGGGTCATGGCACAGTATGAGATGCTTGCGATATGGGGGCGCAACAAACCACCCAGGTGTCATACGAAGTAGGCCGGAGAGTCTAGCGTGCCGGCTGCGCTGGCGCCAAGGGGAGGCAGCGGAGGTCAGGCAAACGGGCGCAAGTGCGACAAGCCGGCGGCCGAAAGCCGGAAGGAACAGGCTCGCCTACCGCGGAGTGCCGCGGGCGGCTCTCCGTCGGGGAAGAGGTGGGCTTTCGGACCAGGCGAGCCCCTGTTCATGACACCCGGAAGTCTGTGCCGACAGGCGTGGTACTGCCATGGGAAGGACACGGCAAGGCAGAAGCCCGCTCTTGCTCGGGGCGAGGCAAATCGTGTTTTGCACGGCGTATGCCACGGCGTGCGCAGCCTCATAAGCGTGGGGCGATGTTTGCAGCGGGAAGCTAAGCGCGGCGTGCCGGCTGCGCCGCCTCGCACGTGCGGGACGAAGGTTATTCCAACGGCAAGGTAGAAGGCAGATGGCTCCGTTGCCTCCCACGCGCGGGGCGGTGGGCCTTGCCTCGGAGTGCCAGCGTGCCCCGTGCGGCTCAGGCGTGTCGGACCGTGCTGGCGGGGCCAGACTGACGTGGTATAATCGGCTGCCACCGATACGGCGTGGAGGCCGATCGCTTGCCCTCGGCAAATGCAAGCGTTGCGGCTTGATGGTTTCAAGCGACGGTCGGCGGCTTGTACGGCCTGTTGGCAGAGGTTGGCGAACATGCTGAAGTATGGCATCGTGGGCGGCGGATTTGTCTCAGCCTTTCATTTGCGGGCCCTGCGCCAGGTACGGGGTGTGGAGGTGGCGGGCTTGGTATCGCGCAGGCGCCCCGAGTCGCTGGCCGCAACGGTGCGTCAACTGGGCCTGGGGGAAGGGCGCATCTACAGCAGCCTGGGCGAGATGGTGCCGCATGTGGACGTGGTCGCGATCTTCGCCCCCAACTTCGCCCGGGTAGAGATGGTCGAAGAGCTGGCAGAGGCCGTCCGCCGGGGGGCGCCGCTACGCGGTGTGATTTGCGAGAAACCCCTCGCTCGCAATCTCCCTGAAGCCCGCCGCATGCTCGCCGCCGTCAAGCCCCTTGGTATCCCCACCGCCTACTTCGAGAACCAGATCTTCATGAAGTCGGTGCAGGCAGCCCGTGCACAACTGGAGCCTGTGATGGCTGCCATGGGACCGCCCCTGCTCACCCGCTCAGGAGAAGAACATGCCGGCCCCCATGCCGCCTGGTTCTGGGACCCGCTGCGGCAAGGAGGCGGCGTGCTGAGCGACATGGGGTGCCACTGCCTGGCAGTGGGCTGGCACGCCCTCACGCCGCCCGGCAAGCCTCCGCTGTTCTTGCAGCCGGTGTCTGTAAGTGCCGATGTGGCCCTGCTCAAGTGGGGGCAGCCGCGGTGGCGTGAGCAGTTGCAGCAGACGTATGGCGTGGACTACAGCCGCACGCCAGCCGAGGATTATGCCACGGGTATTGTGACTTACTGCAATCCGGACACAGGCGCGCGAGTGAAGAGCCAGTTCAGCGTGAGCTGGATGTTCGACAAGCAGGGCCTGCGTCTGGCGTTGGAGGTGCTGGGCGCGGGCTATGCGTTCGAGGCGAACACGTTACGTTCGCCCCTGGAGGTGTTTGTGGGGGACGCGGCCGCGGCCGGCGTGCGAGACACGGAGGCGGCGCTGGAAAAGTCTCAGGCCAGCCGGGGCTTGCTGGCGGTGCAGCCCAACGAGGCCGACCTGTATGGCTACACGGACGAACAGGCAGATGCAGCGGAAGCGTTCGCCACCGGCCGGCCGGCACTGCTGGACTGGGACTATGGCCTCGAGATTGTGCGGCTGACGATGGCGGCTTATATGTCTGCCGAGCGGAGGGCAACCGTGGATCTCACCGATCCAGCCACGCAGCGGGAGCTGGAAACATTTGTGCCACTCATCCAGCAGGGGCGGGGTGCAGAGCTGCTGGGCGGTTGACTGACAGCCACCAGCTAAAAAGGGGCATAGCGGCCCCTCGTACGGAGGTGACCGTACCCCCCTGCCAGAGGAGCCCGGAGGCCGGTAGCTGTGACGTGCGTGCCGACGGCCGTACCCTGCCAGAGGCGCCTTGCCGGCGTGTGCAGCAGCCGCGCTTGTTTCCCTTGGAGCTGAGGCGCACCGGGCTCGGGTTCGTTCGGCAGGTTCGGCGCGGCGTTCGCGTCGGGAGCGAGGGCGGGGCGCGGGAGGGCGGGCTCGACGGCGCGGAACGCCGGGCCGGCCTCGACGGGCCCGCCGA
>JAIMBC010000338.1 GCA_023511675.1 Pirellulales bacterium
ACCCAGCCCCGAGCTGCGGCTGGAGGCCGACGAACGCCGCCGCTGGATTCGGGCCGCTGTGGACAACCTGCCCGAACTGCTGCGCAGCGCCGTGGTGTTGGTCTACTACCAAGGCCTGAAGTACAAAGAGGCCGCGGAGATCTTGAAGATTCCGGTGGGAACGGTCAAGAGCCGTCTGCATGCGGCCTTGCTCAAGCTCCACGAAGCCTGGCAGGCCGAACATCGGGAGGAAAGGCCCTGATGCCATGCGAGAAGATTTGATCGGTTATGTGCTGAATGCGCTCGAGCCAGCCGATCACGCGCGGGTCGAAGAGGCGGTTGCCCGCGATGCCCAGTTGCAGCGAGATGTCCGGAAGCTGCGTGCGTTTCTGGAGCTGCTTGAGTGCGACCGAGACTTCGAATCGCCCCCGCCGGGCCTGGCCGAACGTACCTGCAAGCTGGTGGCGAGGCGCGTAACCATCTATGACGACCGCCGCTTGGGGGTGCCCACCCGCTGGCGCGTGCTGGATCTGATGGTGGCGGCCGGCATCCTTGCTGCCGCCTCCATGTTGTTCTTTCCGGCGGTGGCCCAGAGCCGTTTCCGTGCCCGCGTCACCGCCTGCCAGGGCAACCTGCGCGTGCTGGGACAGGCGCTGGCCTCTTACAGCCAGTTTCATGACGGCTATTTCCCCGCGATACCGGTGGCAAGCGATCTCGGTGCGGCGGGGATCTACGGCCCTACCCTGCTGGAGCTGGGGTTCCTTGACAGTCCGCGCTGGCTGGTCTGTCCCGGCGGGGGATCAGCGCAAGGCCTGCCGCGAGTGCCCACGCTTGGGGAACTGCGGCGTGCCGCGCCGGAAGCCGTGCCCGAGTTGCGCCGGCGGATGGGGGGCGGTTATGCTTACGGCCTGGGTTACATTCAAGACGGCAGCTATTGTTGCCTCCGCAACGAGGGGCGGCCATGCGTGCCGATCATGGCGGACGCACCCGGTGACAGCCTGGACTGCGGCAGCGCCAATCATGGCTGCGGCCAGAATGTATTGTTTGAGGATCTCCATGTGCTGTACCTGGTGGGCTGTGAATATTTCTGCGGAGATCACATCTATCTCAATCGCCTGGGGGTGATGGCGGCAGGCATCGGCCCCAACGACGTGGTACTGGGCCGTAGCGACACGCATCCCACTTCTGCCCTGGCTGGAGTGTTCGGTCTGCCCAAGGGCGGCCAGCCGCTCAAGTATGGGGGCGCTCGCTTGAGAGCTAGCCCGGGCAGGCCGCAGCCTCAGCTTCAGCCGTAACCAGAGAAGGCGGCCATCACGGCCACGACGGAGCGTGGGCCCTCCATTGGGGAGCGTGGCGGTTCATCTGTGGCGTGGAGGGACGCGCTCCGTCGCGTCCGGGCCAGCGCACACGGTAGGCGGCCATCACGGCCGGGGATGCGGAGGACCGAGCCGGAGCCTCGCAGACCTGGCGTTCCCAGGCATGAGCCTGGGAACCAGAGAACCCGAACATCGTCAAAGAGTTCAACAAACACTACACGAGGCGCTCATGAACCGGCCCCGCCAGCCGCAGAAGCTGCCAGCCGCGGGCTGCAGCCCTTTGGCCGGTTGCTCTGGAGACGCGGCGTGGTAGCACCACGCGGCCGCAGCATGGCGGCCATTCATCACAGCCCGCTCGCCTTTGCTCGTTCCCAGGCGAACCGGCTCCACACGGCTGCACGTGCTGGTCGCCTGCTGGCTTGATGAAAGCCGGGGTACACGCCTCGTTTGTGGCTGAGTATAATTCTGTGTGGCCCCCTTACGGCGGGTCTGGCCCAATTTGGCGGCCGGCACACGCGCCGGCATGCTCAGCACACCAAGGAGGATACGGCCATGAAGCGATGGTTGTGGATGCTGCTCGTGGCAGCCGCCCTGAGTCTACCCGCAGTTGCCGCACGCCCCGCGGAGGCACACTGGCGCTGCTACCGCCCCTACGTCGGTTACCGGGTCTACTACCGCCCCTATGTCGTGCGTCCTTACGTGTACTACTATCCTGGCCCAGTGGTGACGTACGGCTATTTTGGCCCGCGGTTCTACTACTACTGGGGCTGGTAAGCGCCCCTTGACGAGGCGGTAAGCCGGTACGTGGCCCGGAAGGCCCGCGCCGCTGTCCGCACGCATACGTGGCGCGATCCCGGCGGGCCGCGGGAGCACACGGGGCGCAGAGCGCCTAGAACTCGAGTTCCATCCGGTCGTATCCCAGGTCGGTCGCTGGGAAGATGGCGCGGGCGACCTCGAGGCGGATGGGGTCGCCCACGTCGTGCAAGGGGTTCATGTGCACGAGCACCAGTCGCCCAACAGCGGCTGCCCGAGCCACCTGGGCAACCGGCGTGGTATGGCTGTGCCCTGTGAGCACAGCCTGTTCCTGGTGTTCGTCGGCAAAGTAGCACTCATGTATCAGCAGATCCACGCCGCGAATTGCCGCGATGTAGTCGGCGTTCGGCTCGGCCGTGGTATCCGTCACGTAGGCCAGTGAGTGGCCGGGCCAGTCCAGCCGAAAGCCCACCGCTCCCCCCGGATGCTTGAGCGG
Source organism: Pirellulales bacterium (assembly GCA_023511675.1). Taxonomy (GTDB): domain Bacteria; phylum Planctomycetota; class Planctomycetia; order Pirellulales; family JAIMBC01; genus JAIMBC01. The sequence continues at coordinate 2,545 of JAIMBC010000338.1, forward strand.
AAAATGCCGCAGCACGCCGCCCTCGCAAAGCGGCACCTCTCCGGTCAGTTCGCGGTACTGGCAGGGCAGCGGGACGGGAAACAGCAGTTCGCTGAGCAAATGCTCCCGCACGGCCCGCAGCTTGGCTGCCTCGGCATGTACGGTTACACGCTCGACGCTGTGCCCATGCAGCACGTCGAAGAGAAAACTCAGCCCAAACACGTGATCCAGATGGGCGTGCGTGAGGAAGATATCCAGTTCGCGCGACGCCAGGTACTCGCCCACACGGAACATACCCGTGCCGGCATCCAGCACAATGCCATGTTGCGGCAGCATGATGCATGCCGTGTGCCGCAGCTCATTGGGATGGTAACCTGTGGATCCTAAGAGCACGACCCGCATGGTACGGGTGCCTCCGGGTGGGCTGCACGGCACGCCCGCCGCAGGGGCCGTGCATGCTTCAATTCTGCCATATCCGGCCCCCCGTTGCGCGGGGAAAAATGCTCATTGCTGGCACAACCACTGCCGCTTGCCCCAGGGCCCGTGCGGCGGGGAAGAGTCGGGCATATGGCTCATCTAACTCGATCCCCTCGTAGGGACCCGTGCGGCGGAGCGAGTCGCCCTTCCATGCCTGAAACGCCATCCTGATGCACATCAGCCGCTAGGGGTGGGCGCCGCTCCGCCTGGCGCAAATCAAGCAGCCTATCGGCGCCTGTGACCGCCTGCCCTCAAACCGCCCAATCTCGGAGCTGCGCGGCAGGTTGCTGGCTCCAGTCGACAAGAAACCTTGCGACAAGAAATATTGGGGCCGCCATGCGGCCTTGCCACGGCCGATGCCAGGAGCCACCAGCACCCTTCCGGCTGTTGAGAGGCACAGGACGCACAATCCGTTGAAAAGCACGGCAGCTTAATGGCTAAGCGGCGTAAGCGGGGCAGACCCTATCGGGCAAACCCAGCACATGCCCCCGCTTACATTCGATGAACTAGGCCTCGATGATCAACCGATACCAGCGCAATCTGACTGAGCCACAACACGGAATCGCACCAGGTGTGCATGTCATGGATCGACGGCTGCGCTGGTTGGTCGTTGCAGGCTGCCTGTTTTCTCTGATCTGCTTGCACGTCGGCACTGGAAAGGGAAGCGGGGGCCTCTCTCTGGCGCAGGTTGCAACACCTGTTGAGCGCAACCCTGACGAAGGGCCGCAGCCGTTCGTCAGGCCGGCTCCAGCGCGGCGCCAGCACGTACGTAGCGTGGAGCGTAGTTCCCCACCGACGCAGGCGAAGCGGTCACAACACAACACGCCATGGCCGCGCCGCCCGCCTGTGGTTGCTCGTAGCAAGCACGTGCAGACCGCGCCATCCGAGGCAGCAACTGTGGCTACGCCCCAGCAGCGTGGTCTGCCCGCACAGCGCAACTTTCGGCATCAGCAGCCGGTTCCGACAGTAAGGCGAGCAGAAGCTGGCGAGCCTGATCAAGGGCACCAAACCGGCAAGGAGCCTGTCGTCGGCCGTGAGATGTCGACTTTCTCGAGCGCCAGGGGGGAGCCTGCCACGGAGGCCGAGGCGCTGTTGGGCGAAGAGCCGGCTGCTGGGGAGGAGGCAACCAGCAGGCAGGAGCCGACTACCACGCGGGAGTCTGCTGCGACGGAGCAGCCAGCCGAGCCAGCCGTCCCAGCCGGGCCGGGCGACCTGGGCGGGCGGGGCGACCTGGGCGGGCCGGACTTGGGGCCGCCTGCGACGGGCCGCGTTGAGGAGGCGGCCGTGGACAGCCCGTTGTCCGGCAAGGCTGCCGGCGACAGCAGCGGGCAAGAGGCCGAGTCCTCGCCGCGCGGCAAAGAGGCTGGGGAGCCAGAGGGCGGCACGCCAGGCGTGCCGGAAGCACCAGCGACCTATCCTGTAACCGCCGAGCCGCTTTCCGCCGAGCTGATCACGCTGCGCGACCGCGTGAGGCAGGTGTTGCAGACCCACATGCAGCGGAAGTTGAACACGCGCGATCACACCTCCTGGGAGGTGATGCACCGAATTGTAGCGTATGGCACGGCATGCGAGATTCTTCGCGGGGGGCCGCAGGGCACGCCGGTGAACGCCATCGGCTGGCTGTTGTACGGGGGCGCATGCAAAGGACAGCGGCTGGTAGTCGTAGAACAAGGCAGACTGGTCGCCAAGCAGGGGGTCGGCGTACAGGGGCATCCGGGACAGCTCCTGGCCATCATTGCGCAGGCCCGGGCCTCTGCTGACTACCCGATCGTGCTGGAGGGGCGCAGCTACACGCTTTCGGATCTGATTGAGAGCGAGAAGCTCACCTGCCGTTCCGGCACGGAGCTGACCTTCAAGCTGATCGCACTGTCTTGGTACCTTGACTCGGACAGCACCTGGCGTAATACGGCCGGGGAAGAGTGGTCGATTGCGCGGCTGGTCAAGGAAGAGATCGAGGCGCCCATTCTGCGCACGGCCGCCTGCGGCGGAACGCATCGGTTGATGGGCCTGACCTATGCGGTCCGCGAGCGGGAGCGAGAGGGCAAGCCGATCGAAGGCCAGTTTTTGCGGGCGAAAAAGTACCTGGAGGACTACCACAGCTACACGTTCAAGCTGCAGAATGGGGACGGTTCGTTCAGTACCGAGTGGTTTGTGCGGCGCGGCGCACGGCCGGATTTGAACCGGCGATTGCAGACCACGGGGCACATCCTGGAGTGGCTGGTGTACTCGCTGCCGGAGTCGATGCTGCGTGATGAACGCGTGGTTTGGGCGGTCGATTACCTCTCCGGCATCCTGGCTGCCCAGCCTGATCGTCGCTGGGAGATTGGGCCACTGGGCCATGCCTTGCACGCCCTGGCAATTTATGACGAGCGGGTGTTCGTACCGCACGACTCGGTCCCCTCTTCGCTGGGCGTGCAGCCGCTGGCCTCCAAAGAACAGGCGGCCGGGCAGGCGCACAGCCGCCGCAAGGCCGGCAACCAGCGATAGCTTCTGCGCCGGCGCGCACGCGCCGGCCTCCTGGCTGCCGCTGCTGCTAGTCGGAGCAG
>JAIMBC010000339.1 GCA_023511675.1 Pirellulales bacterium
GGCGCGGCGGCAGGTGGTGGTGGAAGGCATTGACTCCAGTGGGGCGGTACGCGACCTGACGCGTGAGGTGCAGTGCCAGGCGGTTCCGGCGGACGTGGTGGAGGTACAGCCGGGCGGCGTGCTGGCACCGCTTGGTGAGGGTACAGCCCAGCTCCTGTTTGTGCACAGCTCCGGACTGCGTGTGGATGCCCAGGTGCGGGTGGAAGCGATGGTGCATCCGCCGGAGATCGACTTTCGTCAGCAGATCGTACCCATCTTCACACGGATGGGCTGCAATGCGGGCGGTTGCCACGGCAAGTCGAGCGGGCAGAACGGCTTCAAGCTTTCGCTGTTAGGGTTCTATCCGGAGGAAGATTACGAGCATCTGGTGAAGGAGGCACGTGGCCGCAGGCTCTTTCCTGGGGCGCCGCAGCGCAGCATGTTGTTGCGCAAGGCCGCCAACCTCGTGCCTCATGGCGGCGGCCAGCGGCTCGAGGCCGACTCTCCGGAGTTTCGTCTGCTCTACCGCTGGATCGCCCAGGGCATGCCGTATGGTCCGGAGAATGCCCCGCAGCTTGCGCGCATTGAAGTGCTGCCTGACAAACGGAGCATGCAGCGGGCCAGCGAGCAGCAGCTTGTCGTGCTCGCGTGGTACGCCGACGGGCACGCTGAAGACGTGACGCATTTGGCCCAGTATGAGCCTAACTATCCGGACCTGGCCGAGGTGAGCGAGCGCGGTTTGGTACGCACGCTCGACCGCGTGGGAGACATGGCGGTGATGGTGCGGTACCACGGGCAGGTAGCGGTGTTCCGAGCCAGCGTGCCGCTGGGCGCACCGGTGGATACGCTGCCGGAGCCGCGCACCTTCATCGATCGGCTGGTGTTCGAGAGGTTGAAGGCGTTGGGCATTCCCCCTTCTCCGCTATGCGACGATGCCACATTCTTGCGGCGTGCCACGATCGATATCTGTGGTCGGCTTCCAACCGCCCAGGAGGCGCGGGACTTTCTGGCCTCCACGGAGCCGGACAAGCGTGATCGGCTGGTGGATCGTCTGGTAGATAGCCCCGAATATGCCGACTATTTCGCCAACAAGTGGAGTGCCGTGCTTCGCAACCGCCGCGTGAACCAGGCCTACACGCGGGGCAACTACGCGTTTCATGACTGGATCCGCCGCAGCCTTTACCAGAACAAGCCTTACGACCAGTTCGTGCGAGAAATATTGGCCGCCAGCGGCGAGGTGGGCCGTCATCCGCCCGTGGCCTGGTTCCGAGCCGTGGCCACCCCGGAACAGCAGGCCGAGGACGCGGCCCAGCTCTTTCTCGGCCAGCGCATCGGCTGCGCACGCTGCCACCATCATCCCTTCGAGCGCTGGAGTCAGCAGGATTACTTCGGCCTGGTGGCCTTCTTCTCCCGCGTGGGGCGCAAGGCCGCCACGGGAGAGTTCAATCCCGCAGACGAACCTCGCATCTTTCACAATCGGGGCCGTGCCGCGGCGGTGAACCCCCGTACCCGCCAGGAGGTCTTGCCGGCCGGCCTGGGAGGTCCCACGCTGGAGATTCCCCCGCAGCGGGATCCGCGTCACGCTCTGGTCGACTGGATGGCTCAGCCGGATAATCCCTACTTTGCACCAGCGCTGGTCAACCGTTACTGGAAGCATTTCTTTGGCCGCGGCCTGGTGGATCCAGAAGACGACATGCGGGTTACCAACCCCCCAAGCAACCCCGAGCTTCTGGATGCTCTGGCGGCGCACTTCGTGGCCAGCCGCTTCGACCTCAAGGATCTGGTGCGCACCCTCTGCAAGTCGGCGGTCTATCAGCTCGCCAGCGTGCCCAACGAATGGAATGCCGGCGATTCGCAAAACTACGCCTTCTTCTACCCCAAGCGGCTGCCCGCCGAGGTGCTCTACGATGCGCTGAACCAGCTTACGGGCGTGCCCACCACCTTTGACGGCTTGCCGCCGGGAATTCGCGCCGTGCAGTTGCCCGATAGTGGGGCCACCAATTACTTCCTCACGGTCTTTGGCCGTCCAGAGGCCGCTTCCGCCTGCGAATGCGAACGCTCGCAAGAAGCCAATCTCGCCCAAAGTCTGCACCTGCTCAACTCCCGCGAGGTGCAAGACAAGCTCTCCAGCAACGCCGGCCGCGTGGCCGCGCTGGCCCAAGACAAGGTCCTTACCGATGAAGATCGTGTGCAGGAACTCTACCTCTGGGCATACGCCCGCCAGCCCGCTGCGGAAGAAATGGCGCTGGTTCTGGCACACCTTGGCAAGAGTGACGACAAGGCTCGGGCACTCGAAGATGTGGTCTGGGCTCTGATCAACACGCGCGAGTTCCAGTTCAACCACTGAACCAGGAGGATGCACACCACCAGGCGACCCAGCCGAACCCCACGGCACCACCCATTCCCGCCAGCTTGCCCGCGACGCCACAAACCCGCGAAAGTTCACCAATGGCCCTGGGAGCGGCTGTGGCAGTCGCCTGAGGTGCAGACAACTGCGGGCCGCGCAGAACACCTCTCACCTGTCGCAACACGTGCTGCCAACCCTTGGCGGAGCAGTCCCCTTTCCTGCCAGATTTTTGCCAGTGCGAATCCTGCCGCCGGCCGGCGCCGCTCCTGGCTACGCCGCTTGGCGGGTACGTTCCAACGCTGAAAGCGAGCCATGCACGCGCGCCCCTGCATCTCTCTGTGCCCTGTGCTGGTTATCTGCAGCCTCACCGTGGCATGCGTCCTTTGGCCCGGGCCTCTGGCGGCAGAGTCGTTCACCCTCCGACCTCAGCAGCTTACGGCCGAGCTGGGCATCGGCTATGCAGTGAGTCTGACCGATGTGAATGGCGATGGGCGGCTGGACATCGTGGTGGTCGATACCGAGCGGGTGATCTGGTTTGAGCAGCCGCCTGCCGATCCGACGGGAAGCTCCTGGCCGCAACACGTGATCATCCAGGGCGGAACGCGGCCCCACAACGTCTGCCTCGCGCCCTACGACATCGATGGCGACGGCCTGCTCGATTTTGCCCTGGGCGCCGACTGGCGCCCCTTCGACACCGCCACCGGCGGCACCATCCAGTGGCTGCACCGCGACGCCGGCAGCCAAAGCTGGAGCGTGCTGCCCATCGGCGAAGAGCCCACCGTACACCGCATGCGGTTTGCCGACCTGGATGGCGACGGCCGCCATGAACTCATCGTCGTCCCCCTGATGGGCCGCGGCACTGAACGGCCTACTTTCGACCAGCGGCCCCTGCGCATCCTCGCGTATCGAATTCCGGATGATCCTGTGCGCGGGCCCTGGAACGCAGAGATCATCTGCGAACAGCTCCACGTCGCCCACAACTTCTGGCCCACCGACCTAGACCGCGACGGCCGCACAGACATTCTGGTTGCCAGCTACGAGGGCATCAGCCTGCTGCGGCAAGACGAGTCAGGCCACTGGCAATGCCAGCAGGTGGGTGCCGGCCATCAGGCCCGCGCTCCCGCTCGCGGGGCCAGCGAAATCAAGCATGGCCGGCTCGCCCACGGCGACTATCTGGCCTCCATCGAGCCGTGGCACGGAGACCAGGTAGTGGTTTATACCCCCGCCGAAAACGCCAATACCCTTTGGACCCGGCACGTGCTCGATGCCCAGCTCAAATGGGGCCATGCCGTGTGGTGCGTCAATCTCGATGCCGATCCCGATGAGGAACTGGTGATCGGCGTCCGCGACGATTTGAACGAGGAACATCGCATGGGCGTGCGGATTTACGACCCCCTCGACGCTTCCTCTGGCCGTTGGGAGCGCACGCTGGTTGATCCCGGCGGCGTGGCGGTTGAGGATCTAGCAGCCGCCGACCTGGATGGCGACGGCCGCGCCGACATCGTCGCCGTCGGGCGCCATACGCACAATGTACGCATCTATTGGAACCGGATACCATGAACGCATGCCGCCCTCTGCGGGGCGGCCGTCTCGCGCGCCTACCTCGCATTCGGGGCGGGCGTCGCGGCCGCCTAGCTCGACGCGCACGCACCCCGCCCGCCTACCTTGAAGCTCGCTTCGCCGCCGACCGCTCTGAGTGCCCACCATCTTTGCGGCCGGTCAAAGCAGCCGACAAGCTGCGGCGCAGCTACGCTATTACAAGTCGGCCCTGACGACGCCCGCACGGGACGACCGTCGGAAGGCTGATATCCCTACGGAAAGGTCCGTGCTCCGGCTTCCCGAACCGGCTCACGCTGTGGCATCGTGCCGGTAGATGATGACCCGCACGCGCTCCAGGGTGACGAGCCCCTCTCCGATCATCTGATCGAGATCGGGAAGAAACTCGGCGATCCGCTCGGGCCGGTCCACAATCTCCACCACCATCGGCAGGTCTTCCGAGAGCCGCAGGATCTTGGCCGTATGGATGCGGCTGTTGGCACCGAAGCCAAGGGTGCCACGCAAGACGGTGGCGCCGGCCAGTCCGCGGCTCCTGGCTTGCTCGACGATCACCTCGTAGAGCGGGCGGCCGTGGAGCCGGTCGCTTTCGCCGATAAAGATGCGCAGCAGTTCGGCTTCCGATGGCAGCTTCACCTCACGTCTCCTGCTTACAGCCGGCTGCCCAGGGCAAATCCTGCAAACATGCAAACCAGGCCCAGCACAATCTGACCAACCACGTTGGCGCCCGCCGAGAACCATTGCGAGTCTCTCAAGAACTCGGCGGTCTGAAAGGTAAACGTGGAAAACGTCGTGAACGACCCCATGAAGCCCGTGAGGATGATCAGCCGCGTTTCCCCGCTGATCAACAAACGCTCTTCCGCCAGCGGGTACACCACCCCGAACAGTAAGCATCCCAGGGCATTGACCACCAGGATGCCCCAGGGAAAACGCTCGCCGCACAGCCGCAGCACCACGCCGTCTAGCCCGTAGCGGCACAGCGTGCCCATGGCGCCCATCGCTGCCAGCCATGCTACCAGGTGCCACACGATGCGTCTCTCCCTTCCCATGCCACAGGCGAACCGGACCCAAAAAGCGAAAAACCCTGCCACTCGGCAGGGCCATCAAGACTCCCGCCAGCAAGGCGTTGCGGCAGGAGTCATCAGCCTCTTGGGCGGTTTGCGGAGGACTCCATCTCCACACTCATTATAGGCCACGGACCATGCTAGCCAAGAACTCCATGGTTCCATTGCTAGGTCGATTGCCCCCTGCCTTGCGCGACAGGGATGAGCCGTCTGGCGAATGCGGTGTGTCAGTTGCATCCCCACGTGGAGTCCGCCTGCCTTGTGCGCGCCGGCTGGCTTCGGTGCGGGCGGGGTGCCTTAGCGACGGCCGGGAGGGGCCATCCGGCCTCTGTGGGCAGCTTGAAGGGCTTTACCCACCCCCGGCTCGCCGCGGGCAGTGCGCGCGACAGCTCCTCCGCTCGCAGAGCAAACAAGGGAGCCTTGTCCGCCGGGCAGCTCACAAAGAGATAGAGCCGTAACCGCTTGCGGCTCTTGGATCAACAGCGAGGGCGACGGGACTCGAACCCGCAACCACCGGATCGACAGTCCGGTACTCTAACCAATTGAGCTACGCCCCC
>JAIMBC010000340.1 GCA_023511675.1 Pirellulales bacterium
CGGCTGCATGGGACCGTAACAACCGCCCTGCCGCTGGCTACCCCGTTGCTTTGGGCCGGCAGGAAAGTGACGCGGGTTCAGCCGCTTGCTGCGAAATCTCCTGCCGCTGATGGCTGTTTTCTGCCGCGCCTGGCAGGCTGCCACCGCCCAGCAGTGTAGGGTGAAATCGTCCCGGGGCAGCCGGCGGAAAAGGGCTGGCTTTCTGCACTCATTTTTCTTGCTTCCCCCAGTTTGCCCAGTTAATATCGATACGTGTGTATTGCCTGGAGGTGCCACGCTTCGCGTGTGCGGGGCGTGTGGCCCTGTCGGTGGATTGGGGCCGGCGCCCCTGGGCAGCCACATGGCTGGCCGCTGGCGATGTTCAGTTGCCGCATGCTAGATGTCGTCAACATCTCGCCCCCACCTATCGAGCACGGTTTGCGAAGGCGGTGGGGGCGAACCGGATAATGTTTCCGTGACAGGAGAAATGCTGAATGTCTCCGCTGCGGTTTTCTCTGGGGGTCTGCTTAGGGTTGGTGCTGGCCTGCGCCGCGAGCTTGGCGGTAGCGCAGCAGCAGCCTCCTGGCGGCGGTATCGTGAACCCGTTCGCCGTTGCCGGCGTTTACATTGACGCCGAGGGCGTCCTGCGGACGGAAGTGCATGCCGACCCTTCGGGAGCCTTGATGCAACAGCGGCGAGCAGCCGCGCGGGCGGCCCTGGGGCCGAAGGTAGCAGGGAGAGTGCCGCTGCGCAAGATTTCTCTGGTCCGGCTTGAGAGGGCGGTGGCGGCGCAAATTGCCGCGGGGCGTAAGCCGACGGACGAAATGCGCTATCTGGCTGGCTTGACGCGGGTGCAGTATCTGTTCCTGTATCCAGAGACGGGAGACATCGTCATAGCTGGGCCCGCGGAGGGGTGGGTGGAGGATCTGGCGGGCCGAGTGGTGGGCATCGAGACGGGGCGTCCGGTGATTCTGCTGGAGGATCTCGTGGTGGCCCTGAGGGCGTTCCATCCGGACCAGGAGGAGGTGGGGGTGATCGGCTGCTCGATCGACCCCACCGAAGAGGGCCTGGCGCGCATGCAAGATTTCCTGCGCAACGTTGGCCGCCCGTCCGTGCCGGGCGATCCTGTGTTTACGCAGTACTATGTCGATGGTTTGCGGTCGGCGATGGGCATGCAGACGGTGCGTGTGATCGGCGTTTCTCCCGCCACGCATTTTGCACAGGTGCTGGTGGAGGCAGACTATCGCATGAAGCTGATCGGGCTGGGCGTCGAGCGCCCGCCCGTGAAGATGACGACCTACGTGGACCGGCTCACGCCTGCCATGGGGCGGCACAATGCGCTCACGCGATGGTTCTTTGTACCCGACTACGCCTGTGTACGGCCCGCTCCAGACGGCACCGCCATGGAGCTGGTGGGCGAAACGGTCAAGCTGGTCGGCGAAGGAGAACTGGTATCGACCGCGGGGCAACGCTCTAGCGCCGGCAAGACCAACGCCGCCAGCCGCGCATTCACCGAAACCTTTACCAAGAAGTACCCCGAGATCGCCAAGCGTGCGGCGGTTTATGCGCAGTTACGCAATCTTATCGACCTGGCGGTGGTCTCAGCGTTCATGCTGCATAACGACTATTACGACAAGGCTGGCTGGAAGATGGACTTCTTCCGCAGCGAAGAGCGGTTTGCTGTGGAAACCTACCCTGTACCCACCCAGGTCGAGACCGTGGTCACCAGCCTGTGGAAGGGCGGATATCTCACCGCCCCCATGGGCGGCGGCGTGCACATCGACGCGGAGGAGGCTCTGGCCGATGCAAACCTGCTGCGCGACAATGTGGAGCAGGTACTGCATGCCCGCAAGTCGATCAGCATCGACGCGATCCCCCCCGATCAGTGGTGGTGGGACTAGGGAGCCCTACCGACGTTTGCACGGACGCGGTGCGGCTGGAGCGCTGGCTGTGCCGTTGCCAGCAGACGCAGCGTGGCGATGGCAGGGGAGGTGGCTGCGGTCTTCTCGTCTCTTCAGCCCGCTGAGCCTTGGCGTGCGGGCCTGACGACTGCATGTACAGTTTGCGCGCGTGCGTCCCAAGGACAAGCAAACGGCTGATGGGCCATGGCCACGCAGGGCCGTTGGCCCGTGTGCGATGTGCTGGCTGGCCCGGTGGGGGGCCGCCGAAGCATGCCATCGCCCCGGCGCGTTCCGCCATTTGTGGCCACTAGGAAAGTCGCCTCGCGCGGCACGCCCATCACCAGACGCCTGGGCTGCGGGCGTTTTTATCGATTAGCGCCAGCATCTTGCCGCCAGCCGGATGCTGCCGGGGCCTGCCCCTAATTGCTGCTGCCGCCGCCCCAGATTGCCACGCGTACATCGCAGACGTTGGTATGCGTGGGCCCGGTCTTGATCAGACCGCCGGCTGCGTCGAACAAGGGATAGGCGTCATTGCGTAAGAGATGGTCTGCCGCATCGAGCCCAAGCTGGCGTACACGCTCGTACACCACTGCGTCGGCCACGGCGCCGGCGGCATCGGTTGGCCCGTCCTCTCCGTCCGTTCCGCCAGACAACAGCACCAAGGGCGGCCACGGCCGCTCTGCACCGAGCTGACATGCCCGTTCCACTTCGAGCATGGCGGCCAGCACCAGTTGCTGGTTCCGGCCCCCTTTGCCCCGACGCTCAACCGGCGCCAAGCGAACCACCGGTTCCCCACCGGACACCAGGCAATCTGGGCCGCCGCCCGCCAAGGCGAGTGCGTGCAACGCCAGGCTGCGGCCTACCTCCTCTGCCTGGCCCTCGAGTTCTCTGGCGCTGGTCACGGCGGGCTGATAACCCAGCCGCACTGCCTCGCGGCCTGCTGCGTCTACAGCCAATGCGTTGTTGCCGATAATCAAGTGCTCGACGCGCGAGCGAACTGGCTCTAAGGCGCGGCCTTGTCGAGCGCGGAGTACCTCGAAGACTCGGGCGGGGATGCCGGCCTGGCTGGCCTGGTAGCGTTCGAGCACGGCCAGGGCGTCTGCGGGCGTAGAGGCGTCGGGCACTGTCGGGCCTGAGCCGATTACATCGAGCGGATCACCCAGCACGTCTGAGATCACCAGCGTGATCAGCCAGCCGGCGCGGCACAGGCGGGCCAAGCCGCCCCCCTTGATGCGGCTGAGCTGCTTGCGCACGGTGTTCAGCTCGGCGATGTTGGCCCCTGCCGCGCTCAGGTGCCGAGTGACCGCCTGCTTGTCCGCCAGCGTGATGCCATCGCACGGCAGGGGCAGCAGGGCACTGGCGCCGCCGGAGAGGAGGCAGAGGCACACGTCGTCCGGCTGAGCGGTCCTGACCAGCTCGACGATCCGCTCGGCGCCGTACACGCCTGCCTCCACCGGTTCGTTCAGGCCCGCCGGCCGGGCTGCGTGCAGCCGGATGTGCGGCAGCGGACGCACGCAATCTGCCGGCACATTCACCCATCCCTGTAATTGCTTCTGCTGGGCTAGCTCGGGCCCCAGGGCTTGTTCCAGGCCGGCGGCCATACCGGCGCCCGCCTTGCCCGCCCCCACCACGATCAGGCGGCGGATGCGATTCAGTTGCAACGCCACATCCCCCACGTGCAGCAGCCCATCCTCCACGCGCACCTGCTCGCACACGAGTCGATCGGCCCGCACGCGATCTACGGCGGCCCGCCAGATGGCAAGTGCGTCTTCACGGAGTGTGTGTGGGGCAGGCATGGCGGGCAGCAACTTGCACCTGAACCGGACGAAAGGCGTGCTTGGGGTGGCTAGGCGTGTGGAGGTGGTATGGCACGGCAGCCATGAGCGTCGGATCGGCTACCATGCACATGGAGGCGGCACATGGCAGCATCTTGGCATCAGGGAAGGGGGACGAATTGTCTGGAGGATCCCGTCGCACGGCAGGCTACTTGCGCGCCGTGCTGCGAATGCGGGCCGCTCAGGCGATGATTGCCTCGAGCACCTCGCCGTGCACGTCCGTGAGCCGCATGTCTCTGCCCCCGAAGCGGAACACCAGCCGTGTGTGGTCGATGCCCAGCAAGTGCAGCATGGTGGCGTGCAGATCGTGAATGGTGGCCTTGTTCTCGATGGCGAAGTATCCGTACTCGTCCGTGGCGCCGTAGATGGTGCCGCCTTTGATTCCGCCGCCGGCCAGCCAGATGCTGAAGCCGAAGGGGTTGTGGTCGCGGCCATCGCTTCCCTGGGCCATGGGGGTGCGGCCGAATTCGCCGGCCCAGACCACGAGGGTCTGGGAGAGCAAGCCGCGTGCCTTGAGGTCGGTGAGCAGGCCGGCGATGGGGCGATCCACGGCGCGGGCGTTGTGTGCATGCCCTTCCTTGAGGTTCGAGTGCTGGTCCCAGCGATCGCCGGGGACCTTGGGGCAGAGAAGCTCGACGAAACGGACGCCCCGTTCGACCAGCCGGCGTGCCAGCAGGCACTGGGAACCGAACACCTCCGTGGCCGGGTCGTCCAGGCCGTACAGGCGTCGTGTGGCGAGCGTTTCGCGCGAGAGGTCGGCCAGCTCAGGTACCGCGGTTTGCATGCGGCAGGCCAGTTCGTAGTTGGCGATGGCGGCCTCCAGGGCATCGTCTGGCCCGTGGCGGTGTTGCAGGCGGGAATCGAGTTGCGCCAGCAGCCGCAGTTTGGTCTGTTGCAGCTCAGGTGCCGGTTCACTGCGGACCAGGTCGGCCACGGGCTCGGCGCCGCGGCGCAACAGTGAGCCCTGATACGCTGCCGGTAGAAAGCCGCTGCCAAAGCAGTCGAGCCCGCCGGGCGGAATCATACCGCTATCGAGCACGACGAAACCGGGCAGCTCATGGCACTCACTGCCCAGCCCGTACGCTGCCCAGGCCCCCATGCTGGGGCGGCCCTGCTGCCCCGAGCCCGAGTGCAAGAAGTAGTTGGCGCTGGTATGTTCCGAGAAGTTCGAGGTCATGGAGCGCACCACGGCCAGCTCGTCCACGCACTGTGCGACGTGGGGGAACAGGTCGCTTACGGGGATGCCGCTTTCACCGTATTGCCGGAAGGCCCAGGGGCTTTGCATCACCGTGCCCACGTTGTTGAACTGCGTGGGCGGCACCTTGAGCTTGATCGGCTGGCCATGCTCACGTGCCAGACGCGGTTTTGGATCGAAGGTATCGACCTGCGACGGACCGCCGTCCATGAACAGGAAGATCACGTTGCGCGCCCGCGGAGAGAAGTGAGGCTCCTTGGGCGCAAACGGACCGGGGTGCGGGGCAGCCAGGCCGTCTTCGCTCCACAGCGCGGCCAGGGCCACGGCGCCAAAGCCGTTGGCACAGGCCAGCAGCATCTCTCGCCTTGTCAACGGTGGAGGGATGAAGCGACGGCAATGCATGGGCACGCTCTTAAGAAGTGCGAAACGAAATCTAGACTCGCTGGCTGTCAGTCAATGAACACGAACTCCTTGGCATTGAACAACACGTGGCACAAGTCTGCCCAGGCGCGCCGCGGTTGCGGCTCTCCATAGGCAGCGGCCTGGATG
>JAIMBC010000341.1 GCA_023511675.1 Pirellulales bacterium
CTGCCGCAGGCCGGCGACACCCGCCTGCGGCGCGTTCAGCCCTGCGGCTGGCATCGCCGCATCCCCTTCGCGAGGGGCGGCCTGGCCGGTCGCCGTGCGGTCCGCATTTCCCGGTCGATGCGTCTGGATATTTCCTGCACGGCCACGACCGGTCCCAAACGCATCCCCGCCAGTTTGGCCAAGGCCTCGGCGCTTGCCTTGGCTGTCAGAAATGCCATACGCCGCGCTTCGGCCTGCGCCGCGGAAAGATCCTCCACCACAAAGCGCACCAGCGCGCGCGCGGCGTACACATCGTTGGCAGCGCCTGCTTCGAGGGCCTGTGCCTGCTGTGCGGGCAACAGCGCCACGCCCCTCTCGCGCAACGTGTCCATGAGGTGCGAAGTCAGCTCGACCATGTGCTGCTCGGAAAGCACTGTCAGCCCGCCCATCGTGATCCGACAGACGCTGCCGACCGCCAACTCGCTGAGCCCGGCTTCTCCCCCGGGGGCCAGCGTCTGCCAGTACATGTCGGGGTCGCCACCTGGGGTAATGGCAATGCCGCCGGCATGCAGCTTGACGAGCTGCGGCTGCATGGCTGCAACGATCTCGGTCATCTCCCTGCGGGACTGTTCAAACCGCGTTAGCGCATCCGTGCCGAGAGTACCCGTGCCCGTGACTTTGACGTGCAACTCGAGCGAGGTGGGCCGGGTCATGGCCTCGCCCCAGCCGGTCACAGTGATGCCGGCATTCCCGTCGTCTGCTGAGACCAGCGGCTGGCGGCTCGCCAGCGCCAGGAGGAAGACCATCGCCAGCCAGGTTCCCTGGCTGGCGGAGGCGGAGTTCGTATTGCAGCGTGGCGAACACATTGCAAGACGCATGATGGCCTCTGCCGGCGTGGCGGCGGCTGTTGGTCCGCCTTCTCGCCTTGCAGCCGTTTTGCTAGTTTTGTGCCGTGGCGGGGTTTTCAGGTTCAATTGCAAACCGCACCAGTAATTTGACGCGGAAGGGAATCTCTGCGAACGACTCGGAGGTGATTTGGGGCCCGTCGTTGGTTGCGGCGGGGGGATTGTAGCGCGGGTAGTACGGCTGATTGACAACGGTCTCGTCTCCGGAAACCTCGAGTTCCTGGACGCTGAGCACCGGCCCCAGCTTGACCCCATTGAGCCGGGCCAACCGCTCGGCGCGGCTGCGTGCATCGCTCACGGCCAGCTCATACGCCTCTTCCCGCAGCGCGGCCAGGTCGCGGACAACGAACCGCACCATGGCGCCCGTGGGAGCATAGCCGTATCGCCAGGCCATGGCCATCTCTTCCTGCGGAGGGCCCAACGTGGAGCCGGAATCCTGGGCCACGTCAAGCAGCTTGCCCACCAGCTCCATGACTTCTTCAGGTGATTTGTCCCGAATACCGTCCAGCCGCAGCCGCAGCATGCTGGAGATCTGCACCTGAGCCTTGGCCGAGGCATTAGGAGGCATGCCGCCCCACATCCGCTGCATTACCTCGTTCATGCCACCCGGGGTGAAGGTAAGGCCTTGCTCTTCGATAGAGAGCTGCTCGAACTGAAGCTGCTGGAACGCTTCGAGCGTGCGTCGCTTGGTATCGCGGTACTTCACCAGGGCATCCGCGGTCAGCTCCGCACTGGCGCTGGCACGCAGGTCGATTTCTACCATGTGCGGCCGGGTGCGGCATTCGCCCGTACCGTACACGGAAATACCGTTGCTCGCCTGCGCTGGCGGTTCGTACTGGGCTGCGGCGCGGGAGGCCAGCAAACACAGGAGTGTGCTGGCCAAGGCGAGGGCGCGTTTCATAACTTACCGTTCCTTATGACAATCAGGCGGTGCTCGCAGGTGCTTCCTTCCAGGCGGCGTTGCTCATCGTTGCTGCTGCGGCGCTGGTACGGCAGGCAGCCCTGGCGGTGAATCCGCGGGGCTGTGCCCCTGCGGCAAGGCGGCTGCTTGCGGCAGATCGGCCGCGCCAGTGGCGTCCAGCCGGTAGGCCGTGATCGCCAGATTCGAGACGGTCAGCAGCAGGCCGCCCTGCACGTACATGGCGCCTCCTAGGGAGTCGAGATCTCCGCCCCGAAAGAGGCGCACCTTGTCGCCGGTACGCTTGTCCAGCTCGAAGATGCCCCGGGACGTAAATTGATACAGCCGGTTGGCAGTGAGCAAGGGTTGCACCCAGGAGGTTCCGCGCGGCAAGCGGGCGGCCCAGACGAGACGCTGGGTGGCCACATCGATAGCCGTGAGATCCTCTCCTCCAAGATAGAGGCACTGCTCGTCCATCCCCACCAGCATGCTTGATTTGTTCACGGGCCGCTTCCACAGCACGCGCGGCTGGCCCAAGTCGATGGCGTACAAGCGCTGAGACCGCATCCCCTTAAAATACAGCCTGCCGCCCCACACAATCGGGGGGGCCGAAGTCACCAGCGTCTGGCCGCTGCTCGGACCTCCCCACCAGCCCCACCAGGACGAGGTGTTGGGCACCTCCGACTCATACGACAAGGCCCAGTGGATGCGGCCGGTGCCGGAATCCAGTTCGATCACTGCCCCGGCCCCCGTCTCCACGTACACGCGGCGGTGGTGCGCCAGCACGTAAGGGTGGCTGCCCCGCTGATACCATGCCTGCGAAGGGTCGGCCTGGTAGGTGCCCAGGTGCGTGGTCCAGAGCAATCTGCCATCGTCCGCGCGCAAGGCCAGGGCGTGCAACTCGGTTGGCTGCTCCGTCTTCACGCCAGTGGTGACGATGCGGTCTCCCAGCACCAACGGACGCCCCATCAGGCTCCAGTTCGCCAGCTCGGCAACGGCCTGACTGTGCCAGATCTCCTTGCCGCTCGCCTTCTCCCAGCAGCTCAAGCGAAAGGGCTGGCCCGGTTGGCCCAGCACGTTCACATCGCGATAGACAGACCACAGCCGGTCGCCGCCATCGACAAGCTGGTATTGCTCCGGCTGGTGCATTTGCGACTGCTGAAGCTTCTGCACCAGGTCGTGGAATCGCTGCGAGCGCCACAGCAGCTTGCCCGTGGCACGATCAAGAGCCAGATGATAGCCTAACAGGTTGATGTAAACACGGCGCTCGTCTACCACCACGGGCGGCACCATCTCCACCACGGGAAAGCGCATGCCCCATCCCCAGTTGGCCCCCATGTTCGTAAGCGCCTGTGCATCGGCTTGAGTGAGGAAGCGAAACTGCCAGACGGGCTCGGCGGCTTCGGGCAACGTCAGATCGTATGGTGCGCGCGGTCCCTGCGGGTCCGCTTGGTCCGTCCGCTGGGCGGCGAGCCGGTCCAGATAATCCAGGGCGGGCACGTCCTGGCCGGCCACGCGCACGCTCTCGCCCGCGTGCCGCTGGCGCACCTGGCGCTGCACCTCATCAAACTCGCTCCAGCGTCCCAGCCGGGCCAGCGCCGTGGCGGCCTTGACGAGCAGCCGCACGCGCGCTAGCTGGCTGTCAGGATGCTGGGTGAGCACCTGCTGCCACAGCTCCGCCGCACGCTCGAGGTCTCCCTGCTCAAAGGCAGCATCTCCCAGTCGATCGGCTGCGGCGGCAGCGGGGGCCGTGACGAAATAGCGATCAAGCAGGCGCGTCAGGCGTTCTGCCTCCTCTGGAGAGCCCGGCGGAGAGGCCTCGGCTTCCGCCAGCAGGGCGCGGGCCGCCGCATCGTGAAACAGGCGATACGCGTCCTTCCCCTCCGGCGGCAGGTCAGCCAGCAAGTGCCGCATCATGGCCGAAGGCGGCACATAGAAACCGTCTGGGCGCTGCAAGAGCCCCGTGTTGGCCGGATCAGCAAGCTGCTCCAACGCTTTGAAGGCCCGCTCCCACGTGCCCCGCTTGCGATAACGTTTGAAGTCTTCCAGGGCTTCACTCACCTCTGCTCGCTGCGCCGGCAGCGCGAACGGTTTCACCGGCTGCTGCGGCTGGGCGGTTTGTTCCTCCGCTTCGGCTCCGTCCTCTTCCTCCTCGCGGTCGGCCCGCTTCTTGTCCTCGCCGTTGGCCTTGTCGGTGTCCGCCTTGTCGCCGTTGGCCTCCTCGCTCTCCGCCTGGGCGAGCTGGTCGCCCGCTTGGGCCAGCGCGTGCAGCGGAGGATGGCTCGTCACACCCCCGCCTAGCAGGCCGGCCGCTGCTAGTGCCGCAACAAGCAGTGCTGCGGGAGCAGCTCCGATCGATCGCTTGCCATACCGCCGGCTCTGGGGCTGGCTTCGCATGAGTTGAGGACTCCCCCGCCAATCAAGACACGGAAACAGCGTCCACACCTCGCGCAACCAGAAAGCAGCGCACAACGCGCCGAACGCCGCCATACAAGAACCGATTCTAGCCAGCCCTGATGGCAAAGAGAAGCAAGTTGTTAGCGGCAGGTTGCGGCGCACCTGCCAGACTCCGCCACCGTTCGCGTCGTAAACCGCTCGCAGGCCGCGGTGACCGTGTGCCGCCGTCCGGCCAGAGGACAGCCGCCTCGCTAGCTGGCGTTCGTCTGAGCGTCACTGCGGATCAGGGCCCCCTGTGTGGCCCAAGCCCTACCCTTTCGAGCGGGGATGCCCAGGCAGCGGTATACTTGAGTGCATCCCCGCTGCACCCCGAGGACGTGCCAATGCGACGCAAGGGCGACGAGCCGATTCCCGGCTTCAGACTGGTGGAACGTTTGGGCCGGGGCGCATTCGGCGAGGTCTGGAAGGCCACGGGGCCAGGCGGCACCTGGGCCGCTTTGAAATTCATCAGCTTGTTCCGCAAAGCGGGCTGGAAGGAGTTCCGGGCCCTCCAGCGCATCAAGCAAGTGCGGCACGTCCATCTGACGCCCATCACGGGCATCTGGCTGGCAGATGATCAAGGCCGCGTGCTGGACCAGGCGTGTTGGGAGCCGCTCGCGTGGCAGGAGCAGACCGA
Organism: Pirellulales bacterium; assembly: GCA_023511675.1. Lineage (GTDB taxonomy): Bacteria > Planctomycetota > Planctomycetia > Pirellulales > JAIMBC01 > JAIMBC01. Next base: position 4,856 of record JAIMBC010000341.1, read on the forward strand.
TGCCTCGTTGCCGGCTGAACTGGCGTCGCTGGTGCCCACCGAGGTGATTGTGGCGATGCCGCTGGGAGAGAAGGATCTCGCCGCCAGGCTGGCCGAGTGCCGCGCGGCCGGCCAAACCGGAATTCCACTTGCGGAACTGCTAGGCCACATGAAAGATGCGGCGGAGGGTCTGGATTACCTCAATACCCCCCGACACGACCTCGGCGACGGGCCCCTTGCCGTCCAGCACGGCGACGTCAAGCCCAAAAACCTGCTGCTGCTGGGCGGCTCTGTACAGGTGTGCGACTTTGGCCTTGCGCGCGTGCTCTCTTCCGATGGCACCACTACCGGCATCGGAGGGTCGCCCGCCTACGTCGCCCCCGAGTGCCTGCGCGATCGCAAGCCCAGCCTCACGGCGGACCAGTACAGCCTGGCAATCACGTACGTGGAGCTGCGCACCGGCGAACTGCCGTTCGACGACACTTCCCACTTTGCCATCCTGGAGGCACACGTTCGAGGCAGTCTGAACCTCACCCGCCTTCCCCCAGCCGAACGCGCGGTGGTGGCGCGGGCCACCGCCCAAGACCCCAGCACCCGCTTTGCCAAC
>JAIMBC010000342.1 GCA_023511675.1 Pirellulales bacterium
AGTTGCGCCTGCGCCACATCGCTGCGGCCCGTATCCGTCGCCCGAAGTTGCACCCCCACCGCCAACCCGATCGCTCCCAGCAGCGCCACCAGCAGTGCTAACGCCAAGAGCAGCTCGAGCAGGGTGAAGCCCCGCCGGCCGGCACACCGCGCACGGATCATCCCACCCCGCAGTCCCTGTCCGTGGGCGGAGTGCCTCCGCCCCCTACTTGATGCACCAGGCAAATCGCCTTTCACTGCTGCGCTGCCGCCCTTCGTACGCCCCAAGCAATCCCAAGCCCACAACAGAAGACCGCGCGTGTCACACTCCATGGCTGCCTCCCTCGCTGTTGCAACGGGCGGCGATGCACCGCGGCCCGGCACCACGGCCGCTCGCAGAAACAACGAGGTCCGCCCTGGCATACCTCGGCCCCACCAAGACAACCGGTGGTCGGACCGGCATCAGGACCACATGCAGCGATCCGTCCCAACCGCACTGGGCCGGCCGTGCCTGCGGCGCGGGGATGCTCGCCTGGAACGCTGGGACTCCGCCCGGCACGCCTCGGCTGACCGTCACGGAGGTGTCCGTCGCATACACCGCGGGATCCGCCAGCCACCGCACCAGGGTAAATTCAATCGGTCGCACCGGATCCGGTTCGGCCTGATACACCGTGACCGTCACGATCAGCAGGCCGTCAACGGGGGCCGGCTCGACGCTCACGGAATACAGCCATTCGCTGTCCTCCTCGATGGGAATGCCGGTTACCCCTTCCAGCGGCAGCACTCCGGCCGCCAGCTCCGCCATGGTGCTCTCGCAGTACAGCTCCGCCTTGGTCAGTTCACGTGCGTGCCGGGCGTGCGCCAGTCCCATGCGGACAAGCTGACTGATCGCAGCAATCGAAAGTGCCAGAATGGCCAGCGCCAGGATCAGCTCCAGGAGCGAGAAACCAGCGCGGGCCTGGCGAGGACACCGCACCGCCTGATGCACGGAACACAGCACAAAACGGCGAGACAACCGGCGTCCTTCAAGCAGGCGGGGCGGCCCAAGCATGAGCAGGGACGTTTTTTCGGGCAGGTGGCGGCTGCCAGGCGTACCACCGCACTGGCGGGCGAGACCGCGGCGCGGCCACAGCCTGCCCACCTGGCCGGGCCGCTGGTCCAGCCCATCCCCATCACACTCCCTCTTGCAACGCAAGCAGCCAGAGTCAGCCACCGAGTACCCGCCGCACGGCGGCGAGCCTCGTTTTGCGAACTCGGCGGCAGACGCGCCGGGCCCTTCTGCGCAGCCCCAGCCGGGCCTGCGCCCGCAGCCGCCGTAGCGCAGTGAGCTGGCAAAGCGTTTCATGGGCCCCCTGCCACAACATACGGTTCGCCAGCGCGTGCAGTGCCGGAGAGGCCGCGCAGATACACATCAATCATCCGCCCGGCGTCGCTTGCCAGCGTGATCGTCGCGCTGCTGCTGGTTCCATCGGGAAAGAGAACGACAGGGAGCGACCAGCCGTCCGCCTGCACGGCGTGTACGTCCCAGGCAGTACTGCCGCCACCGCCGGCAGAGGTTTCGGTGTCCGCAGCGTTGCTCAGGGCAAAGTACACATCGGGCGGCAGCACGCCCCCGTACTCTCCCCCCGCCGTCGCCCCCCCCGCAAGGGGCGCGGAAGCTTGGGCCGCGGCGCCGCTGCTGTCTGCAAGCGCCTCGTACACGCCGACCCGAAACTCGCCCCCCCCCGGCAGAAAGCGGAAGGCATAGGGTACGCCCTCGACCATGGCCCGGTTGCGTGCGCGTGCCAGCGCGGCCCGCACCTGATCTGCCCCCCGCCGCAGCCGCTGATTGGCAAATGGCCGGTCGAGCGCCGGCCAGGCCAGTGCGAGCACCGCCACCACCACCACGAGCACCAGCAACAACTCCAGCAGCGTGAAGGCGCGGCGTCCCGCGGGGCGCAGCGAAGTGCTTCCGGCGCCGCAACGCACCGCACCAGCCGCCGCCGTCGCACGTCTGCACGGCGGGCGCCGAGCCAGAGGCCTTGCCCTGTTGGCACAGGGAGAAGCAGCGCGCCGCCGAGGGGCTCGCCGCCTAATGGCCGTGGCCGCCGCCCCCCTCGCCAAGCAGGGAACGGCGTTACTGCACTGCCTCTTGCCAGTTGCCAATATCATCCGCCGTGCCATCCACGCCGTCCGGTCCCAGCGACCAGACGTCGTACGTGTTAGGGTTGTGTTTGCCGGGGCTGGCGTACTGATAAGGGCGGTCCCACGGGTCCAACGGCACTGTCTTGTCGAGATAAGGGCCTGCCCACTTGGCGCTGTTCTTCAGCTCCGAGGGCGGCGCCAGCAGCGCCTCCAGCCCCTGAGACGTGCTCGGATACTGGTTGAGATCGAGGAAATACATCTCCAGCGGCTGCTGGAACATGCCGATCTGGGCCTTCGCCGCATTGATCTTGCCCTTGGTGCTGGCGCCGCGAATGCTCACCGTGACCAGCGATCCCAGGATCACCAGAATCACCAGCACCAGCAATACTTCAATCAGGGTGAAGCCGCGACGCTGTTGGCGGCTGGTGCGGCGTGTGCGCCGCTTGATGGCTGACGAATGATTGGACATGGGGTTCTTTTCCTCCCAGTAGCGTGTTTTCTTCATGGCCGGGGTGCGGCATGCCGCTGCCCAGGCTTTCAAATCGTACTACTCATGCGAATCATGGGCAGCAACAAGGCGATCACCACGGCCAGCACCACGGCCGCCATGATCAGCAACATGAACGGCTCCAGCAGCCGCACCAGCAGATCGAGCTGCCTCCAGGTGCGCCGCTCGAGACCGTCGGCGATTTCCACCAGCACGCGCTCCAGCGTGTTCGACTCCTCCGCCACGGCAATCATCTCGATCACCGCGATGGGAAAATGTCCGCAAGCCATCAGCGGCGCTGCCAGCCGTTCACCGGCGGAGATGTTCTCCGCCGCCTCGCACACGGCGGCCGCCAGCATGCGGTTGCCCGTGGCATCGCTCGAAATCTCCAGCGCCTTGAGGATGGGCACGCCGTTGCGCAGCAGCGTCCCCAGCACGCGGCAGAAGCGTGCCACGGCCAGATTGAGAAAGATGCCACCCGCCACCGGCAGTTTCAGCTTCATGCGATCGCGCCAGCGCTGGCCCGCTTCGGTGGCCAGCTTGGCCCGCGCCAGCCCTACTGCCGCCACCAGCAAGGCTAGCAACAGCCAACCCCACTGCCGCAGCGCATCGCTCAGCCACAACAACCAATCCGTCAGAAAAGGCAACTGGCCGCTCTGCCGAAGCTGGCTAAATAACTCGGCAAACTGCGGCACAAAAAAGATCATCAGCACCGTGACAATCGACGTGCCCACCACCGCCAGGATGGCCGGATACGCCAAGGCACCCGCCACGCGGCTGCGCAAGTCGTCCTGCTTCTCCGTGAACTCCGCCACGCGATCCAGAGACTCTTCCAGAAAGCCGCCCTCCCCTCCGGCGCGGACCATGCTCACGGCCATCTCGCCGAACACGCGCACGTCTCGAGCCATGGCATCCGCCAGCGACGCGCCCTCCTCCACGCGTGCACGCAGCTCCTCGATCGTCAGCTTCAGACGCGGATTCGTCGTCTGACGCTGCAACACCTCCAGCGATCGCAACAAGGGAACGCCGCTGCGCAGCAGATCCGCAAGCTGGCCGTAAAGCACAGCGATCTGCTGCGCGCGCGGCCGCCGCCGGCCCCAGCCGCGCCACCGCGGCTCGCTGCGTACCTCCACCTCGATGGGGTACAAGGCGCGGCCTGCCAGCATGCTCACGGCCTCTTGGCGGCTAGACGCTACAAGAGTGCCAGCGAGTCTCTCTCCAGCAGCGTTGCGGGCAATGTAGCTGAATTCTTGCATGGCAGGCTGAAGCTGCGCACCTGGGGCTTAAGTCAGTCCAGGCGGTCCCCCTTGGTGACCCGTACCACTTCCTCGATGGTCGTCGTGCCCGCCAATACCTTGCTCCAGCCGTCCTGCCGCAGTGTCACCATTCCCTCGGCGATTGCCGCTTTGCGGAGCTTCCAACTGCTGGCCCGGTCCTGGGCAAGCTGGCGGATCGCGTCCGTCGTGACCAGCAGCTCGAACAGTCCCACACGGCCCAGGTAGCCCACGCGGCGGCACGTGCGGCAGCCGCGCGGCCGGTAGAGCACGTTGCCGCGCCGGGCCAGCTCCTCTCGCGGGAAGTCCACGGGCAGCGTCTCCGGGGCTGGGTGATACGGCTCTCGGCATTCGGTGCACAGCGTGCGCACCAGCCGCTGCGCCATCACCGCCTCCACGGTACTGGCCACCAGAAACGGCTCCACTCCCATGTCCGTCAACCGCGTGTAGGCCCCGGCAGCGTCGTTCGTGTGCAACGTGCTGAATACGAGGTGCCCCGTCAGAGAGGCCTGAATCGCATTCTCGGCCGTCTCCAGATCCCGAATCTCCCCCACCAGGATCACATCCGGATCATGCCGCAAAATGCTGCGCAGGGTGGCCGCAAAGGTCAGCCCGATCTTCGGGTGCACCTGGATCTGGTTGATGCCCTCAAGCTGATACTCCACCGGATCCTCGGTGGTGATGATCTTGGTTTCCTCGCTCTTGATCTCCAACAGCGCACTGTAGAGCGTGGTGGTCTTCCCCGAACCGGTGGGCCCCGTTACCAGGATGATCCCGTGCGGCAGCCGGATCAGCTCCTGAAACGTGTTGTACAACCGCTCGTCCATGCCCAGGTGCCGCAGCGAGAAGGTCATCCTGCCCTTGTCCAGCAGGCGCATCACAATCCCCTCGCCATGGATCATGGGGATCACGCTGACCCGCACGTCGATCTCCCGCCCTCGCACCTTCAACTTGATGCGCCCGTCCTGCGGCAAGCGCTTCTCCGCAATGTTCAGCCGCGCCATGATCTTCAATCGGCTGATGATAGCCGCTTGAAAACGATTGATCTCCGGCGGCACCGGCTGGGGCTGCAACATGCCGTCGATGCGATAGCGGATCTTCAACCCCGAGGGCTGCACCTCCAGGTGCACGTCGCTGGCGCGGCTCTCGATGGCCTCTAGCAAGATCTCGTTCACCAGGCGAACCACCGACGCCTCTTGTGCCTGCTCGGAAAGCTCCGAGCCGTCGGTCTCGATTTCGCCCACCAATTCGACGGCGTCATCCGCCACGCGAGCCAACAGCCCGTCGATCGTCTCGCTGCCTACACCCAGATGCGCCTTGATCAGCTTGTTGATCTCTTCCCGCGTGGCCAGCACCGGCTCGATCGACAGCCCCGTCGCCGCGCTCAGCTCATCCAGCGGATACAGGTTGAACGGGTCGCTTGTGGCCACCACCAGCGAGCCATTGCAACGCCGCACCGGAAACAGCGCTTCTCGGTGAATCAACCGACTGGGAAACTCCTTGAGCAGAGAGAGATCTACCTCCGCCTG
>JAIMBC010000343.1 GCA_023511675.1 Pirellulales bacterium
CGCCAAACCCTGTCCACCAGCGAGTTGCTGGACCACATTGCCTTGCAAGTCCCGCACTTGCACGGCTGATGCCGGCCCAGCGGCCACAAAGTGCTGTGCGTCTACAAAGGCGCAGCACGTGGCTCGTTCGGCCGCCACGAGCGCCAGTTCCGCGGCCGGATGCCAGATCCGCAGCGTCTTGTCCTCCGACGCCGAAACAGCCAGCCTGCCATCTGCGGCAAGCAGCACGCCGGTAACGGGGCCCTGGTGGCCGGAGAATCGCTCCAGTTCCAGCCCGTGCTGCAAGTCGAAAAGGCGGGCCATTCCATCCTCTCCGCCCACACAGGCACGGCTGCCATCGTCGTTGAGGTCCATGCAGCGCGGCGCGGCCGGCAAGGTTGCCGCCACCTGAGGAGCTGCCGGCGCGTCGAGGGCCCAGACAACAATCTGGCGATTGGCGACCGCTGCAAATAATCGCGGGGGCTGTCCGGCCAGATCCACGGCTACGATCGCCTCGGCGGCGCCGGTGTACACGACGGGCGGCTCGTCTGCCGCCGTGTCCCACAGCCGCACGGTGCGGTCGGTGGCCGAGGTGGCCAGACGGCTGCCATCGTGCGACCAGGCCACACTGGTTACATCGCCCTCATGGCCGGTCAGCACGCGAGCTGGTTCCAACCGTACAGCCTGTTGGGTGCGATCCAACATCGCCGGAAGATTCCAGATGCGTACTGAGCCATCGGCGCCAGCCGCGGCTACGCGTGTTGCCTGAGGATCGAATTGCACGGACGAGATCGCGGCAGTGCCGCCTTGCAACTCGGCCAGTTCCGTGCCGTCCACACGCCAGATGCGCACCTGGCCCAGCGCGTTGCCCGCAACCACGAGGCTGCCTTCGCTCGATACATCGACCGCCGTGGCGGCGGCGCCTTGCCAGGCGATAACGCGAGCTGGCGCCTCCCCCATCCGCTGCCAGATCCTCACCGTTTGGTCCGCGGAGACCGAGGCCAGCACGCTCCCATCTCGGCTAGCGGCAACGCCCCGCACCGGCTCGATATGCCCCGGCAGCGACTCAGACGGCTGGCACGGCAGCCCCCAGATCTTCGCGCTGCCGTCCGCACCCGTCGACAACAGCCGCTGGCCCGACGGATCGAAGGCCAGGCACGTCACTGCCACAGCGTGCGCGCCCAGCACCCCCACCTCTTTTTGAGCCGCGCGCTCCCAGATGCGAACGGTGCCTTGCTCATCTCCGCTGGCTAGCCATGTGCCCTCGGCAGAAATCGCCACGCACGTCACCGCCGCAGCATGGCCCGCCAGTCTACCGGCTTCATTGCCGTTTTGCAGATCCCACAGCCTGACGATTCGATCCGCACCACTGCTCGCCCCCCACCGGCCGTCTCGGCTGACGGCCGCAGACGATGGTACCGACTCGTGCCCTCCCAGCACGCGGACGGGCCGCGGCATGTTCCACAGCCGCACCAGTCCATCAGCGCCGCCGGAAATCAGTTCCCTCTGCCGCGGCCTGAAGGCCAGACTGCGCACAGGCCCATCATGCCCACGCACAGCCCCCAGCTCCGTCCCGTCATGCGGGTTCCAGCAATGGATCCTGCCCTGGGCGCTGGCCGCAGCCAGCACCTGTTCATCGGTAGAAAGTGCCAGCGCCGTGGCAGGACCGGCCAGGCCAGGCAGGCTGCGAAGGTGTTGCCCGCTGGCCGTATCGAACATGCGCACCTGCTGGTCTGCACAGGCGGTGGCCGCCCATTCGCCCCGGCTGGAAACCACCACCCCCGCCACCACGCCCGCGTGGCCAGCCAGCCCTCGTGCCGCCGTGGGAGGCCAGGCCAACAACCGCAGCACCCCATCGGTGCCCCCAACAGTGACCGAACGGTCCCCCGGTCCTGCGGCCAGAGAAGAAAGGGCAGGAGTCCATGCATTTCCCGCAGGCTGGCCGCTCTCCACGTACCAGCTTTGCAGCGTGCCATCGGCACAGGCGGCCAACAACACGGGCGGCTCGCCGATCAGTGCCACAGAGACCACCTCTCCCGCCACGCCGCCAAAATCTCGCAACACCGCTCCCGTGGCGGGATTCCATTGCCGCAGCAGCCGGCCGCTGTCCGCAGTGATCACGATCTGCCCATCCGCGCTGACCGCCACGGCCTTCGGTTGGCCAGCAAACGAGGTCATGGCTGCTAGGGGCTGCACGCGAGGCACATCGAACATCCGCACCGTGCGATCCAGGCCGCCGGCCACCAGGCTGGGCCCTCCGAGCGTTGCAGCCCCACCCGCCACATCCGTGGCGGCCGTGCTCAGATCCAACGCCAGCAGGCTGCGCGGACTGGCGGGAATGCGGCACACAATGCCGCCCGAAGCACGATCCCACACGATCACCTGACCATCCAGCCCCGCCGAGACAAACGACTGCCCATCGCTGGTTGCCGCCACGGCATAGATGCCCTGCGTGTGCCCAGGCAGCCACCGCAGCGGTTCAGCCGGCTGTGCCCGCCCTGCCGTGGGATCCAGCCAGCCGCACAGGAGGAGCATGGCGGCACACAGCCGGCGCACCAACCTCGCCAACGACGGAAAGACAACCGCTCGCGAACAGCCGCAGCAGGCCGAGCCGCGCCGGCCGACTGCCCGACACACGCCTTTCTTCCGCGGGTGGCTGGTCCTGCCTGACATGGGCCCCCCCCTGCGGGCGTTAAGGCAGGCGTCTGGTACCTTGAGCTGTTTCATTTTCTGCGCCATCCTGTTTGCCGGCATGATCATGGCAGGGTGACTCGGGCAGGCATCGTCGCGCTGGTAAGCCGACTTCCCGCCCCTCAGGCGTCGGGTATCGCACCTGCCTTGTGTCGCCACAGCCGTCTAATGAAATATGCCGTCCCGTGGCCAGCCGTTACGCTCCCCTAGGCGACAGGAGGCCGTTGCAGATGGCCAGGGAGGCGCAGGTGCAGCGTGCAGTTTTGCCGGCTTGCCGCCGCCCTACTGGCGCTTCTCCTGGGCATAAGCCGCGAAGGCCTCGGCGACTTTACCCTGCACTTCGTCGCCGCGATGCAGCAGCACGCGATAGCGGAGCGTGAACGACTCTCCAGGCTCGAGCCGATGAGAACCATCTACCTCCTTCGTCCCCCTAAAATCGCTCAGCCCGAAGGGATTCGCCGCGAACAGGCCGTACGTGCGCACGTGCCAGGTGGTGGGAAAACGAAAACTGCTCGGATGATTCAGAATCGCCACGCCCACCACCTCGCCCCCCACGGGACCGTGGTAATCGACCCACGCGGCCGGCTGGCCCCACGCCTGCTCGTTGGTTCGACCCTCGCTGTTCACGATCTTGCCCCCCAGGCCGCTGTTGACGTCCATCACCGTGGGCACGCGCAGGCCGAACGTTCCCTCCTTGGTATCTCCGAACACCACCGGCCCTTCGCTGGCACGCACGGTGATCTCGAAATCGATCGTCCGCCAGTCCTCCCCGGCCCGAAACACCAGCCGCCGCTCATCCTCGCACTGCTTCGTCCCGTCGGGACCCAACCAGTCATTGCGGGCGGCAATCACGGCCGCCTCGCTGCCTGCCGAGACCTCCAGAAACTCGCGGTGCACGATCGTGCCATGTCCCTCGTTCTCGCTCCAGAAGTCGATGCCATTGACCGAGCCGTGGGTGAACCACATCGAACGCTGGTGCGGATGGTCCTGCTTCTCCCCCTCGCGCAGCCGCATGGGATAGGCACGCGTCAGCTCCACGCCGCTGGGTCCGATCACCGGCCAGAGGATCGGTTTGGGCCCCCTGCTGATCAGGTAGTCTGCAAACAGCTTGCCGTCGACCTCGATGCGCACTCCTCCGTCATGGCGGGTAGCTGCCAGCTCTCCCCCGGCGGCCTTGCCAGCAAGGCAGATCAGCGCCCCTGCCAGGCCGCACACAGCCGGAAGGTATGTCATGCCTGAAGCCCCAGACATTGCACGTTGGCGACGCATGGCGGCAACTCTCCTGGTGAAAGACCGGCGGCTCACAACACGAAACGCCATGCCAGTCTAATCCCAGCGCGTGCCCCGGGCCAGAGAGCCGCGCAGCTTGGGCGCCCCAGCCCCCCGCGCTCCGCAGGCTGGCCCTGCTGCCGCCCTCGGATCGGCCTGCCTCCAGGCTGCGCTCGCTCGAAGCGGGGCGAGCGTGCACCGTCGCCTCGCTAGCCGCTGCTCCCTCGGTACTCTTCGATGGTGGCGAGCCGATAGCGCTCCAACTGCTCGCGGGCTTGCTCGATCAAGCGGTCGTCGCTGGCCTTCAGCGACCACTCCACCTCATGCACGGCGCGGAGCCGGTGAAGCGGTTCGTTCTCCTCGACACGCAGCCGCACCAGCTCAACCTGTCGCGGCATCAAGCGCAGCTCAGCCAGGGCCTCGTTCAGCGCCAGCCGGCCGCCGGGAGGCAAGGCGCCCACGTTCAGGTAGGCGTTCAGGCGGGCATAGGTATCTGCAAATTCCCGGTACTGCGCCGCCGCCGTCTCGCTGGGCAGGGGCTGCGTCTGGACGCGGTATTCTAGCCATTCGCTGCGCAGCGACAACCGGCCGGACGACTCGTCGTACTGCTGCTCAAAGCCCGGGCGTGCCAGGAACCTCAAGAACGGCTGCGAGGAGCGACTGGCCTGCCCATTCAACTGTTCCACAAAGTGCAGCAGCTCATCATGCTCCACGCGCACCTTCAGCCGGCGGGACGGCTCCAGCACGAAGATCCGCCGGGCCTCCGGCTCGAAGATGGTCACCGCACGGGGCCGGTCGAGCACAAAGTCGTACACCGTGCCGTCTCGAAAGAGCGTGAGCGTCTCTCCGATTTGGGATTCTTCGCCGTCCTCGCCTGAATATAGCCGCGTGGCGATGCGAAAATCTTCTCCCTTCGCCGCGGGCGGGGCCCCGTCCAGACCAAGGATCACGGCCAACAGCATGGCCGCAACGACCTGCGCCTTCATGCACCGGCTCCGTGCTAGCAACTGGCGACAACAATCGGCATTGGGATGGCGAACGGTACCTGCCGAAGACGTCCGCGTCAATGCCGCCCTCCCCATACGTAGGCCCGCAGTAGGCCAGCAGACCTTGCAGACCTTGGAAAACGGTAAGGTGCAGCCTGCTCGCGGGCCGGGCGTCCCGCCCGCCGTGGTTCGCGTCCTACCCGCCGCGATTCGCAACGCTGCACGCGCCCCCGGGTCAAGAGGTACAATAGGCGGGCGCGAGCGAACCCGGCAACGCGCTGAGTTGAGAGGGCAACCGCAACCATTGCTAGGCAGGTTTGCTAGTTGTGGTGTAGGCGTCTCGCCTGCTCGGGGTGCAGGCAGCCTGCCTGCTGCAAGCAGAACTGGTGCGGGCGGGGAGGCGTGGGGATGATCCAGTCCAGTGCGGGCGGGGATGCCTGCATCACAGTGCAAGGGCCGCCT
>JAIMBC010000344.1 GCA_023511675.1 Pirellulales bacterium
CATGTGGAACTCCTGCGGCCAGGCGTACTATGGCCCTGGGGCCACCGCCGGTGCCGACGCCTGCCGCAGCGCCAGCAATTCGGCCTGGGCCTGGAAGATATCTGCCAGCCGCAGCGGCCCTAATCGCGAGAGAGACTGTTCGATGTGGCGTGCCAGCGGCGGTTCCAGCAAGGCCAGGCAGCGGCGTGCCAGGCTCCGGCTGGCGCCGGCCAGCGCCAGCATGACCAGTTCGGGATCCGCCTGAGAAAGCAGCTCTCGCAGCTCGCGGTCCGTGAGTGCGGCCAGCGTGTCCAGATCTAGGGGAGGAGCTGCGGCACTGTGCAACGTGGGGGACTGGTGATGGTCCGCGTCTGCCTGGTGGGCCGTTGGGGGGGGAGGCTCAGCTTGCAGTTCGGCCGCCAGCAGAGGATCCTCGGCAGAGAGCGCATCGAGCACGTCTCGGCTCCAGCCAGGTTCTCCGGCCTGCAAGATGCCGCGCAGGCGGTTCAGGCCCAGCGCGCGGCGGGCCCCGGCAAGTTGAAACTGAGCCATCCGGCCGACCAGGCCCTGCTCGACCTCCCGCAACACCTCGGGGCTGGGTTCCTCGAGTTCCGCCAGGCGGCGTGCCACCGGAAGGTGCAACTCGGGCGGGAGGGCGGCCAGAGTGCGGGCGGCATCGGCCTCCGGAAGATGGGCCAGCACCAGCGCGATGGTCTGCGGGCGTTCCACCGCCAGCAGCCGCGCTAACTGGCTGCCGGGGGTGTGGCGCAGAAAGCGAAAAGGCACCTCCTCGTCTGCGGCAGTGCCGGACTTGTTGCCTCCGCCGCTGGCCGGAGCAGCGGGGGGGGATGGCTGGATTGCCGAAGTCGTTTGTGCTGCGGCCGCATGCTCTCGGCCTGGCCCCGCCTCGCGGCCACGGCTGGCCACGAACTCCCCCAGCACAGCCGCCTGCTCGCTGGCCTCGACATCGTCCAGCTCGACCGCCAGGCGACGAATACGAGCTGCCTGCTCGGCGGGCAGGTGTTCCAGCAGACGGTCCGCCAGCGGCGGCTCGAGGCAGGCTACCAGGATGGCCGCCTTGCGCAGGGCGGGATCGAGGCGTGTGGTGCTCCGTACGATTTGGGCCATGGCTAGTTCGGCGCCCCGATCCAGGTACGCAGGATGCCTGCCGCGGCATCCGGGTTCTCGCGGACCATTTCCGCCAGCTCGTCACGCAGCGACTGCCCGCTCTGAAAACGGCGGCGTGCCTGCGTTTCTGCCTGTGGGCTTGCCGCGCCGGCCGCCTCCGGCTGGCCAGCCTCCGTCGCGGCAAGTGCGGGGGCGGGTGGGGGCGCAGTGGCTGGGCCGCCCCGTGCCAGCGAGCGCACGACCGCCAGGCTGAAGATCACCAGTGCCAGCATGGCGAGCGTCTGCCAGCTTGCCCCCAGCCAGTGAAGCGCCTGTTCGGCAAGCGACAGGCCGGGCGGTTCTTCCAGCTTGACGTCCGGGAAGGTGGTCACCTGCACCAGCGGCCGATGGTCGACCGTGGCGTCCACGTTGGGCAGCAGCGAGGCCACCGAGTTGCGGATCCGCAGGGCCTCAGCCTCTCCCACGGCCTCAAGTTCGGCAGGCGTGGGATCTTTGGGCGGTTGTCCCGGGGCGGTCGGCTGTTTTTCCCGCCAAACGCGCAACAGGTAGCTGGTGGGCACGCCGATGGAGACGGTGACGCGCTTGGGAGTCAGCCCTGCCATGGTGACCAGCGTGCGATCGTGCGAGACGGCATTCTGCTCTTCGCGTGCCGAGGTTTCCTCCTCGCTGCGCGAGCCTTGCCGCCCGGAGGCAATGCTGGCGCCTCGATTGGGCTGCTGCGACTCGAAGCCGGGGCGGCCGCCCGGCTGGTCTTTCTCCTGCGTGCTCAGCGTGGTGTCCTCACGCAGATAGAGCGGCACGGTCTTCGGGTCCACCTTGTTGCGCTCCTCGCGGTGCTCGAGTTCCGGATTCAGCTCTACCAGTGCCGTGATGGTCACTCCGGGGATGTAGCGGAGGGCCTTGTGCATTTGAGATTCGTACAGCTCGGTGTAGTGCTTGACGGCCAGCAGGTGTGGGTTATCCAGCGAGCCGCTCAGTCGAGAACTGCCCCCGTAGCTGATGCCGCTGTTCTGGTCGAGCACCACCACATCCTGGGGTGCCAGACCGGCCCAGCCTCCGGCCACGGCCCGCTGGATATGCGGCACGCGGGACTCGTCCAGAGGTGCGTTGCCGATCGGCTTGATGCTGACCAGGGCTGTGACCTTGCGTTCCCCGCGCGGGCCGAGACCTCGTTTCTCCGCGTTGCACTTAACGTTGGCCTCGGCAATCCCCTGCATTTTGGAGAGCATCAGAGACAGTTCGCGTTCGATGGCCGCCGCCAGGGCGGCTTCTTGCTGCGCACGGCTGGCGAAGGGACTCTGGTTCGCCAGGGCACGGGCCAGCATGTCTCCATAATGTGCGGGGAGGGCCTGCGCATCGGCCAGGGCGGCCATGTACTCGCCCTGCTTCCCGCGGGGGATGCGGATGCGGTTGCCCACCACCTCATAGTCATTGAGACCGGCCTTGCCAAAGGCGGCTTCCATGGCCGGCAGTTCGTTGGCAGAGAATCCCTGCCCTCCCAGCAAGTAATAGTCCTCCCCCCCCACCTCACGGTTCAAGAGCCACGCCAGTCCCAGCACCAGCACGGCTGTCAGCAGCCCTGCCAATAGCCTCCCGCCGGGCGACAGCGAGCGGAACAGCTCGGCCGCCTGGTTCCAGAGTTTGTTGATTGCGTCCATCCCTGGCGCCCTTGCCCCTGGTTGCGAAGCCTACGCCGGGCGGCCTTCCGCCCGCGCGAACCGCCCTCGCGCGACCTCTTGCCGCGCGGCTACACCCGCACGCCCTGCAATTCCTGATACGCCTGCACCAGCTTGTTTCGCACTTGCAGCATCATGCGAAATGCCAGATCGGCTTTCTGCACGGCCGTCAACACGTCGATGGGACTGACATCGCCGCCCACCGCCATCGTCTCCACCATGCGTTGTGCGTCTTGCTGCAAGGTGTTCACCTGCTCGATCGAGTGCAGCAGCACGTCCTGGAAGGGGGTGGCCGCGGGGCCGGAGCGATCGGCTGCCTGCTGCGGAGCCGGCGCTGCGGGCTGGACCGGTGGCGGAGGAACGGGCAGAGCAGGAGGGCGAATGGCGTGCATCGTGCTTACCTTCCGTTAGACCAACAAGCGTAGCGTTTGCTGGGCCAGATCCTTGGCCACTTCCATCAGGCCCAGGTTCGCCTCGTAGGCGCGGGTAGCTTCGAGGGCGTCTGTGAACTCGCCCATCATGTTGATGTTGGGATAGGCCACGTAACCCTGCCACGGCCCCTCCTGGATGGCATAGGGATGGCCCGGCTCGTACTTGTAGCGCGGCTCCACGTCGGCCACTTCCACGGAGCTGACGCGCACGCCGGCCGCACCCAGCGCGCTGCCCATCCGCTCATCTGCTTGAAAGATGACGAACCGCGGCCGATACGGCTCCGGCTCCCCTTGCTCGTTGAGCAGCGTGGACATGTTGGCCAGGTTGTTGGCGATGGCGGTCAGACGCACGCGCTGCGCCGCCAGGCCGCTGGCGCTGAGATCCAATGCGGTGATCATGGGCCTGCTCCCTTTGCTTCTGGCATGGTTGGCAAGCGTGACATGGGTTTGTGGTTGAAAGTTGTTCCGCTTACGCGCGCTCGCTGATCGCCGCCTGTAACAGCCGCACCTGATGGCTGATCACGGCCAGAGCCAGGTTGTGTTCGATCTGGTTCTTGGCCACTGCCGCCACCTGCTGCTCCAGGCTGACATCGTTCTCATCGTGCCGGAGCAGTGACTTCCAATCGCTTGTCGGCCAGGCACGCCGCGAGGCGCCGGCCGGGCCGGCAGCGGCCCCGTAGGCCGCATCGGCAGCCGTCTGCGACGCCGCGGCCGAACGCCGCGCCGCCAATGCCTCGGCCAGTCGGCGGCGGAACAGTTCTGGAGATAGGTCGCGTGCCCGATATCCAGGCGTGTCCACGTTGGCGATGTTTCCCGCCAGCACGGTGTGCCGCGCCTGCGCGAAGCGCGCCACTTGTTCCATCACCGGGATGGGCGTGGCTTGCAGAATTGCGTCGATCATGAGCAATCCCCCATCGCCAGGGGCCGGTCGCACGCCGGCACAGCCAAGGCAATCGCCAGCAATGGGCATGCCGGGTGCGTCGGCCAGCGCACGCCGGACGGAAGCCCACGGGTCAGCAAACACAACATCCTGCTGGGCAATAGCTTGCGATGCGCGATCCGTGCCGACGGCGCTTTGCGGAACATGCCCAGGCAGGCTGCACGCCACTGAGCCTGGCAAATTCTGCCGGTTGCCAGGCGCAAAAACTGCGCCGCGGCAAGCGTGCCTTGCAGCAGCCCGCGGAGGCGGCCGCGCGACCGCACCGCCCACCCGGCCGCCTGCTCATGCGGCCGAGAGTTTCTTGGCTCGGGGCGCATAGCCATACTCCTTCAGTTTGCCCGAAAGCGTTCGCAGCCCGATCCCCAGTGCGCGCGCCGTCTTGGCACGATGGCCCTCGAAGTGTGCCAGCGTGGCCTCGATCAGTTTGCGCTCCATCTCTTGCAAGCTCAGGCCCACGGGTACGGTCGCACCTGCCGAGGCATTGCTACCGGGCGCCTCGATCAACCAGGGCCGTAGATCCTCCGCGGTGACGCGGCGGCCTTCGTACAGCACGCTGGCGCGGGTCACGATGTTCTCCAGCTCGCGCACATTGCCCGGCCAGTGGTAGTTCTCCAGCAAAGCGCGCGCCGTGTCGTCCAGTTCGCACGGCGCGCGGCCCAGCCGCGCGGCCGCCCGCTGCTGAAAGTGTTCGACCAGCTCCGGCAAGTCTTCCAAGCGCTGCCGTAACGGCGGCACTTCCAGCGGGATCACGGCCAGCCGGAAGAAGAGATCCTCGCGGAAACGACCCTCGGCCACCAGGGCGCGCAGATCCCGGTTGGTGCTGGCCAGCACGCGCACATCGACCTGGCGTGTGAGGCTGGAGCCGACGCGTTCGAAGCACTTTTCCTGCAAGACACGCAGTAGTTTGGCCTGCAAGGGGGGGTCGATTTCTGTGATTTCGTCGAGGAAGATCGTGCCGCCATCCGCCAGTTCGAAGCGGCCGGTGCGCGGGCTGTCGGCTCCTGTGAAGGCGCCGCGCTCATGCCCGAACAGCTCGCTTTCCATGAGTTGTGCGGAGAGGACGGGGCAGTTCAGGCTGATCAGCGCCTTGCCTGCGCGCCGGCTGGCGGCGTGGATGGCGCGGGCGACCAGTTCCTTTCCCGTGCCGCTTTCTCCGGTAATCAGGATGGTTTCCTCGGTGGGGGCTGCGCGGGCGATGGCCTGGCGGAGCCGCTGCATGGCCTTGCTGGAAC
>JAIMBC010000345.1 GCA_023511675.1 Pirellulales bacterium
GGCATAGAGTGGACACATGCCGATGAGAGACGTTACAAGAAATACCACTGCAACAATTCCCAACACAATCGCCCACGTTCCAGAAAGCGTACCGGTCCCGATAAGCAATGCTACCACGAGAGCGAGCACGATTCGTAGTCCACGATCGAGTCCACCCATGTTCACTTTCATGGCATCTCCGAAATACGTGAAACTTAATCCATCAAGAGCGGTATGGTCGCTCCGACGGTTGGAAGCCTTAACGTGAAGCCTCGTGCAGCAAAAGATGCTATCGCTGCTTCATGATCAATACGAATCAAATCGAACGTATCGAAGTGAACGCCAATGATGTTCGAGCATGCCACATACTCAGCAGCAACAATTGCGTCTTCAACTCCCATCGTAAAGTTATCACCAATTGGCAAGATTGCTGCATCGAGCCTATACCGACGCGGAATGAGCTGCATATCGAGCGTCAGAGCAGTATCGCCTGCATAGTAACATGTACCTGTGGACGTTGCCACGACAAAACCCATCGGATTACCGCCGTACGTACCATCAGGAAGACCACTGGAATGCTGCGCCACAACGCATTGTACAGTCCCGAACGGTGCCCGCCATGTTCCACCTGTGTTCATCGGACGCACGTTGGTGGCACCCTGCTTTTCCAACCACTGGTAAACTTCCCATGCACAGATGACGAGCGCACCTGTTCGCTTTGCCAGCGGAACTGCATCGGCGACGTGGTCAGCGTGTCCATGCGATAGCAGGATGTAATCGGCGGTAATGTCATCGAGCGCTATGCCTACTGCCAATGGATTTGGTGTAATGAATGGATCGAACAGAAGTCGTTCGCCACTTGGAAGTGTGATGGCAAAGCAGGAATGACCGTAGTATGTGAACGTCATGACATTCAGCCCGCGATGGTCGCTACAAAATTAGCGTACTGGCCAGTCGCGTGGAAGCGTGACTTGCTCCATGCGTGCAAGAATGGTAGCTTGTCGCTTCTTGATGTACGCCGTCGGCATCCAAAAGCGCCAACGCCGTGGACATCTTCTTGCAGATCAAGCCGCGCAGGGACTTCGAGGCCCTGTGGACCCTGCGCGCCCTGGCCAAGGGGCTGACGTTGGATGCCCAAACCGTGGAGGAGGAGACGGGTGTGCCGCTCGCCGCCTGGCAAGACCTGATGGACCGCATGAAGCGTGCCCGGTTCGGCGTGATCCTGTTCGGCATGGGGCTGACCATGACTCGGGGCAAGCATCTCAACAGCGAAGCCGTGCTGGCGCTCACGCGAGACATGAACGCCTACACCCGTTTCGTTTGCAAGCCCATGCGAGGCCACGGCAACGTCACCGGGGCAGACAATGTGGTCTCCTGGCGGACCGGTTTCCCCTTTGGCGTCAACCTCTCCAGAGGGTTTCCCCGTTTCAATCCTGGGGAATATACCTCCGCCGACATGCTGGCCCGCGGCGAAGCCGATGCCGCACTGATCGTGGCCAGCGACCCGATGGCCAACTTCAGTCAGGCCGCCCGCGAGCATCTGCGACGCATCCCTTACATCGTGCTCGACCCTAAAGAAACCTATACCTCCCGCCACGCGGCCGTGGCCTTTTGCACCGCCGTGTACGGAATCAATGTGCCAGGTACCGTCTATCGCATGGACGATGTGCCCATTCCCCTGCGGCCCGCATTCGAGTCCCCCTTCCCCAGCGATTACGAGGTGCTCTCGCAGATCGAACAACGCGTGCGCGCCATCAAGGGCATTTCGCCCAAGGCATAGAGGATACGGAAATTCAATGCCGCGCCGCACGGCCGATTCTAGCCGCCAACGTGCAGTAGGGGTGGTCGGCTCATCCAGGCGAACGCGAACCGCCACATGTTCGCCAACCTGCGGCTGGAAGCCGGCTCATCCGCCTGGACCCAAGCTGCCACCTGCCCGCCAACGTGCTGCGAAATATGCGCACCTGCTCGGACCGCGGCGGTGGGCGGCCGCCTCAGCCCCCCTGCTTGGCCGCCGAAGACCGTGCCTTGGCCAGCCGCGCACGAAACTGCCGCACATTGTCCTGCATCAGCGGCGGCAATTTGCTGCTGATGTAGTTGGTCCCGCCAAACCATTCCTGCGGCTCGTCGAACACCATGTGAAACTCGATGAACAGCAAGCCCTGCTGGCCCGCCAACGCCGTCACCTTGATGTATGAGCCAAGACCTGCATAGCGATGCACGCCCTTGCCCAGCTTCAATCGGCCCGCGGCGTCTCGCACCAGCGGCCGCCACTGGTTCGGATACTGCTCATCCCCATCAAAGCGCTCATCCAGCAGCGACGCAGCTAAAATGGAGCGCTCGTGGCGGGTTTGGAACACGCGGCTGGTGCTGCTCAGCAGGACTCGATCGAACACATTGGAGGTGCTGTACAGGTAGGCCTCACGTGCCTCCTCGGATTCCAGTGCCGTGAGCTGGCGGGCTGCCAGCTCTTCTCCCGCCAGGAAGCCTGACTTGTTCCACTCCTCGTCGTTCTTGCCGCGCTTGCCCGTGAAGCCAAGCTGGTTTTCGAGAAAGTCCTTGTCCAGCAGCGTTTCCAGCTCCCCCCGCGCGAAGAAGTACAGGTCCACACGCCGGGCCCGGCTATCGGGCACCTGGCTGATGTCCAGCAAGAACGGTGCGGGGATCGTGGCACGCATCAGCTCCTTCAGAGACTTGCCGGGCCGCTCCAGCTTGCGGAGGGCCGCCTGCTCCGCGGCCGCATCCATACCAACCCGAAGCACAGGCTCAGGCAGCTTGACGCTGCGGCCATCGGGCAGCGATACGCCGCTTTCCACCAACTGCTGGTATACAACGTTCACGACCGAACCTGCCCCAGCCGGCTGGCCTACACTGGCTGCGTCGCCGTCGGGCGGCCCTTCGATCCAGGCGGCCGTGGGGGGCAGCATTGCCGCGGCCAAGGCCAGTACGTAGGCGTTCACCGTGCATCCCTCCTGTAGCGAATATGAGACACCCTCGATTATTGCAGCTTGGCCGGCCCCGTCCACGCCAATATGCCTCCAGCGGCCTCCAGCATGGCAGATACCCCGCGGCGACCAGGCATTGCCACGCCGGATCCTTCGCTGCACGTCGCACACAAACCAGCCGCGTGACGCAAGACCCATTCGGCACACGCCTTGCTTGCTACACGCGGCAACGTCACGACCTGCACATTCGCCCGTATTGCTGGTAAAATCCCCACGTATTCGATTCAGCTAGCCAAACTGCCGTTGAACCGTCGCCAGCAGCAACGGCTGTGGAGGCGCCGACAGCGCCCGCAAAGCGTGTTGAACTTTGCCTGCACAACCGTAACAAGCCACCGCCCGCAGCGCTATTTGAGTGCATGACTGTCTCCACCAACTCAACAATGCCTACGACCCTGACGAACATAGAAACTGGAGAAGCTGCGTTAAGGCGGTTTTCTGCGCAAGCCGCCCAGCGTAGACTGAGCATTCCCACCCAAGGGAGAGAGCTGAAGGAGCGATCATAGGCCAGGGACGCCGCTGCTGCCAGCCGTGCGGGCGTGGGCCACACGCGACGCATGCCGACTGCCGTTTGTGAATGCCAGCTAACACGACGAAATGGCGACAAGTTCCTGGCATGTAACCGTAGCGGGGCGGAGAGGCCGCTCACCCGAACTGCGAAATCTGGTCGATTTGCTGCGGTTTCGCGCGGCCGATCAGCCCGAGCGGATTGCCTACACCTTTCTGCTGGATGGCGAAGCCGAGGAAGCCCAGCTCAGCTATGCGGAACTCGATCGCCGCGCCCGCACGCTCGCGGCAGAGCTGGTCCGTAGGGGTTACGCCGGAGAGCGGGCGCTGGTGGTCTTCGAACCGGGGCTAGACTACATCACGGCCTTTCTCGGTTCGTTGTATGCAGGGGTGGTGGCGGTGCCCGTGTATCCGCCCGATCCCCTGCGTGCCGGTAGGACGCTTGCCCGCTTGCAGTCGATCGTTCAGGACTCGCAGGCGCGGGTGCTGTTATCGAACCACGCGGTGCTGAACTGGGCAGAAGCGGTTTTCTCCCGGGTTCCCGAACTGGAGACCATTCTGGCGCTGGAGGAGCTGGAGCCGGCGCGGGCAGCCGAATGGGAACCGCCCGAGGTTACGAGCGATAGCCTGGCCTTCTTGCAGTACACATCCGGCTCGACGGGGGCGCCCAAGGGTGTGATGGTGAGTCACGGCAACCTGCTGCACAACCTGCAGCAGCTCCATCGGTTGGATGGGCCACGGCCGGTGGGGGTGGCGTGGCTCCCGCCGTACCACGACATGGGGTTGATTGGCGGCGTGCTGTGGCCGCTGTACAGCGGCGGTCAGATCGTGCTCATGTCGCCGCTGTCGTTCGCGCAGCGGCCGGTGCGGTGGCTGCAAGCCATCTCGCGCTATCGCGCTCAAATCAGCGCCTCTCCCAACTTTGGCTACGAACTATGTGTGCGCAAGGTATCGGAGGCGGAGAAGAGCCGGCTCGACCTCGGCTCCTGGTCGCTGGCCATCAACGGCGCCGAGCCGGTACGGCCAGAGACCCTCGCTCGCTTTGCCGACGCTTTCGCTTGCTGCGGTTTCAAGCCGTCTGCCTTTTACCCAAGCTATGGCCTGGCAGAGGCCACGTTGCTGGTCACGGGAGGCGCCAAGCACCGGCCGGCCGTGATTCGCGGCTTCTGCCCTGAGAGGCTGGAACGCGATGGTCTGGCGGTGCCGCGCCGTCCCCGCGAGGGCGGCCGCAGGATCGTCTCTTGTGGTTGGCCCTCCCGCGACCAACGCGTGGTGATCGTCGACCCTCGAAGGTGCATCGAGCTGCCGCAGGGCAGCGTCGGCGAGATCTGGGTGAGCGGTCCCAGCGTCGCGCTGGGGTACTGGAACAGGCCCGAGGAATCTCAAGCCGTTTTCGAGGCCGTGCTCCGCGATACGGGAGAGGGCCCCTTCCTCCGCACCGGCGACCTGGGCTTCATCTACGACGGCCAGTTGTATGTCACCGGCCGTTTAAAAGATCTCATCATCATCGCGGGCCGCAACTACTATCCCCAAGACATCGAGCGTACGGTCGAACAGTGCCACCCGGCCCTCAAGCAAGACGGCGGAGCAGCGTTTGCTGTCGAACAGGACGGTGAAGAACGCCTGGTGCTGGTCCACGAAGTGCAGCGGCCCGGCAAGGTGGACCTGCCGTCGCTCGCCGCCGCGATCGAACAGCACGTGCTGGCGGAGCATGATGTGCGCCCGCATGCCGTGGTGCTGATTGCTGCCGGAACCTTGCCCAAGACCTCCAGCGGCAAGACACAACGCGCTACGTGCCGTGCCCAGTTTCTGGCCGGTACCCTCTCTGTACTGTACGAGTGGCGGGCCAATGCCCCCTGCCCCAACCCCAACCACGAGCCCACCGAACC
>JAIMBC010000346.1 GCA_023511675.1 Pirellulales bacterium
CTGCCAGTCCTCGTCAGGGTCAAGGCCGGCTGGCACCGCCGACCCACCCCCATCGGGCGGCAGGCGGATCACGGCCTGGCACAACCAGTCCGGCGCCGCGTCCCAGCCCTGGAAGGCGTCGATCAGGAATCCCCGCACGCGCGGCTCGGAGGTGTGAGCCAGTCCGGGCCAGGCCATTTCTGTTTCGCGCAGGGCTGCCAGCGCAAGCAGAGCGCGGGCCTGCCGCTTGGCGTGCGCATCCTTGCGGTCGGCTGGAATCACCGGCAGGTGCCACACGCTTGCCACGGCCGGCAGCCGGCCCCCGGCAGGTTGCATCACCGCCAGTGCAACAGGGCGGTAACCCTCGCCTACCAGACCGCGCGCCTGCTGCTCGTGCTCTTCGGGTGTCAAACCCGCCAGCCGCACGAAGGTGCGGTCGGCTAGCCCATGGAACAGCACAACGTAGGCCAGCTCGGGCCGTGCGCGCTCCACCAGGGCATCAAACTCGGGCCGGCCGCGCAAGAAATCCAGATCGGCATCGGCGGCCATCAGGCCCTGGAAGTGGTCTCCCAGTTCTTCGGTATGCTTCAGCAGCTCCACGGCCCGCTGGGCGAATTGTTCGGCCCGCTGGGCATCAGAGGCGGCGATCGTCTGCGCAGCGGCGGCGTAGGCACAGGCCGTATTGTAGACCACATGGGGATCGTTCCAGCGAGAAGCCAGCAGACGCTCCAGCGGCTCCAAGTCCACGGGCTGCTGATTTGCCAGGCAGGTGACGATCAGAGCGCACGCGCGTACAAACAAGGTATCTCCCAGTTGCTGCAAGCGTGCCAGATCGGAGACAGCCAGCGCATACTGGCCCTGCCTGGCCCGTGCCAGTGCCCGATAAAAGAGCGCGGTGGAGTCGGCCCCCCGCTCCAGCACCACGGAGAAGTCTGCCACGGCGGCCACGTCATTGCCCAAAGCGAAGTGTGCCTGCCCCCGTTCCCGTCGTGCGGAGGCCTCAGACGGATTGGCGGCTAGGGCCGCCTCGGCCTGCCGCAACCGCTCCTCGGCGGCGGCCGGCCGCTTGGCGCTGGCCGCCGCGGGAAAACAAGCCACGTCGAGCTGCACCTTGTCGGCGTGAAGGTGGCCCAACAGCTCCGCATGGCTGGCCCCCCAGCGCGTCGACCATTGCCGCGCCGCTTTCCGCCAAACGCTGCTGTAGCGCACCTGCCCGTCCCCCCCGCGGAAGGCGTGAAACGTAAAGCAGGTCAACTGCGGTGCGTCGCGTTGCGCATTCGCGGCACGCTGGGGATCCAGCTCTCCCACATAAATCCGGCTTTCCTGTTCCTGATCATCGGCGCGCTCCCAGAGGGCCACATATCGCTCCTGGCCTGTCTCGCTCTGAGCCGGCGGTAGATAGCCGGCCACATCCACGGCCAACCACTCCGCGGCCAGCTCTGCCTGCCGGGCCGCAACCTCCTCTTCAGGAGCTGCCGTGAGCAGTTCATAGCTGCGGCCGTCTCTGGCCCACAACACGGCCGCCAGCACCTCGGCCTCGGTCGGGTAGGGCCGCACGCGCGTGGGCCGATACCCAGCGGTGTGCAATTGCTGGCACAGGCCAGACAGCTCGTCGAGCGGCAGTTCGAGGCAGAATGCGTAGCGTTCTTCCACCAAGCCGCGAGCACGCGTGATCATGCCGGCAGCCGCCGCGGGGACCGGCTGCCAGTGCGAGTCCTGCGGCTCGTCCGCCCATTCGGCACGCAACGTTTCGCTGGCAAGCTGTTTCAGGTGCGGGATCACATCGCGGCGCCGGCGCCGCAATGCGGGGAGCAACTCAGTGAATACCTCGGCACCCGTATCCACCACCAGATCCGCCAGGAGGAGGGGTTGTTCTCCCGCCAGCCGCGCTACCAAGCGGGCGGCGATGCGCGGCGAGGGCCCGGTGCCGGCACGCAACCGTTCGGCCAGCGGCCGAGCCAGCAGAGCGGAGGCGGGCCGCAGCCCCCTCACGAAGTGCTCCAGATCTCCAGGACTGGCGGCACACACGCGCTCGAGCGATTGGGCCACGGCCGCCGCATGACGCCGCCAGCGAGCAGTTGCTGTCGGCGTGCTGGTATCCGGCACTCCGTCTGCGCCGGTGCGGTGGGCGGCTTTCTCCGCAGCAGGGTCCGGCGTGCCACCGCCAGGTGCCCTGGCAGGCGCGGAGTTTTCCTCACCGCTGGCCCCTGCCGCATCGGCTGGGGCCAGCGCCTCCGGCGGATCGAAAGCCGCCAGGGCCATGGCGGCACGCAGGCGTTGCGCGTCGGAAACGTCGCCGTCGGCCACCGCCTTCCACAGACGAGGCACGAAGGGCCGGCGGTAGGAGAAGAGTGCGTCCCGCAGCACCAGCGAGTCCGCGGGCGGCGCCCGCAGCATCTCACCAAATACCTTCTCTGCCTGCCCGGAGTCGTTGGGCAACAGTCCCAGTGCAGCGTTGAGTTGTTGCGCCGGCGTGCTGCGAGTGTCGGCGAGCACGGCGCGGAGGGCCGGATCGGTCCAGCGGCGGTATGCCGACATGTCTCGCACAATGGCCGGTACCTGCTCGAGCTTGGCATCCAGGAGCCGCCCCACCAGCCCCTTGGCATGTTCGGCCTGAGCGCGGCGCTGGAGCTGCCACTGTTGCAGGGCGACGAGCCCTGCCACCAGCGCGATGCTCAACAGCACCGAGCGCAAGAGGTGGTGTCGGGCTGCGGAGCGCATCATCCGCCGCTGCGAGGCGGACCAGTCGGCCCGGCGCGTCCAGGCGAGCAGGTAGGGCCATTCCCAGAACGAGGGCAGGTTGCGCGGCTCGGGCCGCGCGGACCACATTTCCGCCAGCTCTCCTAGCCGCAGTTCTGCCCGGCCGCGGCGCGAGGCCTTCTGCTTGCGCGTCAGCCACTCGCGCACGGCCGGCACCAGATAATCGTGCGTAAGCTGGTAGTAGCGTCCCGGCGCCGGCGTGGCAGCGGCCCCTTGCTCATCAGGATCCAGTTCGGTGGGGGTGATCAGCCGCAACTCGGCGTCTAGAATCCGCATCAAGTCGGCGAACTCGCGCGGCTTCTCCGCGTAGCCCGAAACCGCACGCAGTTCGGACTCCGCACGCACATAGCCCTTGATCTCCGTACCCCGCTCGGGAAGCAGACACTTCAGCACCATCCGCGCCGCACGCTGGTGCAGGCGGCGCTCCGGCGGCGCTGTGGCTGCCCCGAAGTTCTCCTCCAGGAACGTCACCCCAATGCCCGATACCCCGCCCATTTGCCGCAAGGCCGCGGGCACCCACGGCTTGCCCTTGAACATCTCAGCAAACAAGGCAAGCTGGACCGAAATCACCTTGCCATTCTGCGCCAGCCCGTGTACCACCTGCTCCACGAACCGTTCCTGCTCCGCGCTCAACGGGGCAGGATCCGCCGGCAAGCAGCCGTAGGCCCTGCCGAAGGCCACCAGCACGCGGCGGGCGTGCAGGGGATCGAACAGATCGACCAGAGCTGTGTTCTGCCCTTCCAGCAGCGGAACCTCCAGCTCGCGTAAAAAGCGGCTCACCGCCAGCCAGAAGTCATCTCGCACCAGCAGCAGGCATTGCACATGCGCCCCGTCGCACTGCCGCAGAGCTTCTACCAGCAGCGTGTCCGCCACCACCGCACGGCCGTGCAGCCACTGCTCGAACTGGTCCAGCACCAGCACCAGTTTGCGGACATCCCCTAAGAGGCCGCTGCCCGAGCCGCTGCGGCGCCGTAAACGCCACAGTGCCTTGGGCAAACTGGGCTCGTTCTCAAGCTGCGGAAATTCCTTGTGCAACCGCCGTAGCAGACGGGCCTCCGTCTGGTCCGGCGAGCACTCCACATACACGCTGCGCACGTGCGGCGCCAGCCGCGGCAGCAGGCCCGCCTTGACCAGGGACGATTTCCCGCAGCCGCTCGGCCCATACAACAGGCCTACGCGAAAGGTCTGCTCCGCATCGGTCTCTTCCAGCCGGCGCTTCCAGAAACGGATGCCCTCGGGCAGGCCGTCCCGGTCGCGCGGACCGGGCAGCAGCTCCAGAAAGAAGTCTGCGTCCTCGGCATCGAAGGCGCGCAGTCCCTTGGGCACGATCCGCACCCCGGACGCCGCGCCGGCAGACCCCGCTGCGGCCTGTGCACTCCGCTTCTCGCCCGCCTCGACGCCGGGTTGCTGCCAGGACCGCAATTCTTCGGCCAGATCGGCGGCGGTGGTGTAACGATCGCTGGCCCGTTTGGCCATGGCCTTCAGGCAGATCCGCTCCAACTCCCGCGGAATCGAGGCATCGAGCTGGCGGGGCGGCCGCACCTCATGCGAGATGATCTCCTCCAGCACCTCGGAGAGCGTGGTGTGACGGTAGGGCCGCCGCCCCGTGAGCATCTCGTAGAGAATCACGCCCAGACTGTAGATATCCGTGCGCGCATCGAGCCGATGGCTCTCTCCCCGCGCCTGCTCGGGGCTCATGTACAGCACGGTGCCGCACCACTCCGCACCACGCCCGTAGTCCTCTTCGCGGAGGGCCAGGCCAAAGTCGCACACGTACACGCGGCCTTCTCGGTCGATGAGAATGTTGGCCGGCTTCACATCCCGGTGCACGAGGCCGCGCTGGTGGGCATGATGCAGCGCGTCGGCCACCGATGCCAGGAGCTGCGCCGCTTCCTGCGGCGTGAAGCGGCGCCGTTCCATGCGGTGCTCGAGGCTCTCCCCCACGACAAACTTGGAGACGATGTAACACAGCCCGTCCTCCGTGCGCGCTACGTCGTACACCGGCACGATATTCGGATGGTCCAGCCGTGCGCAATTCTGGGCTTCCAGCAGAAAGGCCTCGGCCTGTTCCGGCGTGGAAAGGCGCTCGCGCAGCGGAACCTTGATGGCAACCTCCCGGTTGAGCTGCGTGTCGTAGCCCCGATACACCACCCCAAAGCCGCCGGAGCCAAGCTGCTCGACCACCCGGTAACGCCCGAACCAGGCCACATCCGGCCGGCTGGGAATCTCGCTGTGCGCTGCATGCACCGTGCCGGCGCCCGGCTGAGCCTGCGTCATGGCACCCTGCACGAACGTCTTGCTCCCGGAAACCCGCGGCGGGGGCGGCACTGGGCCAGAGAGATCGGGGCCTTGCCGTTCCTCGGGATCGGAGGCTTGCATGCGCGCCAGCCAGGGTTCAAGTTAGAAACGGGACGCCACGCCGCTATTAGAACATACTTCAGCGTGGCCGCGTAAGCAGGCCGGTGCCCTTAACGCCGCCCAAGGCCAATCCCGGCCCCCTGCCCGCAACTTCCACCCCCCAGACACGGGCCGCAAGCCCCCCCAGCCGCCTGCGAAGGGCAGAAACGTTGTGCAG
>JAIMBC010000347.1 GCA_023511675.1 Pirellulales bacterium
AATCTTCCCTTCGAGACGCAGATCATCGAGCGGTATCGGCGTCGGGAGTCGAGCGTGGAGGAGGCGTTGATCGAGATCTACCTGGCGGGCGTGTCGGTGCGTCGAGTGGAAGACATCACCGAGGCGCTCTGGGGCCAGCGGGTGAGTCCCAGCACGGTGAGCGAGTTGAACCAGAAGATTTACGCGACGATCGAGGCCACGACGGAGCGTGGCCCTCCATCGGCAGGGTGGCCCTCCAGCGGCGAGCGCGCCCAACCCGCACGTCCCGGCGCGATGGTCCCGGTGAACGGTTACAAGGCTCTCCTTCAGGGCCGGCTGCCGGGCCACGCTAGCCGCACCACCTGCCCCCCTTCCCCAGCCGCCACCAGCGAGCGATCCTGGTGCTGCGCCACGCAGTAGGCCCAGCCCTTGATCGCCGGCAAGTCCGCCTCCACGCGGGCAAGCTGCGTGTGGATCAAGCGCACATGCCCGTCCACGCACGCTACCGCTACCACCGTGGGGACGTGCGTCCAGCAGACGGCAAGCGGCTCGACAGGCAGCCGCACGAACCGCACCAAGCGGCGCCGCAGCGGCTGCCACAGCCGCACGGTCCTGTCCCGGCCAATGGAACCAACCTCCAGTCGCCCACGTTCCTGCTGGCCGTCCGAAGGCCTTGCCAGGCCGACGGCTGCCGCCGTGTGGTTCGTTAAGCTCATAGCGGATGCCTCCTTGGCCTCCTTCCATACCCGCACGCTCGCATCCGCGCTGGCAGAGACCAGCGATCCATCGGGCAGCCAGCAGGCGGCCAGCACATCGCGTACGTGACCCTGGCACTCGCGTACCACGGCGCCGGAAGTAACGTCCAGCACGGCCAACCTGCCGGTGGCGCCGGCGATGGCAAGCTGGTCCAAGCTGGGATGCCAGGCCACTGCATAGAGCACATCGTCGTGGCATACTAGCCGGGCCAGGCACTCCCGCGCCGGCCAGGAGAAGAGTTCGAGCATGCCCTGTTGTGCGGGCATGCCCCCTGCGATGGCCAGGCGTGTGCCGTCTGGAGAGAACTCCACGTGGTGCACGTGGGGGGCGTGGCTCGGCAGGTTGCCGACCGACTCAAGTTCGGGCCAGGCGAGTACCTGCACGCCGGCATTGGAACCCACGACCACGGACGTGCCGTGGGGCGCGATGGCCAGAGCCGTAATGGGTGGCGCGGGAGGCTCCTTGGCAGGCAGGGGCCGTAGCGCTGGGCCATGGCCGAAGAGGATGGCGCTCCACAGCAGCACTTCCAGAGACGCGCGTCTGGCTGGAGGCACCGTGTGCCGGCAGCGTGGTTCAGGCTGCGGGCAGCAGGCTCCAGCAGGGGCGGAGGGGCCGTGCTGGAGGAGCTGTTGTCGGCATGCGGTTAGCGCAACAGGGACAGTCACGGATGGTCTCCGGGCACGCAGGCTAGCCAGGCGGTGGCGGGGAGCCTGTTTTGGCGGGAGGCTGATCGGGCATGTTTGATTTCTCGCCGGGCGGAGTCTGCGGCGCGCCGCGGTCGCCGCGCAGCCGTTCCGCCTCGGCGAAGTCCGCTTGTGCGGCCTCCCTGTTGCCGAGTTGCTCATAGGCCTTGCCTCGATTGTCATGATAGGTGGGATCGCCCGGCACGAGTTCGATTGCGCGCGTGAAATCGGCGACGGCTGCGGCGAAATCTCCGCGATGGTAGCGGACGCGGCCGCGGACATTGAAGGCATGGTCGCAGGTCTGGTCCAGCTCGATGGCGGCCTGCGCGTCGGCCTCTGCCTGGGCCAGTTCGTTCTTCCAGTAATAGCAGTTGGCGCGGTAGGACCGGTACAGGGCCACCCCCGGTGCCAGCAGAATGGCATCGGTGAAATCAGCGATGGCGGCGTCATACTCGTGGTGATTGCTGTAAGTCTTGCCGCGGTTGTAGCGGTACACGGCGGAGGTAGGGTCGCGTCGGATCGCCTCGGTGTATGCCGCGAGTGCCGCCTCGTACTCGCCGCGTGCATCCAACAAGTTGCCGCGCATGTTGTGGGCACGAGCCAGGGTCGGATCGCGCAGCAGCGCCTGCTCAACGTCGTGCAGGCCGAGTTGGATCTCATCCAGCCAGTAATAGCACGTGGCACGGTTGGCGTAGTGGCCGGCCTCGTTTGGCTCCAGCTCGATGGCCTTGGTGAAGTCGGCAATGGCCAGTTGATAGTCGCGATGGGAGAGGTAGACGTCGCCGCGGTTGGCAACGTAGACCGCCTTCGTCGGCGCCAGCCGGATGGCCTCGGTGTAGTCTGCCACGGCGTGCTCGAAATCGCCCAGGGCATCGTACGTGTTGGCACGCATGTTCCAGGCACGTTCGCAATTGGGGTCCAGCTCGATGGCCCGCGTGGCATCCGTAAGTGCGTCGGTAAAGGCAGAGAGCTTGTACAGGCAGTTCGCCCTGCCTGCATAGTGCAGGGCATTTTTCGGTTCGATGCGAATGGCGTCGGAGAAGGCGGCCTTGCCTCGCTCGTAATCGCCCAGGCTGATATACTCCTCGCCTGCTTGGGCAAAGTCCTTGGCCGCCTGGGCAGAGTTTTGACGGGCTTCGTGTACCGCGCCTCGGATGCGATAGGCCAGCGGCGAGTGGGCATCGAGCTTGATGGCCTGCTCGGCATCTGCCATGGCCTTCTCGTAGTCGCCCTGGCGCAGGTAGGCGTCTGCGCGAAAGGCATAATAGTCCGCCTGATCGGCCGCTAATTTGATGGCGGCGTCGAAGTCCGCCGCCGCGAGGGCATACTCTCCGCGCTCCAGGTACACACTGCCC
This sequence comes from Pirellulales bacterium, assembly GCA_023511675.1. Taxonomy (GTDB): domain Bacteria; phylum Planctomycetota; class Planctomycetia; order Pirellulales; family JAIMBC01; genus JAIMBC01. The sequence goes on from JAIMBC010000347.1 coordinate 2,774, forward strand.
CGCAAGAACAAGGTGTAGGGCACATTGCTGCTCTGGGCGAGCGAGCGCGTGAAATCGGCGAGGGCTTCGGTCAGATTGCCCAGGCGGTAGTTCGCGTCTCCGCGATTGTGGTAGTACGCCGCGTTCGTTGGCTGCCGGCGTATGGCTTGGGTAAAGTCCGCCGCAGCGCTGGCGTAGTCTCGCTGGGAGAAATAGCATAGCCCACGGAGGTTGTAGGCCACTGCACTGTCTGCATTCAGGCCCAGGGCCACGCTCAGGTCCACCAGGGCCTGATCGATCTGGCCGAGGGCACGGTACACGTCGGCCCGGTTGGCATAGTACTGGGCCTGGCTGGGGGAGAGCCGAATCGCCTCGCTGAAGGCGGACAAGGCGTCAACCGCCTGTCCTTGCGCCAACAGGATCAGGCCGCGCAGATTTGCCGCCGGGGCCAACGCCGCGTTCAACTCCAGTGCTCGCTGCACATCTGCCAGCGCCAGCGAATACTCTTCCTGCCGGTAGAAGACCGTCGCACGCTCCACGAGCCAGAGCGGCTCAAAACCGCGCCAGCGCAGCGCGGAGTTGAAAGCGAGCAGGGCCGCGGTGTAATCGCCCCGCTCGCGGTGTACAAGACCCTGCACCAGAAATGCCAGCGGCTGAATACGATCGATCTCCAGGGCCCGGCTCGCCTCAGCCAGCGCCGCCTCGGCATCTCCTTTGAGGTAATGCACCTCGGCCAGTTCGGCCAACCACGCGGCCTGTTGCGGGCGCAAGGCCACGGCCGCCGCCAGGCTGGCGGCGGCCGGCCGGTAGTTCCCTCTGTCGCGATGTACGAGGCCCAAGCCATGAAGAACCTCGGCCAACTGCGGCGCCTGCTTTAGGGCGGCTTGCAAGTCGTCCAGTGCCGCGACCAGATGTCCGAGCTGACGATGGCATTCGGCACGTTCCACCAACCACATTGCCTCTACGGATTGAGCGGCCACGGCCTGCGTATAGTCTGCCAGGGCGGCCTCCCACAACACCTCTCCCCCGCACCATGTGATGCCGTGCAAGGCGCTGCCGCGCACAGCAAACTGGTCCGGCCTGCTGGGATTCACATCGCGGAGCCTTTGAAACTCGGCCAGCGCTCGCTCGTAGTCGTGACGCCCGGCTAGTGCCCATGCCCGCCCGAGACGTGCTGCCAGGTTCGCCTCATCGGCTTGCAGCGCCCTGTCAAAATCGCCATGCGCTTCCGCAAACAGGCCTTGCGCTAACCGTGCTCGGCCGCGCAGCGTATGCAGCTCGGCGACGAGCCTGCCTGCCTTGTCCAGCTCCAGCGCCTTGGAGAAGGCCGCATCGGCCGCCTGCATCTTACCCTGGGCCAGCCAAGACCTGCCGAGCGCCAGCAGCTCTGCGGCATCGTTGGTATCCGGCAGCTCTGGCCCCACGGCCTTACGGGGCCGCCCAGTCTGGCGAGGCCTCGAGTTTGGCTTGCTCCGACGTTTCTGCGAGGCGGACGATGCGGCCTGCCGCGTGGGCGGGGCCGCATCCCCCGTCCCGGTGGTAGCACCTGGAGGCTGACCGTTCGATTCTGCCCGATCCATGCTGCCACGGATCACGAACCAGGCGACAGCAATCGCTGCGACGGCGACCAGCACCACGCCGCCTCTCACTACAGCCCGTGCCACGATTCGCCGGCTGCTCTCCCCCGCCAGATCGAGCGATGGGCCCTGGAGTCGTGCCAGAACGCCGCTGCCCCCCGGTGGGGGAACATCTTCACCTCGCGTCGCATCGCTCGACACCGCCTGCTCGCATGCCGGTTGGTCAGACGATGGCTCAACGCCCGTATGCTCACTGCACGCCGGATGCATGGGTGCACCCATCGCGGCAGTATCGGGTGATTGTCTGCCCGACGCGACAGCTTGCTCCAAATCGGCGACCGGCTCCGTGGAAGGAGATGCGGGTGGATCGAGGTCGTTGGGGCCAACCGCGGAACCGTCAGCCCGCGTCAAGGTGGCAGACTCCTCATGTCGCGTAGCTTGCAAGTCGTCCGTGCGATCAGCGTTCCCCGCGCTCACGGCGGCAGGCGCTGCCATTCCGGGCGGTGCCGACGGCAGTGTTGCGCCGCCCATGACGGTTCGTCCCAGGGTGGGTGCCTGAAGTGGAGGAGCCATGTGGCTGTCGGAATCCCCCCCTTCGCCAGTGCTGTCTGTTGCGTTGGTGGAGATTTCAACCGGGCCTGGCTGGGAAAAGGGCGGTGCGTCCCGGCTAGCGCAGGCGGCCTCGCCGACCAGCGTTACCATGGCCGTGTCTGCCTGGTGGAGGCTCCCCGGCGCGCAGGAAGACTGCTGTGCCGTTGACGCCGGGGAACCGGCAGGGCCTGCGTGGGTTTGAGGCACGTCGGCCGGCTTTTCGCTGCTGTGCGGCGGAGAAGGGATGCTGCATGCGATGCCAGCGTGGCGAGTGTGCTGCGCGTTCTCTAACTCCCGGACGAACTCGGCACAGTTGGCAAAGCGGGTGCGGGGGTCT
>JAIMBC010000035.1 GCA_023511675.1 Pirellulales bacterium
AGCCTAGCCCCTGCGCAGCTCTTCGCCGCCGTGCCAGCCGCTCTCGGGCTCTCCGGCCCAGAGTTTTCTGCCGCAGGGCTGTCTGCCGCAGGGCTGTCCACCCAGGTTTTGCCCGACGCAACGCCAGCCGTACCTCCGCCGCCCTCTGAGACATTGCAGCCATCACGCCCCGGTGGTCCAGGCCGGGCCACTGCGGAGGCAGCCGCCGCCTGGCGCGGCCGCAGCTCGGCCGACGGCCGCTTTGCCTTGCAGTCTCTGCTGGCCAGCGGCGGCCTGGGGCAGGTCTGGCTAGCCGTCGACAGCGAACTGGATCGGTCAGTGGCCGTGAAGGAACTGAAGCCAGAACTGGCCGACCAACGCCGCGCGCAGGCCCGGTTCTGGAGAGAGGCACGCATCACGGGCAATCTAGAGCATCCCGGCGTCCCCGCCGTGTATGGCCTGGGTGTCGACGGCGAGGGACGTCCCTACTACGCCATGCGGCTGATCACGGGAGAAACCCTCGAGCAGGCCATTGCACGCTTTCACAATCACGGCGGCAGCTCAGGAGCGACTGCCGTGGCCTCTCGGTCCCAGCACGCGGCCGCAACCACCGTTTCTGGCAAGGCACACGAACAGGCTCAGAGTACTCCGACCGCTGCCGCGACCCGCACATTGGCCCTGCGCGAGCTGGTGAGCCGCCTGATCGACGTCTGCCACACCATCGAGTTTGCGCACAGCCGGGGCTATGTACACCGCGACATCAAGCCTGCGAACATCATGCTGGGAGAATACGGCGAGACCATCGTCGTCGATTGGGGCCTGGCACGCCCCATCGCCGGGCACGACCGTCACGAAACCGACCCCTCTCAGCATGCCCACGACCTCTCGAACTGCGCCGAGCATACGCCCACACGCATGGGCGTGGCTCTGGGAACGCCGCAGTTCATGAGCCCTGAGCAGGCGGCCGGCGCCCACGATCAGGTAGGCCCCGCCAGCGACGTGTACAGCCTGGGCGCGACGCTATACATGCTTCTGACGGGCGTGCCGCCTTTCCATCTGCGCCACCTGACAGACGTTCTGGCTGCCGTGGTAACAGGCAGGCTGGTGCCGCCTCGACGGGTGAACCCGGCGGTTCCCGCGGCGCTGGAGGCGATTTGTCTCAAGGCCATGGCCTTGCCGCCAGAGCGTCGCTATGCGTCGGCGCGGTCGTTGGCGGACGACCTTGAGCGTTGGCTGGCCGATGAACCGGTGACAGCCTGGAGTGAGCCGTGGTCTCACCGCCTGTGGCGGCGCATGCGGCGGCACCGCCGCGCTAGCCTGGCCCTGGCAGCCGTGCTGTTTGCGGCCACGTGCGTTTCGATCGTTTTCTGCTGCGCCATCCACCGAGCGCGTGTGGCCGCCGACAGGGCGCACCTCGAACGCACCTGGGCGCAGCTCGATGCCCTCCGCTCGGCTGCTCCGCAAGCCGTACCCCATCTGTTGCACGGCATGCAGCCCTATCGTGAGCAGTGGGAGCCGGCCGTAAGAGACCTGCTCCGCTCGAGCCGGCTTGCGCCCAGCGAACGCATCCACCTATCTCTGGCCATGCTCCCCCGCCATCCTGAGACGGTACGCTGGTTGGCCCGGCAGATGCTCACATGCCCAGAAGAGGACGAGTTCCTCCTGGTGCGCGCCGCCCTGCAACCCTATTCAGAACAGCTCCTACCAGCCTTGTGGAAACTGCTGGACGACCGCCGCGCCCCACTGGCTGCACGGACACGAGCTGCACGCTGTCTGGCCCTGTTCGACACCAACTCGACGCGCTGGCAAGCACCGCACTTGCAACTGTTGGCACAAAGCGTAGCCCAAAGCAAGACCGAGCATCTGTCCACGTTACGTGAAGAGCTGCGTCCGCTTGCGCACAGCTTGTTCGAACCGGTGCTGAAGCTGAGTGAGCAACCCGGTCTGCCCTCCACAAGCCGGAGGACGTTGTGGGCAGTGCTGCTCGCTTGGGCAGCGCCGCATCCCAAACTGGCGGCGCGGCTGCTCTGCCAGGCCGAGCCGGAAGATTTCGATGCGCTGCTCGGTTGCACGCCGCAGGCGACGCGAGACGAACTTTGCCAGCAGCTTGGCCGTGCGCTGCGAGCGTCCATCCCGGCGGCCTCCGCTCGTCAGCAGCTTGCGCTGGCGCGACGGCAGGCCAGAGCGGCGGCCGCCTTGCTGCGACTCGGTCAACGCCACCAGCTCGCTGCGCTGTGGAATTCGCACGCAGATCGAGAGCTGGAATCGCAATTCCTCGCCCTGCTACGCCGCTACGGCGTGCGGCCCTGCCACATCCTGGCGCTGCTTGAGCAAACCAACTGCCCCGCCTCCCGCCGCCTGTGCCTCCTGGCACTGGGCGAGTTTGCACGAACAGACCTGCCGCCAGAACAGCGCGAACAGGCACTCAACATCGTCCGCTCCTGGTACCGCCGGGATCCAGATTCTGGCGTCCACGGCGCCTGCGGCTGGCTGCTCCATGCCTGGGGTTTGAAGCACGAAGCCCTGGCCCTCGAGGCGCAGCTCGTTGATCAACTACCCGCGCCGCAACAGCAATGGATGGTCTGCCTTCCCGCAGGCGTGCCCGTAACTCTGGTCCTCTTCTCCGCCGGAGAGTTCCAGATGGGCTCCCCCCTCACCGAATCTGGCCGGGACTGGCAAGAACAGCCCCGCCGAGTGCGGCTTACGCGAGGATTCTGGCTCTGCGATCGACTGGTGACGCGTGGCGAGTTTGCCGCCTTCTTGCACGCCACGCAGGGAGAAGGCCCGGCTCAGGCGTACTTGCAGGCCACAGCCGGCTATGCCGGCGAAGATCGGGCACCGGCCGTCATGGTCTCCTGGGAACACGCAGTCGCCTACTGCCGCTGGCTTACGCCATGGACAGCATGCGACGTGGGGCAGCACCACGGCCCTGTTACGCGCAGCACCAACGATGTGCAGCTCGATGCAACGCGCGGCACTTACCGCTTGCCCACCGAGGCCGAGTGGGAGTACGCCTGCCGCGGCGGCACCATTACACCGTACAGCTTTGGCCGCGATCGCACTCTCTTGCCCCGCTATGGCTGGTTCGATGCCAACGCCGCCGGTCAGGACCGTGCTGCTGGTGCACTCCGCCCAAATCCGCGCGGCGTGGCCAGCATGCATGGTGGTGCGTTGCAATGGTGCCAGGACTGGCTCGGCGTCCCCAGCCAGGATTCGGTGGTCGATCCGCCGGGGCCGTCCGAGGGCCAGTACCGCGTGTTGCGGGGCGGCTCGTACCTTTCCAGTGCATCGGCCACACGCTCCGCTGCCCGCACTGGCTTGCCTCCCGGCTTTGCCGGTCCTGTTACCGGCTTCCGCCTGGCGGTCACCCAGCCGTAACGACAACAGCTTTGGCGCAGAGGGAATATGGCTGGCGTGCCCAGGCACAGGCGATGGGGATGGTGCGCTGGGAGTGTAGCGGTCAGCAGCCGACTCCGTTGGATCGGTCGAATCCGTCGGATCAGGCGGACCAACTCGATCCGTAACGCACGCATGTCATCAAACTGGTGACATATCGCCCTAACAATGCGACAGCTCTTGCCCGCCGGGCGGCGTCCTGAGCCTGGTTGCTGATAACCCAGGCCCCATAGACCAGACGGCGGCGCCGCACACAAAGCGTTTGCGCGTAGGCACTTGGTGCTCATGCTGGCCGGTGACGGCCCTCCCCGCCGCGTGCTAGCATGCCTGGCTGGTTTGTTGGCGCGCCGGTTGCAGGGATGGACGGCTGCGACTTTTCTGCTTCCCCTTCACCCTCATCAAGGAGCAAGGAACATGAAGCGCTGGCTTTTGGCCATGGCAGTGCTGGCGGCACTGTTTCTCGGCGCTGCAAGCGCGCAGGCCCACTGGGGCTGCCGGCCCTATCGCCCGTACGGCTTCTCATACGGCTACTACCGGCCGTTTGCCTACAGCACGTACGTGTACCGGCCGGTATATCCGTATCGGTCTTTTGTGAGCGGTACTCCGTGGTTTACCTACTCCTACCAATACTACTCGCCTGGTTACAGCTTCGGCTGGAGCTACGGCTGGTAGGAGGCTGAGATTCGCCACCGGTGCGGCGTCTCTCGGCCTTTGAGAGACGCCGCACGCTTGTGGCCTGCGTCGGTCGGGTGAGAGCCCTGCGCCAGGCAGAGAGGCTCTGCGGCTACTCGATCGGCCGCAACTCGATGTTGCGGAAGTGGATCTCAGCGCCCTCCGATTGCAAGCAGATCTTGCCGGGCACCTCTTCGCAGTCGGTGGCCACGTTCTGCACCTCGCCGTTCACCTTCAGGGTGACGGTGCCGTGGTCGACGATGATCTCGTAGTGGTTCCACTCCCCGAGGGGCTTCTCGTTGCTGTCTTTCAGCTTGCGGGTGCGGCGGCCCTCGGTGCGGCCAGGATCGGTTTTCATCTGGAACTGGTCGATGTTCCAGAAATCGCCCGCGTTGCCGCTGTGAAGCTGGGCCTCGATGCTCTTGGGCCAGATCTTGTCCGGGCCGATCATCCGCAGCAGCACGCCGCTATTGCCGGCCCCCTTCTCGGGGTCGAACCGCCACTCCAGCGTCAGCACGTAGTTGGTGTAGTCGTCCTTGGTGCGGATGTAGCCGATGGGCCGCCCCTTGCAGATGAGCACGCCGTCTTGCACGCTCCACACATCCTCAGGCTTGGCAGATTTGTCCTCCAGATAAAAGGTCCAACCGGAAAGGTCCTTGCCGTTGAACAGCTTGATGACCTTGTCGTCGTCCCCCCGTCTCGCGGCGGCGGTGGCCAGAGCGAGGAGCAGCAGCAGGCTAGCGGCACGCAACAATCGTTTGGCGAACATGGCCGAAACTCCAGGTGGTCACGTTGGTTGGGGCCTCTTCCTCTGCCGGATTCTAGCCGCGCAGCGGCCGGCTGCTCAAGTCGCCCAGCCCCCCAGCGGCAACCGTGCACAGGTGCATGGGATTAAGCAGCAGAGGCCGTAAGGCATCTATCGGCGGCCGCAAGCGCGGCGCGAGGACGCACCGTGGGCGGCCGGTTCGCTGGCATGACGGGGCGGGAATCCGCGGCAGCCCGCGCGGCCGTGAATGATGCGTTTCAATAGCGGAGGGTGCCAGGCGTGGTGCGGTCGATGGGCAGTTCCACCAACTGCGGCCGACGTGCTCGCAGCGCGTCTCGTACAGCGTCGGCCAGGTCTGCTGCCGATTGCACGCGGGTGGCAGCTACACCGAACGCCGTGGCCAGGGCCGGAATGTCGATCTCCGGTTCGACCAGGTCGAGACCGACGAACTGGTTGCGCATGGCTGCCGGCAGGCGCAACTGGCGCGCCCCCACCTTGAGGATTTGATACTGCGCGTTGTTGAACACCACAAACGTAGCGGGAATCTTGTAATGGGCTGCGGTCCACAGCCCTTGGATGCCATAGAGCGCGGCCCCTTCTCCCAGCAAGGCCAGCACGGACCGCTCAGGCCAGGCAAGCTGGACGCCGATGGCACAACCGAGCCCCCAGCCCAGAGCCCAGCCGCGATGGCCGAAATAGCCGGTAGTATTGCGCAGTGCCGCGAGACGCTCCAGGTAGGTGTTGGTCGTGGTCACCGCCTCCTCGACCACCGCAACGTCGGGCGGCAAGACCTCCGCCAGGGCGCTCATGGCGGCCAACGGCGTGACGGGGCGCAGCGAACGCTCTTGCCGGGCCCGTTCCCACAATCGCTCTCGGATCTCTGCGTGTTGTGCAGCGCGTGCCTGCGCACGCTCGCGCGCGCGGCTGCGGCGGGCATCCGTCATGCACTGCTCCGTCAGCTCGGCCAGCTCTTCCAGGCCGGCGCCCACATCGCCGATCAGGCCCACCTCCACGGGGTAGTTCTTGCCAAGCTGCCACGGATCGGGATCCAGGTGCACGATGCGCAAATGCTCGGGAAGCGCACGCGCCGGTTCGAAGTATACATACAGGCGAAGCAGGTCCAAGCCGGCTGCCAGCAGCACGTCGAACTCCGCCAGCCGCGTGCGCAATTCAGGGGACCACAGCGGCAGGCATTGTGCATACAGGGGGTGGTCGGCGGGAAAGCCCAGGCGGCCGTGGGTGGTACCCGACTCGCTGAACACCGGGGCGCCCAGACACTCCGCCAGGCGCACTAGGTACGGCTCGGCACTGGCTTCAACCACGCGGCTGCCAGCGAGGATGGCCGGGTTGCGCGCGTGCGCCAGCAGTTCGGCGGCCCGCCGCAGTGCCTCCTTGGGAGGCCGCACGCGCGGATCGTGAGGCCGCGGCGGCGTGAGATCCAGCTCGGCAACCTCGCTCTGCACATCCATCGGCAAGGAGAGAAACACGGGGCCGGTAGGCGGAGCCAGCGCGGTCTGCACGGCGCGGCGCACCGCGGCAGGCAGGTCCTGCACACGCTCAACCTCCGCCGCCCACTTGGTCCACGAACGGGCCACGCGCACCATGTCCGACCACAGGATCGGCTCCTCGAACCGCAGCCGCCGGTCCTGCTGCCCGGCCGTCACAATCAGCGGGGTACCCGCACGCCAGGCGTTGTAGATCATCCCCAGGCCGTTCCCCAAACCGCAACTGATGTGCAGGTTCACGACTCCAGGCGTCCGCGAGGCCAGGGCGTATCCGTCCGCCATCGCCACCACGGGTACCTCTTGCAAGCCGAGCACGTACTGGATGCGGCCATCATCGGCCAGTGCGTCGACCAGCGGCAGTTCCGTGGTCCCCGGATTGCCGAAGATGTACTTCACGCCGCACTCGGCCAGCATCTGCAACAAAGCCTGAACGCCGCTGGCACGCATGATCCACTTTTGCCTGTGTCGTTGCCCGCCGGGGTGCTCTACTGTAAGGGATCCTCGTTGCTGGATGAAGGACCAGCCGCCCTTGCAACCAGGGGCGCTAGTGGCTACGAGCATACCCGACTGCCCAGCCCCCTGCACACCTGGTGCGGCTCCCGCTTCCCTACCGCGACGGCAATGCCTATGATCTTTGCCCAACGGCGAGGTTTGCGCTCACGGCTGCCCCGCGCGCATGCTCGATAGCGCGCCTCGTTTTCGTTACCCTTCGCGCCACACCCAGCCACGCCGACAGCAGCCCCATGACAGAAGCCCAAGAATGGAATCAGCGCTACCAGCAGGGCGATACGCCCTGGGATACTGGCCAACCCTCGAGCGAGCTGCTGCGGGTGTTTCGCACCGAGGCCATTCCCCGGCCGCGGGCCCTGGAACTCGGATGCGGCACCGGCACCAACGCCGTCTGGCTGGCGCAGCAGGGCCTTGACGTCACTGCCCTCGACTTCAGCCCGCTGGCGCTGCAACGGGCCCGCGAGCGTGCCGCCGCTGCCGGGGTACAGGTACGCTGGGTCGAAGGAGACGTCCTCTGCCCGCCCGAGCTTGGCGGGCCGTTCGATTTCGTCTTCGACCGCGGCTGCTACCACTGCGTACGGCGAGACAATGTCGAGGCTTATTTGAACACCCTGCGTCAAGCGACACGTGCTGGTTCGGCAGTGCTGGTGCTGGCCGGCAATGCCAAGGAGCCGCGCGAGCCTGGTCCGCCCGTTGTCAGCGAAGAGGAGCTGCGCGGTGAGCTGGGCCGCCTGCTGCACATCGAGTGGATCCGGGAATTCCGCTTCGATCAGGTCGAGCCGGACGGCGTGCGGTTTCTAGCCTGGTCCTGCTTCGCCCGGCGCGTGGAGTGACACCGGGCCGAGACCGAACGCTGCCCCGCCGGTGCTGGGCCGCTGCTATCTCTCTCACCGCCTCCGCCCGATGCGGGGGAAGAAGCGGCCGGTACGCTCCATGTACCGCGCGTAGGCGTCTCCAAAACGCTCCAGCAGCTTCCGCTCTTCTGTGCGCGTACGCAGCACAAGCAGCGCAAAGGCCGCGGCGCCGCACGCAAAAAGGTACCAGTTGGCGGCAACCAGTGAGTTGGCCGTCGTGGCGAGCGCAAACGCCGCGTAGAACGGATGCCGTATCCAGCGGTAGGGGCCGCTCGTTACCAGCGTGTGCTCACGCCGCGTCACCACCGTATCGGTAAGATTCTTGCCCAGCGTGCGAAACGTCCACGCCAGCAGCATGGCCGTCAGCGTGCCAAGCACGACCCCCGCCCAGCGCAAACCAACCGGAATGGGCAGGGAAGACCACGCCATCCACCGTGGGTCGATGACATAGACCAACAGCCCTGCTAGTCCCGCCAGCGCCGCCAACCGCAAGAGGACAAACAGCCACAGGCCCTCCGGCCTGTAGTCCAGCTTCTCGCCCGTATGCGCTCGCCAACGGTGGTAGATGCCCACGGGTAGCACCACCACCATTCCTGCCAAGATGATCCAGCGGAACAACCCATCTTCAGCCACGGCCTACGGAGCCTCCGAACAGGTCTGCCAGCAGGCACACCGTCTGATCCCGCACAAACAGCGCGTGTGCGCACGGCTGCTGCGCAAGCAGCTAGCCAGGGATGGAGTGCGCCGTGTCCCGTGGCGCAGCTCCGTCTCCACGAACACGCTTGCCGCGGTCTCCACCCACGTGCTCACGCTCCACCGCGCCATGCCCGCAGAGCGTGTTCGATCTCAGCCCGGCGCGGCAGCGAGGGCTGAGCCGCCGGCCGCGTTACCGACAGCCCCGCCCCAGCCGTGGCAAAGCGGGCCGCCTCTAGCAGCGATTGTCCCTCCGCCAACGCCACGGCCAGACAGCCATTGAAGGCGTCTCCCGCAGCCGTGGTATCCACAGCACGCACACCCGGCAGCGCCGGCAGCGGCGTGCAACCCTCTCCGCAAAACACCCGGCAGCCAGCAGCACCGCACGTCACCACGCAGTCTTTCAGGCCGAGGGAACGAAGCCGATGGACTGCTTCCGCCTGCCAGCTATGCGCGTCGCTCCCGTCTGAATCTTCAGGACACTGCGTCGCACCTTCTTCCACAAGCTGCCACAGTTCCACCGTGTTGGGCGTGAGCACGTCCACAAGTTCCAGCATGCTGCGGCTCGCCACCTCCTTGCTTGCCGGCGCCGGATTCAGAATCGTCAACAATCCCGCCGCCTTGGCGCGTTGCAGCCCACGATGGATCGTCTCCCACGGTACCTCCATGCTCGCCAGAAAAACACGGGCCTGCTCGAAAATCTCCTCTGGCAGCCGGTCCACATCCTCCGGCAAGAGCCGCATGTTGGCCCCCGACGCCACCCCAATTAGATTCTCTCCCTCGTGATCTACAAAGATCATCGCTATGCCCGAGGGCGGCCCCGCCACGATCTTGATGTATTCCGTCACCAACCCTTCCGCTTGTAGCTCTCTCAGCCGCTGGCGCCCAAACTCGTCCTCCCCCACGGCGGCCAAGAATACCACGGGGGCACGGCCGGCACGCGCCGCCGCCACCGCCTGGTTGGCGCCCTTGCCCCCGGCAGCTTGCAGAAACTCGCCCTGCAACACCGTCTCGCCTTGACCAGGTAGCGACGGAAGTTTCAAGATCAAGTCGGTATTGATCGAGCCAACAACAATAACCGCGGGCGACATCATGACAAACAATCCTTCAGCAAGGCTGGCACCAGCCCGCGCTGGGCAGATTAGGCGATCTTCCGGGCCTCCACAGGCATCCGCAAGGATCGTGCCTGCCTGTGTGCCGCGCCGGCAAGGGTTTGTGCTTTGTACGCCGTGCAGCGGGCAACAGGTAGAGGCATTCTCTGCTGGCCCGCAGAAATTGCCAGCAGAGCCGGCTCAGGTTAAAAGGTAAGTCCCGCTCCGGGCGTGCCGTCCCAGTCCCGCCAGCCCACATCGACCCAGCAGAGTGGAAACGCATGGCCGCCACCATCGACCGCCTCGCCCCCTGCCGCCGGCCCACGGAGCGGCCGGTGGGGTATCAACGGTGGCACTATCTTCTCTTTCTGCATTGGCAGGTGCCCGCCGACGAGTTGGCACGGCTCGTCCCGCCCGCCTTGACCATCGATACCTTCCAGGGCAGCGCCTGGCTGGGCATCGTCTGCTTTACGATGAGCGGCGTGCGCCCGTGGTGGTTTCCGGCCGTGCCGGGGCTGTCGGCCTTCCATGAGACCAACGTGCGCACGTACGTTCACCACCGGGGGGAAAAGCCTGGCGTGTGGTTCCTGAGTCTCGACGCGGCCAACTCGCTGGCCGTGCGCGTGGCGCGCTGGCGGTGGAAGTTGAACTACTTTCGCTCGCAGATGGAGGTGGTGCATAGCGGCATGCGCGTGCGTTACGCCAGCCGGCGGCTCTGGCCGGCGCCAGCCGGGGCCGAGTTGCAGATCTCCGCCGAGGTGGATGGCCCTGCTGGAGAGCCCGCGGCCAGCGGATCGGTGGGCCATGCCGTTCCCGGTACCCTCGAACACTTTTTGGTAGAGCGATACTTGCTCTACACCCAGCATGGCAGCGGACCGCTGCTGACGGCCCAGGTTCATCACGCCCCGTATCCGCTGCAACAGGCAAGCGTGACCGAATGCCGGCAAACCCTGGCTGCTGCCGCCGGCCTGGGACTTGATGCGTCGGCGCTGCCGGCACACGTGCTCTATTCGCCCGGCGTGGAGGTGGAGATCTTCCGCTTGCGGCCCGCCGTCAGCCGATAGATATTGCACGTTCGGTTTGCCTGCCGAATCAGACGACGGACCGCACGGACCGCCCCGGCTTTGGCAGCCAGAGAAGATGGCGTCGACCCCTGGCCCGTTGCGCCCGCAGCACACGTACCTGGCAGTGGCGAAGGAATCAATCATGCGCAAGCTCCGTTGGGGCGTACTCGGGGCCGCCCATATAGCCCTGGCGAAGGTGATACCCGCCATGCAGCGCGGCCGTCTAACCGAGGTGGTCGCCCTGGCATCTCGCTCTATTCAACGTGCCCAAGAGGCTGCTGGCCGGCTGGGCATTCCTCGCGCCTATGGCTCCTACGAGGCGCTGCTGGCCGACGCCGAGGTGGAAGCGGTGTACATTCCGCTGCCCAACCACCTGCACGTTCCCTGGTCGATCAAGGCCCTGGAGGCGGGCAAACACGTGCTGTGCGAGAAGCCGCTGGCGATGAGCGTCCAGGAGGCAGAGACGCTCGTGGCAGCGGGCCGGCGGCACGCGCATCTGAAGCTGATGGAGGCGTTCATGTACCGCCACCATCCGCAGTGGGTCAAGACGGCGCAGCTTGTACGCGAGGGCCGTGTGGGCCAACTGCGAACGATCCACAGCTTCTTCTCCTATTTCAATCGCGACCCGGCCAACGTGCGCAACCAGGCCGAGATCGGCGGGGGCGGCCTGCTGGATATTGGCTGCTACTGCGTTTCTCTGGCTCGGTTCTTGTGCGGCCGGGAACCGATCCGCGTGGCCGCCCTGGTGGAGTTCGATCCAGACTTCCGCACCGACCGGCTGGCCAGCGGCCTGCTGGACTTTGGCGACGTAACTTCGACCTTCACCTGTGGCACGCAGCTTACGCCCTACCAACGCGTGCAGGTGTTCGGCACGCAAGGGCGGATCGAGATCGAAATCCCCTTCAATGCGCCGCCGGACCGCCCCTGCTGCATGTGGCATCACACCGAAACCGAACTGAACATGATCGAGCTGGCCGTGTGCGACCAGTACACCATCCAGGGCGACCTGTTCTCGCAGGCAGTGCTGAACGATACCCCCGTGCCGACGCCGATCGAGGACGCAGTGGCCAACCTCCGCGTGATCGAGGCGCTCTTCCGGTCGCACACCGCAGGCGGCTGGGTGAACGTGGGCTAACGGCAGGTCGATGAACACAATACAACCCGAGAGCGGACCCCAGTTGCAGACGCGCCTGGCCGTGGAGCGCACGCTGCTCGCCTGGGTGCGCACGGGTCTGGCCATGATGGGATTTGGCTTCATCGTGGCGAGATTTGGGTTGTTCTTGCGAGAAATGGCTGCCACGCGCCGTGAGAATGAACGGCTCCGGCAAACGCCTCCTCGGCACCCTCGTTTGCTCGGGGCCAGGGGCCCTGCATGGCCCGGACGACTTGCCTTCTTGACTACGGCGCACCCTGATTGGCTTAAGCGCGACGCACAGTCCCGGCGGCGCCTGACCCACCTGGTGCGGTGTGGTCGCCCGCTCTCCTGGCCAAGCACGCGCTGCGCCCTGACGCGCTGGCTCGGTGCTCGGGCAGATAGGCGTTACACTTCTGATATGGTGGGCGCCGTGCAGCATCTTGCGGGGGGCGTCCGGCAAGAGCGTGCCGACCGCGAGCGCCGTGGCCTCGCCAGACACGGCGTGGCGCATCCGGTGGCTGGCGGAGTGTGGTGTTGCGGCGCGTGCTGCCACGCTTGGCTGGCGGGCCGCGACAGCGGGGCCGGGATGCACGGCTCGCCCCGGGCCCCCCCTTGCGCAGGGCCCGCGCGCCGTCCGCTCCCAGGAGGCTGAAGGTGATGAGACCAGTCCGCTCAACCGTCAAATGGCTGCTTTCCCAGTCAGGCAGTTTGCTGGTACCGGTGGCTGCGATTTCTGCCCTGGCGGCCGTGCTGTTTTATGGCTCTCCCCAACGAGGCACCGGCCCGGCACAGAAGCAGGTGTGGACGTGCTCCATGCATCCCCAGGTACGCGCTGCCGGGCCCGGTCGATGTCCTATCTGTGGCATGGCACTGATTCCGGTGTCGCAGCTCGCTGCCCAGCAAGCGCGGTTGGAAGAACGGGCCGGCCTGGCCGTAGAGCCGGTTCGTTATCGCGAACTGTTCAAGGAGATCCGGACTGTCGGCAAGCTCGATTACAACGAACGGCTGGTGGCCTACATCACAGCTCGCGTCGCGGGCCGGGTGGACCGCGTGTATGCGGACTTCACAGGTATCACCGTCAAGGCCAACGATCATCTGGTAGACATCTACAGCCCGGAACTGTATGCCGCGCAGGCCGAACTACTGCGGGCACTCGCGGCACTACGAACCGCCGGGGGTGATTCTCGCTTCGCCCAGATGAACGTGGATGCCGCGCGGACCAAGCTGCGGCTGCTCGGCATTTTGCCCGAGCAGATCGCGGAGATCGAGCGCACCGGCCGGGAGCAGACGCACCTGACGATCTATGCACCCATCGGGGGCGTGGTGATCGAGAAGAACGTGCGCGAGCAGCAGTACGTGAAGGAAGGCGATATGCTTTACCGTATCGCGCAATTTGACCCCCTCTGGTTATATGTCGACGTCTACGAGTACGACCTCGCCTGGGTCCGCTACGGCCAGGCGGTGGACGTGGCCGTAGAGGCCTATCCCGGCAGAAACTTCCCCGGGACGATCGTATTCATCGACCCATACCTGGATGACGCCACGCGCACGGTGAAGGTGCGTGTGAACCTCGCCAATCCTCATGGCTTGCTGAAACCCGCCATGTATGCCTCCGCGGTGATCCGTGCCCGACTCGGGCCGGACGGCATGCCGCTGCCGACGGGCCTGGAAGGCAAGTATATCTGCCCCATGCACCCGGAAGTGGTAGCCGATGCGCAAGGTGCCTGCGAGCTGTGCGGCATGCCCCTGGAACCGGTGCAGGATCCGCACGCCGGGCGCCGGCTGCCCTCCCTGCTCCCAGCAGATGCCGCTGCGGCGCCCCCGGGACGAGTGCTGGCCATCCCGCGCACGGCCGTGCTGGACACGGGCCGCCGCCGCGTGGCCTACCGCCGTCTTCCGGACGGCGCCTACGAACTTGTCGAACTGACACTGGGTCCCCTGGCGCAAGCCAAGGACGATGCCGGCCGCGCGGCCGCGTACTACCCTGTGCTGGCGGGCGTGACAGAGGGAGACGAGGTGGTGGTCCAGGGCGGCTTTCTGCTGGACAGCCAGCGGCAGATCGAGGGCATGCCAAATCTGCTGTATCCCGAAGGCCGCGCCGCCGCGGGCTTGCACGCCGGCCATGGTAGCCTGCCGCCGACGCCGCCGGCTGCAAAACCCCCGGACGATGCCGCCAGAGTAGGCACGGAGCCGCCATCCGAACACCAGCATTCGCACTAACATCATGATTGCCGCCGTCATCCGCTGGTGTTTGCAGCACCACTTTCTGGTGTTTCTCTTCACCGCCGTCGTGGCAGGCGTGGGATGGTACTGTCTCGTTAATACGCCTATCGATGCCATCCCGGATATTGGTGAAAAGCAGGTACTTGTGTACGCCGATTGGCCCGGGCGCTCGCCTCAGGATGTCGAGGACCAGGTCACCTACCCGCTCGCCATCAGCTTACAGGGGACTCCGGGGGTGAAAACCATCCGCTCGGCTTCCGGATTCGGCTTCTCGATGGTGTTTGTGATTATCAAGGACGAGGTCGACTATTACTGGGCACGTTCTCGGGTACTGGAGCGGATGAACGTGGCCACGGCCAGATTGCCGGCGGGGGTGGTTCCTGTGCTGGGGCCAGATGCCACAGCGCTGGGACAGATCTACTGGTACACGCTCGAAGCACCCGGTGTGGACCTGGCCCAGTTGCGCTCGCTGCAAGATTGGTATGTGCGCTACCAGTTGCAGTCGGTGGAGGGGGTATCGGAGGTTGCCAGCGTCGGCGGATTTGTCAAGCAATACCAGATCGACGTGCATCCGGACAAGTTGCGTGCGCACCGTGTGACGCTGGAGGAAGTGACCGAGGCAGTTCGGCGCAGCAACATCGATGTGGGTGCCAAGGTCGTGGAGAACAGCGGCTACGAGTTCTTCATTCGTGGCGTGGGCTTTTTGAAGAGCGTGGAGGACGTGGAGCACATCGTGATTCGGCAGGAGCGAGGGACGCCCCTGTATGTGAAGAACGTGGCCACGGTGCAGCTTGGACCCGATTTCCGCCGCGGCTTGCTAGACAAGGGGGGCCGCGAAGCAGTGGGCGGCGTGGTGACCATGCGGTACGGTGAGAACCCGCTGGCGGTCATCGACCGCGTGAAGCAGAAAATCCGCGAGATGGAGCCGGGCCTCCGCGCAGTGCGCCCGGATGGCCATGTTGTCCCCGTGAGAATTGTGTCCTTTTACGACCGCACGGACATTATCCGGGAGACGATGGACACTCTGCGCGAGGCGCTCACGGAAGAAGCGCTCGTGGCTGGACTCGTCGTGGTGATCTTCCTGCTGCACCTACGCAGCACGCTGACCATTCTGCCCACGCTCCCCCTCTCGGTGGGGATGAGTTTTATCGTCATGTACTGGCTGGGGGTAGATAGCAACATCATGTCCCTGGCCGGCATTGCCATTGCCATTGGAGACGTGGCAGACATGGGCATTATCATGACGGAGAACATCTACCGCCGCGTGGCGGCGGAGCCGGGACGGCCGCACAGCGACGTGGTGTTCGAGGCGGCGGCCGAGGTGGGCCGGCCGATCCTCACCGCTGTCTCCAATACCATCGTCTCGTTCATTCCGGTGTTTGCCCTCACGGACCAGGAAGGGAAGCTGTTCAAGCCGCTGGCGTACACCAAGACCTTTGCCATCTCAGCCTCGGTCATTCTGGCACTGGTGGTGGTGCCCGTGCTGTGCCACTATCTGCTGCGGCCTGGACAGTTATCACGCCGGCGCTCCTTCTGGCTGGCGGTGGCAGCAGGCGTCGCAGCCACGGTCGTCAGCCGCGCAGCAATGGGGTACACGTTGTCGCTGGGCCATTCCGTGGCAGGCTGGCCCATGGCCCTGGCTATCGGCGGTATGGTAGGCGCGGCCGTGTATCGCATGGGGCGCGAGCGCCTGCTGCCTCTGGAAGAGAACCTCGTGGCACGATGCATCCACGCGGCCTATCGGCCCACCCTGGAGTGGGTGCTGGCCCACAAGGCTGCGTTCCTTGCGGTACCGATTGCCATCGCGCTGGCGGGCATGACCATCTGGCTTGGCTTTGCCCGCGTGGCCGCACCCCTGCGTGCGGGCGCCCGCGCAATGGGGATCGAGGTGGGCGAAGCGTGGTGGTGGCAGGAGCTGGCGGCGCGGTTCCCCGGCATCGGCCGCGAGTTCATGCCGCCCTTGGACGAAGGTTCCTTGTTGTACATGCCCTCGTTGTTGCCCTCGGCCTCGCTGACGGAGGTACAGCGCGTGCTGGCGCAGCAGGATCTGGCCATCCAGCAAGTGCCTGAGGTGGCGAGCGTGGTGGGGAAGGCGGGCCGTGCGGAGTCTGCTTTGGATCCGGCTCCAATCGGCATGATTGAGACCATCATCCTGCTCAAGCCTCCGCAACAGTGGCGCATGGTGGACAACGGGCGGGGCGGCAAGCGGCGCATCACCAAGGAGGAGATTCTGGCGGAGCTGGAAGCACGCACGAACATCCCCGGCGTGCTGCCCACCTGGCTGCAGCCGATTCAGACGCGGATCGTGATGCTGCAAACGGGCTTCCGCGCCATGATGGGGGTGAAGATTTACGGCGCTGACCCGGCCGTGATCGAACAGATCGGCCTGCAAATGGAGAAGATCCTGAGGCAGGTGCCGGGGGCCACGGACGTGGTGGCTGATCGTATCGTGGGCAAGCCGTACGTGGAGTTCGAGATCGATCGGGCGGCGATTGCCCGCTATGGCGTCAACGTCAAGGACGTGCAGGACGTGATCGAGGTCGCCATCGGCGGCGAGAACTTGACGGCCTCGGTCGAGGGGCGCGAGCGGTATCCGATCCGGGTGCGCTATCTGCGCGAGCTGCGCGAGCGCTTCGAAGATCTGGTGCACGTGCTGGTGCCCTCCTCGACCGGCGCGCATGTGCCCCTGGGCCAGCTTGCCAGGGTACGCTTCGTGCTGGGCCCGCAAGAACTGAAGAGCGAGCACGGACTGCTGGTAGGTTACGTAACCATGAACACGCGCAGCCGGGACGAGGTGAGCGTGGTCCAAGATGCCGAGCGGGCCTTGCAGGAGGCCCGCCGCAAGAGCGACGAGCTGATTGCGCAGGGCCGGTATCAGGAGGCCTCCCTGGTGATTCCCCCCGGCTACTACTGGGAGTGGTCGGGCCAGTTTGAGAACCAAGAGCGGGCCACGCGGCGGCTGTCGATCCTGGTGCCGCTGGTGCTGGCGACGATGTTCGTATTGATCTACGTCGGCCTGGGCCGCTGGTGGCTGGCGCTGGTGGTGTTCTTTGGGATCCTCGTGTCTGCTTCTGGCGGATTCTTGATGCTCTATCTCTGGGGGGCTAACCTGAGCGTCGCCGTGTGGGTCGGATTCATCGCGCTGTTCGGCGTCGTGGACGACAGCAGCGTGGTGATGCTGGACTTTCTCGAACGCGAATTCGAGCGGCGGCGTGCCGCCAGTATTGCCGAGATTCGCGCGTTGGTCGCACAGGCCAGTCTCAAGCGCGTGCGGCCGTTGCTGATGTCCACGGCCACCACGGTAGTAGGGCTGATGCCCATTTTCCTCACGCAGGGCCGCGGCTCGGACGTGATGCAGCCGATGGCCATCCCCAGCGTGGGGGGGATGGCAATTCAACTCATCACCCTGTTCATTGCCCCCTGTCTCTATTGCTGGGTGCAGGAGGCACGCTTCCGCGGGCAAGCCGCCGGCCGCCCGTCGGCCCCGCACGCGGCCACCTAGTGAGCAGCGCCAAGCTCGGAGTGTGCTGGCCCCGGGGACGGCTCCGGAGAGTTTGCTCGCGGGAGCAGCGGCAATTCGGTCCAACGTACGTCGCAGCGCGTCAATAGCCGCCGCGCTGCCGCGGCAAGGTTGGGCCGATCGTCGATCAAGGCCGAAGCCATGGCCACGGCAGGTCTCGGTCCGGCCTCCAGACAAAACACCACGTCTCCATTGCCGCCCCGCACCATGACGGTGCCTGGCGGGACGAGTTCTCGCAGCACAGGCTCGAGTTCGTCCGCTGCTGGGTCGTCGGGTAGCAGCACGAACAGCCGCTGCTTTTCCGGCGGTATCGATAGCCGGGGGGCGAGCCCAGCCACGGCGGAGGAGAGCGCACACCTCAAGGCGGCGGGCTGGGGATGCTGCTTGAGCAGCAAAGCAGCCATGTTCAGTCCCTTGGTCTCTTGCCGCAGCGTGTTGCGTGCCAGGCGGTAAAGCTCGCCGGCCGCAGCGCGAAGTCGAGCAGGATCCTGCCAGGCGTCGAACCCGTTTTCGCCCTGGCCGAAGTATGTGGCGGCGAACTCCGTCTCGACTCGACCAGCCAGGGAAGCCTCCGCCGCGAGTGCGGCCACTGCGTCCCCACAGACGCTGGCGCTCGCTGGTGCGGGGTCTAGCTGCACCAAGACGGTCTCCAGTTGGTCGAGGCAAGAACGGAAGCGCGCCAACCGCTCGCCTAGGGAGATGAGCTGCGACGTTAGATTGCGATACACCACCACGGCGGCTTCAACCAGGCGAGCCCGCAGCAGCACTTTGCAGAGTTCCAGGGGCCGAACGAGGTCAAGGTTGCGGCGGCTCCTCGCCGGCAGACCGCAGCGGTCAGTCGTCGGCGTCCTGCGCTGCGCGGGATCTTCAGGGCAATACACCGACTGGTAGGCCGCCAATTCCTTTTCGATACGCTGACGGGACTCGCGCACAAACGTGGTCCAGGCGTTCAGGCTGCGCAGCGCGCTGCCCAGGCGCAGGCGCGTGCCGCTGACGTGCCCCAGCACGCTCCGGGAGATATTCTGGCCGGTGTCGGCAGCGATCCGCCGCGCCACACTATCGAGCCGAGATTCCAGGACGGTCGGGCAGGCCGGCTCCTGCCCCGCAACGCCCTGCGCGCACCCGCGGGCACCCGGCAGGGGACCCAGCGTCTTGTACACTTGCTCCCGCCAGGCCGCAGATGTGCCGCCCTGCGGGACCAACTGGGCCAGACAATCGGGCACGGGGCCGCCCAACGCCTCTTCCGCGATGCGGGACAGCCGCGCGAGGAGTTCGTCTGGCTCCAGCAGCGGAGATTCCACACTGTGATGGGCGCTGCATGCGGCACCGCGCCAGATCTCCACCACGCGGCGCGCCACAGACGCCGCCTGCTGGTCTACCGACTCGAATTTGCCACATGCCAGCGTGCGCATGGCGAAGCTGCGCAGGGTCAAGCCTGGACGTGCCGTGTCTGGCTGGGGGGCCGCCTCACGGCATTGGCGCAATAACGTGCCACAGGGAGTCGTCAGTTCCAGCGCCAGGTATTCCGCCACGGCGGCAGCCTGGCTTTCGAAGTCGGCCTCGCTGGCTTGCTGTCCCAGGTCGATCAGGTACACACTGTCCCAGGGCGGGCGATCAGGCGCGGACGCGAGGTGGTTCAGTTCCGTCAGTGACGCATACACATTCGTGCGGCGCAGGTCGTTCGCGGAGGCTTGGCGGCTGGTGAAGCATGTTAGGAAGAGGTGTACCTTCGCCGAGGGGTGGCCCAGCTCGGTGAACACCGAGCGGATGGCGGCCGCCACATCCAGCAGCATTCCCCCGGTGCCGCCGCACGCCGAGGCCACCACATAAGCCTGTGGCTGGCACGTGCTGGCCGCCGCCCCGACGGTGGCACGCGTTTGCTCGAGGGCCTCGCTCGCCAATGCCTGTCTGGCGAGCTGTGCGATGCGAGCGGACACCTGCTCGTGCTGGTCGTACCAGGCCAACCTCCCCAACGGACGGAGCCCTTCGGTCCGCTGCGAGCGTGGAATGTTATACAACCAGCGGCGGCTCAGCCAGGACAGCAGCTCCGGAGCCGCGTTGCGATAGTCGGCCGTCCGGCGCAGGGGCAACAGCATCGTTTCCTCCGTTGTCATCTGCTCCGCGCCGCTTGCCTGCTGCAGCGCCGACAGTGATCGCGCATCTGTCTCCAGCCACAGCCAGCGCCACGCCGGCAGGCCCATCAGGCCTTCGAACTGCCGAGCAAGCAGGCATCTCAACTTGCCAAGGACGACGCCGCCAGTGCCGCCCAGGCCCACGAACAGCGCCGGGTGGATGGAAAGCGGCTCGAGCGCAAGCGGCAGCTCGGCCAGGTTCGGCCCACAGCTCTGCTCCAGCGCAGCGAGATCGAGACGCGCCTGTTGCAGCACTGGCTCGCACGTCGACCCGCCGCCAGGGATGGAACGCTCCGCTGGCGGGGCCGGCTCTGACCGCGTCGGCTCGGTGCGTGCGGGACTTGTATCGCGGCTCGACGGATGTTCGGGACCCGAGACCTGGGAACAGGGAGTCGCTGTAGCGGCCGGCGTGGGCAAGCGTGGGTACGCAGCCGGCGTGGCAGCAGATACGAGCAGATGCCCAGCCGTTCGATCCGCGGGAGGCGATGCGCTCCCTGTGGCCAGCATCTGTACAAATTGGCGGCAGCTTGGCCAGCGGTCCTCGGGCCGCTTGGCCAGGGCCCTGGCAACGATCGGCCGATCCGCAGGCGGCAAAGGGGCCAGCAGCGGCTCGCCATAAAGGTGTTGGCTGGCTAACTGCGCCGTGCTCTGGCCTGGGAAGGGGAATGTGCCGGTGAGCAGCTCCTGGTACACGATAGCCAGACTGTATTGATCGCTAAAACGGCTCGCCTTGCCGGCAAAGGCTTCTGGCGTGGCATACAGCGGTGTGACGCCGCCCACGCAAGTGACCTGGCTCTCTTGAAGGTCCTTGACGAGGCCGAAGTCTGCCACCTTGACGCGGCCGCCCACCAACAGCAGATTCTCGGGCTTGATATCGAGGTGCTGCAGTCCATAGCGCTCGCTCATGTAGTCGAGGGCTTCGGCGGCATCGCTGAGGTATTCCAGCAGTTCGCTCCGTGGTATGCCGGGAAGCTGTTGATCGCGGCACTCGCGATAGCGATCAGCCAGGCTGCGATCGGCCAGTTCGGTGACGATGATCAATTGTCCGTCAACCAGGTCGAAGCGCTCCAGCGAGAGCAGGAAGGGGTGCCGTACTTCGCGGATGCGGCTGAGTGCCTTGAGTTCGCGGGTGGCGCGGGCATCGCTCATGCGGCCGTAGACCAGCTTCACGGCCTTGGTCAGGCCGCCGGGGGCTGATGCCTTCCACACTTCTCCGTAGCCGCCGGCGCCCAGGCGTTCCAGCAGTACATAGCCTGGGATGGGTTCAGCGTGGCTGTGCAGCGACAGGGACACGGTGCAAGCTCTCATATGATCAAGCGTGTGCGTTCCGGCGGGAGATGCTGGTCAGTTGCCGCCCGCCCGGTGCACGGTGAGAGGAACAGACAGTCAATGATCGCGCACGGCAGCTCCCGGAGGCGGAGGGGTGAGGGAGGCTGGCGGCTGCGGCGTGGTCACGGCGCGGCCCATGGCCAGCTTGCCCCCCTGGCCGATCCATGCCTGCAGGGCAGGGCGGGAATCGATGCCGCACGCCACCACAGCGACGCCATGCTCTCCACACGTACGCAACAACTCTGGCGGCGATAGGGAGCGGCTGGACCACTGCGTGGGGGCCAGCGAGGCATCCAACAGCAGCAGCTCGGGCGGAGAGACGAGTAGTTCAGCCAAGCGCTTCTTGCCGGCAGCGAAACCGCTGTATGCCATGCCGATGTTCAGTTCAGCCAGCCGATCCCGCAGCCGCCTGAGGTACGGGCCGTCAATGGCCGCGGATTCGGGCAGGGTCAACACCAGCCGCTGTGCCGGCGGGATCGCGCGACGAAGCATCTCCAGCGAATCGAGCAGTCCCGCCTGGCCCAGTTCGGAGGCTGCCAAGGGCAGCAGCACTTGCGGGCGGCCCGCCATCCGCGCGGCCTGCTCTGCCGCCACCAGCCGCCGCAGCGCTAGCAGTCTTTCAGCCAGACACGATTCTTCCTGCAACAGTGCTCGCTCGCAGGCCGTGGTTTGCTCTGCCTCCTCGGCGGCGTAGCCCGCGATCTCTTGCGATGCCAGGTTGACAATCGGGGCGAATTGCACCAGAACGCCGCGGTGCAGCAGCCGCTCCTGCGCGCGGCGCAGGGCGCACACCAGGGCGTGACGCTGCTGCCGCTCGCCACCTTCCATCACCTGCGTGGCTGCGCTGGCTCGCTTGCCGGCCAGGCCGCTATGGAACACAAGCTGGATCCCGGCGACGTGAATCACGTCCCCTTCCGCGAGCCAGCTCTGCTCCACCCGTTGGCCATTCACGAACGTGCCGTTGGTGCTGCCCAGATCGCGAATGCGTACCCGCCCATCGACCGCCAGTAGCACTGCATGCTCGCGCGAAACCTGCGAGGAGTCGAGCCGTAAATCAGCGGTCTCCGAGCGACCGATCGTAAGCGGCAGCTTTTCCAGCAACGTCCGCTGTGGAGGCCCGCCATCGCGCGGATACACATCCAGGTACGGTACCGGCGCCCCTGCCGGGCCGTCCCAGGGCTCCGTATGGTTCAATGGTACGGTTTGCGTGGCCATCAGCCGTGGTGTCCCTGCGATTGCCCCCCTTGATGCGTACCCTGGGCCCCTTGCCGCTAGTGGGCGACTCAAGTTCCTCAACACAAACTTAGCTCGAAACGGCCACTGCGGCGCCCCTTGCAGCGGCCGCATGCCCAACCACTGCTATCTCCCACAGCGCAGGCCGCTCAGCCCTCGACCCCTCGGGGCATGCAGCCCACCCGAACTCGGCCCGGCAGAATCGGACCAGTACGCTCCTCGCCCCCTGGTGGCATGCGGCACACCCTGCGATCACGCGGCGTTTATGACCCCCGCCCCCCTCCCCCGCCTCAAGAACCCTACACGAGGCAAAAGCGGACCGCGCCCTAGGTACGGCAAGCGCCGTCCGCCTCACGCCCGCACCTTGCGACGTAGGGTTGAATCGGCTGCTTCACGCCGCGAGCGGGCGCCTCGCAGCCCGTCTGTCAAGTGGCCCGTGTTACGCGCCGTGGAGAGCGAACAGCGATCCGAGTCCTCACATGGCCGCTAATGCTTTGCGCGTACTCCTGGCCGATAACCAGCCCGCGGAACTCTGGGCACTCTCCACTTTTCTGGCCACCACCGTCTATGAGGTGATGGAGACTTCCAGCGGCCAACAGGCCGCGCAACTGGCCGATTGGTGGCAGCCGCAGTTCGTGATCACCGGCGAACGGCTCGATGACGGCGACGGCATCAGCCTGTGCCGGCGGTTGCGCAGCCGCTCCACCGGCGACTACCTCTGCCTGCTTTTTTGGACGGACAGCCAGGATGCACATCTGCTCAGCCAGGCCGTCAGCGCCGGGGCCGACGATATTCTGACCCGCCCGATTGTTCATGGGGAACTGTTGGCGCGCCTCCGCACAGCAGCACGGCGCATTGAGTTCGAACGCCGCCTGCGGGACACTCGCCGCACGGATCCGCTCACCTCTGCTGTCACCCGCCAGGTCCTGTTAGAACGCTTGCAGCAGTTGCTCGAGGCAGCTCGGGCCAGCCCAGCGGGCTGCTGCGTGGTTGCGGACCTGGATGTGCTGGCACTAACTGCACATCAGCACGGTGTTCCTTCCAGTCAAGCAATCCTTGTGGCAGCGGCCCGCCATCTGGAGAGTCTGGTGCCCGATGGCGAGCCTGTAGCCCGCCTGGGCCCCAATCGCTTCGGCGTGCTGTTGCCTGATGCCGAAGAGGAAGAGGCCTGGCGCTGGGCCGAGCAGGCACGGCAGACGCTGGCCGCCTTGGAGTTCCCCGTTCCGGGCGGGCAGACGCGGCAGACGGCGAGTTTTGGAGTGGCACAGTGTGAACGCGGCAGGGATCCGGCCGAGGTGCTTCAGCTTGCGGAGCGGGCACTGCGCATGGCGAAGCGCTGTGGGCGGAACCGCGTCGTTCGCGCCAGCGCCATGGGTAGCATGGTCGGCTCGAGCGACGGCAGCTCTGTGGTCATCGATCCGCTGCGCAATACGTTGGCTCGCGACGTGATGACGCCGCACATCGCCTGGCTGCCCGAGCATGCGCCGGTGGCCCAGGCACTGGAGCTGATGAAACATTGTCGGCTGAATGCCTTGCCGGTTGTGGATGCAGCAGGACAACTGAAGGGCACGTTGTGCGGCAGCAGCTTGCGCGGCCGCACGAGCGGGACGGGCCACCGCCAGGTGAGCGAGTTTCTAGCGCGTGATGTGGCGGCATTCGATGAAGAGACGACCGTGCAGGCCCTGTACGACTACTTCCGCCACAGCGCGGCCAGCCGCGTCGAGATCACCAGCGAGGGGCGTCCCGCCGGGTTTGTCACGCGAGGAACCCTGGCTGCCCTGGCCGAGGCCGTCACGCAAGAGACCTTCGCTGCCACGCTCACCGGGGAGACCAGCGCCGACCTGCTGGTACCCGATCTGGTGTGGGTCGAAGATCCCTGACAGCCGCTCGTGCTAGCATGCAGGCCCCTCCGACCAGCAGGGCCATGGGCATCTGCTCCATGCGCGAACGGCCCGCATTTGCTATATTTGGGCCCTGCGGCAAACCGGAGTTGCCGCCGGCTGATGCCGAAGTCTGACCTACGCTGTGCCATCAAGGAGGACGTGCATGTCGCGCACGCGCATTCCCCTGCCCCCCGTGTGCGAGACCGAAAAGGATCTCGAAGCCAAACTGAGCATGAGCACCGCCGAAATCGGCCTCTCTGTCCGGACCACCAACTGCCTGGAGGAACGCGGCATCTTCACCGTGGGCGACCTGCTGCGCTGCACCCCCAAGGATCTGCTGGCCATTTCCAACTTCGGAGAGAAAACGCTGGAAGAGGTGTACCTGGCGCTGGAAAGCATCGGCTTCTACCGGCCGGGACGGGCCCCGCGCCGCCAGGCCAAGTAGTTGCGGCCGGCTCCGCCCTAGCACCCCACGCTTCGCCTCCGCCATGGCAGGATCGCTCGCGGCGGTACTCCCCGCCCCTGCTTCCTGTCGTGGCGGCTGCGGGCTGCGCCCCTGCGGCGCCGCACGTAACTGACCACCGCTTCAGCCATGCCCTCCGGGCAAGCTGCCGTGAGCGTCCAGCCACGCTTGGCCGGGGTCTCTCCAGCCATGCCCCCAGGGCATGCTCGGCGACATGCGCCTATTTCTCGCAGCCACACCGCTCCCCCAGCCGACCTTATCGCAGCGCCTCCCGCAGGCACCGCAACAGTGCCTCAACATCCTCTGCCGTGTTATAGCCGTGAATGGCCACTCGCAGCCGCCCGGCGTGCGCCATGATGTGAATGTTCTCTGCGTGCAGGCGTCGGTGAATCGTATCGGCCAGCGGGTGCCGAAAGGCAATGATGCCTGCCAGCGACGCCGGCTCGCGAGGCGTTAATAGCTCGACGTCGAGCCGTGCAAGTTGTTCCAGGCACGCCTGCGTTAAGGGCTGTGCAGCGGCGTGGATGGCGTGTACGCCCACCTGCTGTAAGTATGCCAACGCGGCGCGGATGGCGTAGATGGCCGGATAATTCGGCATGCCCACGCTAAAGCCGGCCGCCCCTGGCTTGCTGCGGACACGCTCAAAGCGGTCGGGACGGAACGGATCTTCAAGGTGGAACCAACCGCCTGCCGGCACGTACCAGCGATCGGCGCTGCGGGCGGGGACGCCCACCAGGCAGCCTCCATGGCTGGCCAGGATCCACTTGTGCGTGCTACTGACGATCAGGTCAGCGCCGCGCACCTCCAGCGGCACGCGGCCGAGGGCTTGGGTCACGTCCAGCGCTACCAGCGCAGGCGAATGCCTCCGCGCGGTCTCCAGCAATTGCGGCACAGACAACATGTAACCGTTGTAGAAGCTCACCAGCGACGCGGTGACCAGGCGGGTGCGAGGTCCCAGCAGGGGTACCAGGTCTTCGATGCGCAGGGCACCCTGCCGGTGCCGCCAGAGCTTGACGACAGCCGGGCAGCTCTCCTGCAACCAGGGCGTGGCCCCAGCGGGAAAGTCGAGGTCATTAATCACGACTTCATCCCCTTCGCGCAGCCGCAGGGCCATCGCGGCCAGGTTGTACGCTTCCGACGTGCAGGAACAGATGCTGATCTCTTCGGCAGAGATGCCGTACAGTTGGCCGGCCAACTCCCGCACTGCCTGCCACTGCGCTGCGTGGGCCTGGCGGCCATCCATTCCCCGTTGCTTGTCGGCAAAGTATTGCAGCAGGGCATCACGTACGCACGTGGGCGGAATGCCCTCGGCCGCGGTGTTCAGGTACGCCATGCCGTGCAGGCTGGGGAAATCCCGGCTCCGACTGGCTGCAGTCAACATCCGTAGTCCTCCTCGGTGCGGTGCCGGCCCATTCTACCGCCTCCGCCGGTCAACCGAGAGCCGCCCCGCGGCGCTGGCCCCTCGCCGCAGGCCGCACTCCGGCGATGCGTCCAGAAGAGGCCGTCGGACTGCGAGGTCGGATCGCTAGCCCGCGGCCTGTTCGCCGCGCTTTTCCTTGCGCGGCGGGGGGGCGATCAGCGTGAACTCCACCCGATATGCCCGGTAGCCGCTGGCCAACTTCGCTTCGTACAGCCGTGCCAGCTCATCACGCAGTTCGCGCGCCGAGGCAAAGCCGTCTTTCACGGCGTCTTCATCGGTCAGGTCCGGGATCTGGACCTCTGTCACACGGTCGATTCGGATGTAGCCTGCCCCTGGGATATAACTGCGTTGCCCTGCGCGCATGCGGCGATATTTCCAGAGCCTGATGGTCTGGGTCTTCGTTCCTGCACGAATGGCCGCCAGAAATCGTTTCTTGAACAGCAACATGCTCAGCAGGGTAGTAGGCCGGTTTCGAGCAAGTCAACGCCCGCGGGCCCTTTGCGGAAAAGGGCCGCCGCTTTGTGGCAGCGGGCCTGCCGCGGTCGCAGTGCACAAGCCGGCTCGCCGCTGCTCCCGTTGAGAGACATGGTCGGTGGCGTGGTTGCAGCCGGGTGCAGACAAGCTATGCTGGAGCGGAGTCCATCAAGGAGCAAGCTATGAAGCGACGAGAAGTATTGGCGGCCGGAGGGGCTGCCTGGGCACTGAGCTGGCTGGGTGCCCATGAGCTGCTGGGCAAGAGCAAGGTGCGGCGCAAGCTGCTGTTCTTTACCAAAAGCGCAGGCTTTGAGCATCCTGCATGCCGGCGGGAAGGGGATGCCCTCTCCCACATCGAGCGCGTGATCACCGAACTGGCTGCCCAGCACGGCTTCGACGTGGAATGCACCAAGGATGGCCGCGTGTTCGACAGCGACCTGGATGCCTATGATGCCTACTTCTTCTACACGACCGGCGATCTGACGCAGCCAGGCACCGATCGGCAGCCTCCCATGTCTGCCAGGGGCAAGGAACGGCTGCTGGCGGCCGTGGCCGGCGGCAAGGGTTTCCTGGGCTCGCACTGTGCCTCAGACACCTTTCATTCGCCGGGACCGGCGCGCGAGGAGCAGTCGGAGCGAGATCCCTATATCGCCATGCTGGGGGGAGAATTCATCAGCCATGGGCCGCAGCAGGTGGCACGGCAGGTGGTGGCCTCTGCTGATTTTCCCGGTCTGCGCGGTCTGGGAGAGGCCTTCGAGATCAACGACGAGTGGTACTCGCTGAAGAACTTTCCCGACGATCTGCATGTGATACTGGTGCAGGACACGCAGGGGATGAATGGGAAGGACTACCAGCGGCCTCCTTACCCTGCCACGTGGGCACGCCGCCACGAGCAAGGGCGGGTGTTCTACACCTCCATGGGCCACCGTGAGGATGTGTGGACCAACCCCACCTTCCAGCAGATTCTGCTAGGCGCTCTGGCCTGGGCATTCGGCGATGTGGAATTTGACCCCAAGCCAAACATCAAGGAGGTTACGCCCGGCGCTCACGTGATGCCCCCGGCATAGCCCGGCAGCCGAGGAACCGCACGTGTACTCTCTGAGCGAACTGCGGCAGGCGGTGGATCGCTTGCCGCGCGTGCCGCTAGCGCACCTGCCGACTCCGCTGGACGAGGCACCGCGGCTCAGTGCCGCACTGGGTACGCGCGTGTTCGTCAAACGCGACGACTGCACCGGCCTGGCCTGCGGAGGCAACAAGACCCGCCACAATGAGCATCTGCTGGCCCATGCCCTGGCCCAAGGTGCAGAAATGCTCGTGTGGGGTGCCGGCGTGCAATCGAATAACTGCCGGCAGACGGCAGCCGCCTGCGCGCGGCTCGGACTGGGCTGCCATTTGGTGCTCAGCCGGGTCGGACAGGATACGGCGCCGCAGGGTAATCTGCTGCTCGACTACCTGGTGGGCGCCAGCGTCGAGTTCGTGGATGTACCGCTGGGCCCGGCGCTCTTTGACGCGGTCGATGCGGCAGCCGCGCGCTATCGCACGCAGGGCCGCCGCGTGTACAGTTGGGTCAACTCCATCGTCAAGCCACGCGCGGCCGTCAGTTATGTGCTGTGCTTCATTGAGATTGTGGAACAGCTTGCTGCCCGCGGTCTCAAACCCCACGCCGTGTACTGTTCTTCAGCCGGCTCCACAGGAGCCGGCCTGATCCTGGCCCGAGAGGCCCTGGGGCTGGATGCGCCCGTTCGGCTCGTTGCCCCGATCGCCTGGCCGTGGGACCACCGGACAGACATTTCTCACATCGCCAACGAGGCGGCAGCACTTCTGGGGCTTGAGGTACATATCAGGCCTGAGGATGTGGACAGCACGCTCGACTACATCGGCCCCGGCTATGGCCAGCCATCGGAGGGCGGCAACGAGGCGCTGGCCCTTGCTGCGCGGTGCGAGGGCATCCTGCTGGATCCCGTGTATACCGCCAAGGCGCTTGCGGCCCTGATCGACGACGCGCGCCAAGGCCGGCTGGCGGCAGAAGGTCCCGTGATCTTCATCCACACGGGGGGGGTGCCGGCTCTGTTTGCGTACAGCAGGCAGCTTGCCGCCGCCGGCCTGTGCCCCGGGGAGGGCCCTTCCCCCCCTTAACAAGGGAGGCTCAGGGGAGGCCATGAGTCCGCCACGCCATGCGAGGACGCGTATGCTTTGCCGAAGCCGTAGTACCCGTCATGCGCGGCAAGCGGCGGGCGTGAGGGACGTAGGAGCAAGGAGTGAGGGCCCCGTGACGAGGCCCCCCTCTGAAGATCCCCGAAAAGGGGGAAAGCAGACCTGCCGGCGGAACAGCGACTACACACGCTCGGCCACCCTCTGTAAAGGGGGAAGGCAGGAGAGGGGCCGGTTCACCCGCCTAACAGCCGGTGAGAGGTAGTGGTCCGGTATTCCGCTCGATTAGCCAGGGCTTGCCCTCCAGCCGCCCCCTACAAGGGGAGAACGCACGGGAGGCGGGTCAGCCGCTCAGCAACTCGTGCACCACGCGGCCGTGCACATCGGTCAGCCGAAAGTCGCGGCCGGCGTAGCGGTAGGTGAGCCGCGTGTGGTCTAGCCCCAGCAGGTGCAAGATCGTGGCGTGCAGGTCGTGCATGTGTACCCGGTTCTCCACGGCGAGGTGGCCGAACTCGTCGGTGGCCCCGTATGCGGTTGCTGCTTTCACGCCGCCGCCGGCCAGCCACATGGTAAAGCCGCCGGGGTTGTGGTCCCGACCCGTGCCATTCTTTTCGGCATACGGGGTGCGGCCAAACTCGCCCCCCCACCACACCAGTGTGTCTTCGAGCAAGCCGCGCTGCTTCAGGTCTGCCAGCAGAGCGGCTATCGGCCGGTCGACCGCGAGTGCATGGTCGGCATGCTTGGGGAGATTGGAGTGCTGGTCCCACGCCGGATTGGCCGACGCGTCGCCATAGGTTACCTGCACGTAGCGCACGCCAGACTCGGCCAGCCGCCTTGCCAGCAGGCACTTGCGGCCAAAGTCGGCTGTCGCGGGGTCTTCCAGCCCGTATGCCCGCAGCGTGGCCGCACTCTCGGTTGTCAGGTCGAACACTTCAGGCGCGTGGAGCTGCATCCGCCAGGCAAGTTCGTACGACGCGATCACCGCCTCCAGCTCCGCGTCGCCAGGA
Source organism: Pirellulales bacterium (assembly GCA_023511675.1). Lineage (GTDB taxonomy): Bacteria > Planctomycetota > Planctomycetia > Pirellulales > JAIMBC01 > JAIMBC01. The sequence goes on from JAIMBC010000035.1 coordinate 29,501, forward strand.
CGATGCGCAAGCTGCTGGCGGTTGAGCGTCTGGAGCAAATCAAGCCTGCGGCGGCGCTCCGCCACGTTCGACTCTGGGCCGGAGAGGTTGCTGATGCGGATGGGGGCAGACTCTCCCGCCTTGCCCAGCGCTGTACCCTGGCAGACGGCAGGCAGGAACGCGGCCCCATAATTGCGCGGCCCCCCATTTCCAGGCGACGGGCCGATAGAGATAAAACCCGGCAGGTTTTCATTCTCGGATCCCAGCCCGTACAAGACCCACGAGCCGATTGAAGGACGGATGAAATTGGCGGCCCCGCAGTGCAAGAACAATGTGGCCGGGCCATGCGCAACCCCCTCGGTGTGCATCGAGTGGATGAAGCACAAATCGTCCACGTAACTGGCCAGGTGCGGAAACAACTCCGAGACCCAACGTCCGCACTCGCCATGCCGACGAAACTGCCACGGAGATTGCATCACCCGGTGCGAACTGCCGCGCATGCCCGTGTTGGCAATCTGCCGGGCGTCATCAAACGCCAGCGTCTTGCCGTCTTGCTCGGCCAGGCACGGCTTGTAGTCGAACGTGTCCACCTGGCTGGGGCCGCCTTGCATGAACAGGAAGATCACCCGGCGGGCACGCGGCGCGTGGTGCGGCGTACCCGGGGCCAGCGGCTGCGTAC